>NZ_CP102280.1:2301642-2610802 GCF_025150085.1 Dorea longicatena
CATTACTCCATTTTTCTATATAATTTCCATATGTTTCTATGATCTTCATGTTCTCATCCTCGTCTTACCCTGTTGTCTGTTTCCATTTTTCTTCCTTATTCAAGTATAAAAAAACATTTAACATCATACTCTTCTTTTTTATAAAATGCAAATATACAGCAGTGATTTTCCGCAAATCTGCTGCTGCATATAGATATCATCGTGTCATTACAATACAAGTAATAACACGAATCCGACTATTCCAATCATTGAAAATACTTTTCCTGCTGTTGCCCCCGGTGCATGATAGACGATCCTCACTTCATGCTTCCCACTTCCGATCTCACATCCAAGAAATGCTGTATTTACCTTTTGTATCTTCGTCTCTTTTCCATCGATGTACATCTTAAAATGTGTGTCATATGGGATGGATGTAATGAACCAGCCATCATTCTTTACCTGTATCGTTCCCTGTATCACATTATCTTTCGTCAGCTTTTTATCCACCTGAACTTCTGACTGATATAACGTTTTTGACCGTTCCGGCAGACTGCCGAGATATGCCTGTACATGGCTTAATTGATATTTTCCTTTACCAAATGTTACAGAAATAGTATCTTCTCCATCCTTTAACGACACTGCATAGATAAATGTTTTATTTTCATTATAATATACATGATCTTTTGCGCTTAGTTTGTTACGGATTCCGTGTGCTGGGCCTGGAATCCGCTTTTTCTGCTATATTCTATCTTTTTACTTCTTATTTCATAACCTGTCTGTAGTTTCTCAATTAAAATATGAGCTCTATCTTCGTTCCTTCGCCCAGTTTACTGTCTACATGGATCTTGGCTCCGTGAAGCATGGCTCCGTGTTTTACGATTGACAGTCCAAGGCCGGTTCCGCCGGTTTCTTTGGAATGGCTTTTATCTACACGATAGAAACGTTCGAAGATACGATCCGTTTCATTTTCCGGTATTCCGATTCCGGTATCTGTGACACAGATTTTCTTGCCCTGCAGGGTATTGCCTACCCAGACGGTTAACTTTCCGCCTTCTTTGTTATACTTGATCGCATTTTCACAGATATTGTAGATCATCTCATCCAGGATCTGGCGGATTCCCACGTATTCTACCGGCTCTCCCGTCACCTCTACATGTACTTTTCTCTTCGCTGCCTGTGGCGAAAGTCTGGTCAAGATCTCTCTTGTCAACTTATAAAGATCTACTTCTTCTTTTTCCAGCTCTACATTGCCCTCATCCAGTTTGGATAACTTGATAATATCTTCTACCAGCGTGATCAGGCGGCTTGCTTCATTATAAATACGTTCTGCAAACCCCGTCATATCTTCCGGTTTTACCAATCCATTTTTCATAATCTCCGCATAACCTGAAATAGATGTAAGCGGAGTCTTTAATTCATGCGACACGTTTGCCGAGAATTCTTTTCTCATATTGGCAACCGCATCTTTTTCTTTATTCTGCTTATCGATACTCTGTAAAAGTGGTGTTAATTCTTCGTACACGTCATTCTCCAATGGATTCTCAAGATCCAGTCTGTTGATCGGACGGATCAGTCGCGTTACCTGCCATTTTACAAGTGCACTTGCAAATGCAAGCATGATCACTGCGATCAGTCCCATCACCGGAAATACTTTCATCGCTGTCCGGAATGCGGTATCTACCGTCTTTGATACACGCAGGATATCTCCATTTTCCAATTTCACTGCATAATAGAACATCTCTTTATTCAGCGTATTGGACTCTCGAATGTCCTGTCCGCTTCCTGTTTTTAATGCTTCTTTTACTTCCGGACGGTTCTTATGATTCTGAAACGTTACTTCATCTTCTTTGGAATCATATTTTACATTTCCGTCTGAATCGATCAGTGTAATTCTTGTATCCTTATGCACCTTATCCATTATCTTCAGATAAGATTCTCCGGAGGTATCGATTGCTACATTGATATAATCCGCCTCCTGTCTGACTTCGCCTTCCATGATATGGATCGTCTGGCGATATACGACCAGTGTAGTAATCGCATAGGCTATGATCAATGTCAGCGCAATCACAAGGATCATACTGCTCTGGATCTTTTTTCTCATACTTTGTTTCATATTATTACCTACTCATACGGTATCCGACTCCCCGGACCGTCTCAATCTGTTCACCTGCATCTCCGAGCTTCTGTCTTAAGGTTCTGACATGCACATCCACGGTTCTCGTCTCCCCGTCGAAATCATAACCCCAGATATCCTCCAGAAGCTGGTCTCTGGTAAGCACAATGTTCGAATTCTTCATCAGGCGCTTCAGTAATTCATATTCTTTCAGGGTCAGATTCACTACCTCTCCATGAACTGTCACTTCATGTTTCTTTGGATCTAACCGGATCTCTCCGATCTCAAATGTATCTTCACTGGATACACTTCCCTTCGCACTGCGTCTTAATACCGCCTTGATACGTGAGATCAGTTCCATCATACCAAAAGGTTTCGTCACATAGTCATCAGCCCCGGCATCCAGTCCTTTTACTTTGTCATATTCTGCACCTTTTGCCGTAACCATAATAACAGGAATGTCTTTCGTTTTCTTTGATGCTTTTAACTTTCTCAAAAGCTCCATTCCGTCTTCTCCCGGCAGCATGATATCAAGCAGAACAAGCTCTGGCGTCTCTAATGCCAGAGCTTCAAGGAATGAACTTCCATCTTCGAATCCGCGTGCCTGAAACCCTGTACTTTCCAGGGTATACACCACCAGTTCCCGTATATTACCGTCATCTTCTACACAAAAAATCATTCCTCATTCTCCTTCTTTATACTACAGATGATTTGTGGATTCCTGTAATTGAGAATTCCACCCACTCTGCGATATTCGTTGCATGGTCTGCAATACGCTCCAGATATTTGGCAACCATAATCAGATCGATTGCTTCCACACCTTGCAGACCTTTATTTTCAGCAATGAAATTAATCAATGTCGTCTTCACTTCCTCAAAAAGTTCATCTACCACATCATCATTTTCCATTACTTTTCTTGCCAGATCCAGATCTTTCTCTACGTAAGCATTGACACTGTCACGGACCATTTTACTGGCCGCCTCTGACATCTTGATGATCATCGGAATATCCTGCGCTTCTGATTTGTCTTCAGTGATAATAATCTCTGCAATATCTGATGCCTGATCTCCGATGCGCTCCATATCGGTAATCATCTTAAGTGCTGCGGATATCTGTCTCAAATCTCTTGCTACCGGCTGCTGCTGAAGAAGAAGTCTTAAGCAAAGTCTTTCAATATCAGTCTCCGCCTGATCGATCTCTTCATCTGCAATTCTTACCTTCTCTGCCTGTTCCATGCTTCCTTCTTTTAATGCAGTCGTTGCTTTTCCAATCGCCTCTTCACACAACTCACCCATGTGAATAAGCTGTTTATTAAGTAACTCCAACTGTTGATCAAATCGATTACGCATATCTTAACCAAACCTCCCTGTAATATAATCTTCTGTTCTTTTATCCGCCGGAATGGAGAATAATTTTTCTGTCTCATTATACTCGATCACTTCTCCCAACAGGAAGAATGCTGTGTTATCTGATACACGTACAGCCTGCTGCATATTATGTGTTACCATAACGATAGTATAATCTTTTTTCAGCTCCATCGCAAGGTCTTCAATCTTCGATGTAGAGATTGGATCAAGTGCGCTTGTCGGCTCATCCATCAGAAGAACTTCCGGCTGTACAGCCAATGCTCTTGCGATACAGAGTCTCTGCTGCTGTCCGCCTGACATTCCAAGCGCGCTTGTCTTTAATCTGTCTTTACATTCATTCCAGATGGCTGCATCTCTTAAGGATTTTTCTACCAGATCATCCAGCTTTGCTTTCGAACGGATTCCGTGTGTTCTTGGTCCGTATGCAACATTGTCATAGATGCTCATCGGGAATGGATTCGGTTTCTGGAATACCATTCCGACTCTTTTTCTAAGCAGATTCACATCAATATCATGGAAAATGTCCTGACCGTCCAGAAGAATCTGTCCGTCGATCCTGCAGCCTTCTACCAGATCATTCATCCGGTTGATGGATTTTAACAATGTAGATTTACCACATCCGGATGGTCCGATAAATGCTGTGATCTTATTCGCTTCTATCTCAAGATTCACATTTTTCAGAGCATGGAAATCACCATAGTGCAGATCCATATTCTTAATACTTATTTTACTCATTTAAGATTCCTTCCTGTTCCTCATCTATTCTTTTCTTTACGATTTCGTGATTCGTTTTGCAATCATACCTGATATAGTATTGATCAGTACAACCAGTACCAGAAGCACAACTGCTGTTGCATATGCCTGATTCATATAAAGTCCTTCACTGGATAAGTTGTACATATGAACCGCAAGAGTACGTCCGGAGCCGAATACACTACTTGGTACCTTTGCAACGGTTCCCGCTGTATAGATCAGCGCTGCTGTCTCTCCGACGATTCGTCCGATCGCCAGGATCACACCTGCCAGGATTCCCGGTACCGCTGACGGAAGTACGATGCGGAATACGGTACGGAGTTTTCCTGCACCAAGTCCAAAGCTTCCTTCTCTGTATGAATCCGGTACGGCTTTCAATGCTTCTTCTGTACTTCGCATGATCAACGGAAGTACCATGATCGCAAGGGTAAATGCACCTGCTAATATGGAAAACCCCCACCCGCAGGTTGTTACGAAGAATAACATTCCGAAAAGTCCATATACAATGGATGGAATTCCCTGCAATGTCTCTGTCGTAAGTCTGATGACTTCTACGAATTTGTTTCCTCTCTTTGCATATTCCACAAGGAAGATTGCTGAGAAGATACCAAATGGAACAGCGATCAAAAGTGATAAAAATGTCATAATCACGGTATTAATAAGCGCCGGCATCAGGGATGCATTCTCTGATGTATAATGAAGCGAAAAGATCGACGGCTTCAGATACGGCACTCCGTGGACAACTACGTACACGATCAGGAATATCAGTACTGCAAATGTAAGGATCGCTGAAAGCATGACCAGAAGCATCACGATCAGAGAACCCGGTGTTCTCGTATAGGCTTTTAATTTGTCTTTCAAAGTCATTTCATTATTATTCATGATTCTTCCCCCTGTTCAAAAGTGCCACACAGAAGTTCAAAAGCAGGATGAATACGAAAAGTACCACACCTGTTGCGATCAGTGCCTCTCTGTGAAGTCCCGATGCATATCCCATCTCGATTACGATATTGGCTGTCAGCGTTCTGACTCCCTGGAAGATTCCACGCGGCATTCTCGGCTGGTTACCTGCTACCATGATCACAGCCATGGTCTCTCCGATCGCACGTCCGATTCCAAGAACGATTGCTGCGACCACACCAGATTTTGCTGCCGGAAGTACAACTGTAAAGATTGCTCTTTCATGTGTTCCGCCAAGTGCCACAGCACCTTCGTAATACTGTGTCGGAACTGCTCTGAGTGCTGATTCTGTCAGACCGATGATCGTTGGCAGGATCATCATTCCAAGCAGAATGGATGCAGTGATCATACTGCTTCCGTTGCCGCCCCGGTGAAGACTTCGTCCGATTTCTCTTACCCACGGTACCAGAACGACCAGTCCGAAGAATCCATATACAACGGACGGAATTCCCGCCAGAAGTTCCGTAGCCATTTTCAAAGGTCTGTAGATTGCTTTCGGACAATAGAAAGCCATAAATACAGCTGTCAGGATTCCTATCGGTACACCAATGATGATTGCACCTGCTGTCACATATAAACTTCCGACGATCATTGGAAAGATTCCGTAAATATCATTTTTCGGTCTCCACAACTCGCCGGTTAAGAATTTTCCAAATCCAATCTTACTCATTGCAGGAATACCATTTGCAAATAAGAATATACAAATGAGAGCAACCGCCAGCACCGAAGCGCAGGCGGCAACTGCAAATATTACCTGCATGAATTTTTCCGTCCATGCTTTTGATTTCATATTATTTTACTACCTCATCCCAGGCAACTGCATTGCCTGTGTAAATGTCTTTTACCTGATCGCTGCTCAGCTCATCTGTTGTGTTGTTTTTATTCACAATAACTGCGATACCGTCTGTTGCGATTGCCTGACTGTCAAGTTTGTCTTTCTCATCATCCTGTAATTCACGAGAAGCCATTCCGATATCATAACTTCCATCGATTGCTGATGTCATACCTGTTGTAGAGTCTGTTGTCTGAAGTTCGATCTCTGCTCCTGTGTTGACTTTCTTATAAGCCTCGATCAGTTTTTCCATAACCGGTGATACAGAAGAAGATCCACCGACTACAACTTTTCCGGATGGTTTTGTTCCTGCATAAGCTTCTGCTGAATCATCTCCGATATATCCGTTATCTGAGATTACCTGCTGTCCTTCTTTACTCATGATATATGAGATGAAGTCTTTTGCCAGTTCATTGTCTGCACCTTTCTTTGTTGCAATGTTGAATGGTCTGCAGATCTTGTATTTTCCATCTTTGATGTTCTGCTCTGTTGCTTCTTCACCATCGATCTTTAAAGCTTTTACAGTATCATTTAAAGATCCGAGTGATACATAACCGATTGCGTAATCATCTCCGGCTACTGTTGTAAGCATTACGGATGTGCTGTTTGTGATCTGTGCATCATCTGTTGTCATGTCTACTTTTTCGCCGTCTTTCTTTTCTTCAATTCCGAAAAGTTCGATGAACGCTCCTCTTGTTCCTGAGCCATCTTCTCTGGAAACGATTGTTATATCATTGGAAGAATCCCAGTCACCTTTGCTGCTCTTATCATCAGAAGAACCACTATCTGAACTTCCACATCCAACTGCAAGTCCTGCTGCCATTGTTGCTACGGATAAAACTGCGATAAACTTTTTCATTTTCATAATCATACTCTCCTTAGATTCTCATCTTTTTTTATTCTGATTTTTTTCTTTGTCGCTTTCGACAATAGCTATCTTATAAGACGTATGTTAAATCCAAAATCTGCGAATTGTTAAATGTGTGTAAAGTGTATGTAGGAAATGTATGGAAATGTAAAATTGAATTTCTTAATTTTTCATGCTATAATTCCTCTGCAGGACTTTTCCTGATCAGCTTTTTCAAAAAATATATTCGATATTAACCTTTATACAAAAAGCTGACAGTAATATGTTCTACAGATTCGAACACAATGAATACAAACATATGAAAACTTATTATTTGAGAAGAAAGAGGATATAATTCTATGTGGATTGCAGATCAATGGAAAGATTATGAAGTAATAGATTGTAGTAAAGGTGAGAAATTAGAGCGCTGGGGACAGTACACTCTGGTCCGTCCTGACCCGCAGGTTATCTGGGATACCCCGAAAACCGAGCGTGGATGGAAACATATGAACGGCCATTATCACCGCAGCAAGAAAGGCGGCGGGGAATGGGAATTCTTCAGTCTCCCGGAACAGTGGCAGATTCATTATAAAGAACTGACATTTAATCTGAAGCCTTTCAGCTTCAAGCACACCGGACTTTTCCCGGAACAGGCAACGAACTGGGACTGGTTCTCTGAGAAGATCAGAAATGCAGGAAGACCGATCAAAGTACTGAATCTCTTTGCTTACACAGGTGGTGCTACTCTCGCAGCCGCTGCTGCCGGAGCAAGTGTTACACATGTAGATGCTTCTAAAGGAATGGTTGCATGGGCAAAGGAAAATGCAGCCTCTTCCGGATTATCTGACAGACCGATCCGCTGGCTGGTCGATGACTGTGTAAAATTCGTAGAGCGTGAGATCCGCCGTGGCAATCACTATGATGCCATCATCATGGACCCTCCGTCATACGGACGTGGACCTAAAGGTGAGATCTGGAAGATCGAGGATGCAATTCATCCGCTGATCAAGTTATGTACACAGATTCTGTCGGATGACCCATTATTCTTTCTGGTCAACTCCTATACAACAGGTCTTGCACCGGCCGTTCTGACTTATATGCTTGGAACGGAGCTCAAGAAATGGAACGGACATGTGGATTCACAGGAGATCGGACTTCCTGTTACGCATTCCGGACTGGTGCTGCCTTGCGGGGCTTCTGGGAGATGGGAAGCGGTTTAACGCAATAGGAACTGACTTTCCCGGTCCTGAATAAAAATATAGAAGCGCTTTCTGTGCTGATTCAATCATGGAGTAACTCATATGCACAGAAGGCGCTTCTATATTTTTATTCAGTTACGTTTTCGCATGCTCTACTCATTAATCTTCCTTCTTCACGGCCACGTTCTATCCCCGGCTTCTGTAAAATCAATCAGCAGTTCGCCTAACGCAACAATATCAACCTCTTTTTCCATTCTTCAGATCCTCCACAATTTCATTATACCGTTTTTTATTTAACCGGTAGAAAAATAATACAATAGCTGTTACAATCCACAGAATCCCCGGAATGGTTGTAAATGCATATTTCATAATACTGATAACCGTATCATTTTGTGCCTGATTTGCCACGTATCCATATTTTCCAAGTAATGCCGCAAGCATCGCTGTACCGATCGCCATTCCAATCTTATTTCCAAGAGAAACGAATGCATATTGAAATCCATCATTCCGAAGTCCGGTTTTCCATTCTCCGTATTCCACACAGTCCGGAATGATCGCATAGATTGCTGTATTAAATCCTGAAAAAAAGAACTGTGTAACACCTGCCAAAATATAGAATACAACTGCTGAATCTTTTACATTAAAGAAATACATTGCCAGCATTGAAATACCTGTTAAAAAGGCAAATATCGAAGCTGTCCTTCCTTTATTGTTAAGTTTTCGGAATACCGGTTGAAAACATGCGGCACCGATAATGGATGGAATAATAATGCACATAGAATAAGTAGTATAATAAGATGCATTTCCTTCTACATATGTAAAATAATATAAAATGTCAGCATTTCTTCCATATAATGTAAATCCAAATAAAACCTGTCCGATTAATGCAAGTATATACGGTCTGTTCTGCATCACGGCTTTTAACTGTACTTTAATTGATATTTTTTCCTTTTCCGGAATTGTCACCTGCTCCTTCGTCTTCGCAAAGCAGAAGAAATGGCATGCCGCAAATATACATCCATAGATAATTGCTACAAATAAATATCCGTTCTTCGCACTCTGGCTTCCCAGCTTTCCAATCAAAGGTACTGTAATAATGTTGATAATCCCGATTGCAATCATAGCCGCAACCGAACGCGAAGTGTTAATTTTTGCCCGTTCATCAATGTCCTGTGTCATCGCACCGCAAAGTGTTCCATACGGAATATTTACACATGTGTATCCCAGTACAAGCAGGCAATATGTAATAATCATATAGATAACCTTTGCCGTATCTGGCCAGTCCGGATGTGCCCAGAATGTCAACATTAAAAGCACTGCCGTAATGGGTGCTGCAACAAGCAGCCATGGACGGTAACGTCCCCATCTTGTTTTTGTCTTATCCGTCAACCCTCCGACAATCGGATCATTAATCGCATCCCAGAATCTTGAAAATAACATCAATGCTGAAACAGCCGCCATACTGATTCCAAACACATCTGTATAAAATATCATTAAAAAATTACTTACAAACATCCAACTGAAATTGCATCCGACATCACCAAATCCATATGCAATTTTACTGATCAATGGCACTTTTCCATTCTTACCCTCGTTTCCCATGGCTCCTCCTTATCAGCGTTTCTGACAAAACTTCTGTTCTCTCCTGATCTAATCTTTATTCCTGTACATTAATGATTACTTTCATCGTTGTTTCCCGGTTATCATCGATATACTGATAAGCTTTCAGATACTCCTGGAATGCAAATGTTTTTGAGATCAGTGGTCTTAAATGAACCTTTTCTTCATTTACAAGTCTGATTCCGTCAACATAGTCATCGTGCCGGTACATCATTGTGCTCTTGATATCCAGTTCATGATCATTAGCCACTGCAAGATCAATCTCTGCCATTCCTGCAAACACTGCAACCAATACAATAATGCTTCCTTTTCTTGCATACTTGATTGCCTGTCCCATTGTGATGTTATTTCCTGCACAATCATAAATCACATCGGCTTTGTCTGGTCCGAATGTTTCCAACATTGCTTCACCGAAATCTTTTTCTTTTGTATTCACACAGACATCAATGCCACATTCTTTCGCCTTATCCAGACGGAGATCACTGACATCCGTGATCATAACTTTTGCTGCTCCCATTCCCTTTGCTGCCTGTGCCACAAGATTACCAATCGGACCGGCACCAAGCACGGCAATGTTCATTCCTTTCACATCACCAACCTGCTTTACTCCGTGAACTGCAACAGCCAGTGGCTCGATCATTGCACCTTCTTCATATGACATTTCTTCCGGAATTGGTGTTACTTTCGATGCATCTACTGCAAAATATTCTGATGCTGTTCCGGTTGTCTGGAATCCCATAACTTTTAATTCTTCACACAAATTGTATTTTCCGTGTCTGCATGGATAACATTCTCCGCAATAAACCTGTGGCTCAATTGTTACTTTCTGACCTTCGTGAAATACTGTCACATCTTTCCCAAGTTTTACAACTTCACCGGATACTTCATGTCCCTGTGTTACCGGATATGACGTAAATGGATGCTTACCGTGATATACATGAATATCAGAACCACAAATGCCGATATTCATAATCTTTACCAATACCTGATCATCTTTTACCTCCGGAACTGGTACCTCTCTGAAAATAATCTCTCCTGGTTTTGTCATTACCTGCTGTAACATATTGTTTTCCTCCTTCATTCTTTTGTTTTATCTTTTATTAAATGTTTTATTAAAGTAATTACATTATTGTACAACCACTCTATTTTGTCAATATATGAATGCCTATTTCTACTTGTTGCACAAGTTTGATCAACTTTTTTATGCATATTTACCAACTGGATATGCATAGAATTTGCCACTGGCAACTTCTCTTGCATACTTAGATATCTATAAAACCTGCCAATTGCAGCTTCTTCCGAACATCTGACAATAAAAAAAGAGGTAAATATTCAAAGTCCGTAATCATTACGAGCCTTGAATTTCACCTCAGTTTTTCATTCTTATTCTTTTTCCTACAACATATCAAATTTATAAATGCTGTATATATTCAGAGAGGAAATGTTTTGCCGCTCCGACAGCTGATGCCTCTCTTTTATAGGAGCAATTTTTTAAGTAACGTACATCATGTTCAAAACCATTATATGCCATCACTTTTTCCCCCAGTGGTATCATATACTCTGATAAATACCCCCCGACTTCTCCTCCAAGTATGATATCTGTGTCATACGCCATTCGCAGATTGGAAATCAAAATAGCCAGATTATCCAGATACTGATTCCATTTTTCCACAGTCTTTGTATTTTTCTGCTCCACTTTTTCCATAAATTGTTCCAACGTCATTTCCTGCTCTTCATCAGTCAATGCACTGGCTGCGCAATAGGCATCTGCACACCCGGCTTTTCCGCAATAACATTTCTTTCCTCCCGGCACCAGAATCATATGTCCGAATTCTCCTGCTTTCTGATTCTGACCAGCCACCAGTTTTCCATTAATACAGAATGCGCCGCCTAATGTATTGTTGAGCGAAAGATACACAGCATCCTGATATTCATGCATATCTTCTGCCATCATCGCAGCATTTGCATCATTTGCAAAATACACCGGATAAGAAAATACCTGTTCCAGAAAGCTCAGACTGAAATTCTCCAATTGCAGTGCATGAGATTTCACAACCATTCTATTCGCCTGATCAATAATACCGGGAATCGAAATTCCGATTCCTAATATCTTTTCCCGGTCTTCTACATCTTTCAGGAAGTCCTCCACCATTTCAGCTACTTTTAAGCAATAAGATGTTTCTGTTGAAAATTTTAACCGCATCCGGATTGTTTTTTCTATTTCATACTGCATGTTCAGCAATACGATTCCCAGATGATTTGCTGTGATCACTACACCGACTGCATATTTATATGCCGGATTAATCCCTATCCGTTTTGCTTTACGACCGCCGGTAGATTCATATTCTCCTATCTCGATGACCATATTCCGGTCGATCAGTTCGTTTACATTAGAAAGCACCGTCGGCATACTTAAGCTCAGATTCTGCGCCAGTTCTGCCTTTGATGTAATTTTATTATTGATGATATAGTTTACAATTTTAGATTTTGTAATATTCTTTTTTTCATTTCGCCCTGCCATATCAGACCTCTTTTATAAATTATTTTACAAAAGTATCTTAGTCCTTTTTTGCTATTCTGTAAAGAATAAATATGTTGCTTCTGAAAAACTTTTTTCCAAGGCACAACGATATAAAACAAGCCACCGGGACAGATACCACTCTTTTTTCTCCATCCCAATGGCTCAATTTAATATTCCTATTACATCCGCTAACGAATCACAGACCCGATACGTAAGTTCCCGTATCTCCTGTGTCGGCTGCACAAGATCCGGCACCATGATCACCTGCATGCCCGCCTGATGTGCCGACAGGATTCCTCCTGGCGCATCTTCAAACGCCATACAATATTCCGGCTGTATTCCCAGACTTTCACATGCTTTCTGATAAATCTCCGGATCCGGCTTCGCTTTCTTCACCATATCTCCACAGACCACACTGTCAAAATACGAATCTATTCCGGCCCGGATCAGATTCCCCATGGCATACTCTCTGCTGGAAGATGTCGCTACTGCCATCTTATGTCCTTGCGATTTTCCATAAGCCAGCAGTTCTTTTGCACCTTTTTTCAGCGGAAGACCTTCTTTATCCACAATTTTCCAGAAGTTATCCCGTGTCAGTTTTCCAAATTCTTCAAACGGAAAGTCTTCCCGGATATATTTTCTGAAATATTCATTCCGGCCTGCGCGGTTCATTCCGAGTGTGTGATAGATGACGTCCCCCATATGCGGGATTCCCAATTCATCACCTGCAATCTCCCATGAGCGCTGTACAATACGCTCAGAATCGAACAACAGACCATCCATGTCAAATATAAAAGCTTTTATATCCATCCTAGAACTCTATGCCTCTTCCAAGTGCATCCTTCAGATAATCTGCAACTTCTTCTAATTTATGTACGGCCTCCATCTTCTCTTCAAACTCGTCCCCGACAGATTCTTTATTAATAAGTGCCTGTTGGATTTTCTTTACATCTTTAATCAAATTCTCTGTCATATCAAAAGCCCCCTTTTTATTATCTTGCAGGAAATTTACTTTCCGATAATCGATTTATCCTAATGTATATATTATGATTATAGCATAATTTTTTTACTATTCTCTGAAATTATGTTACATTTTAATTAATTTTTACATATTATCATTTTTTTCAGATTTGTTCATGCATCATTCTGATAAATTCCTCCATCACACGTGTTTTGTACTTGTGTGTTTTGTAGTAAAAGAAGACTTTTCTCTTCGCTTCTTCTCCGTCTAATTTATAATACACCAGGTTTTCAAATGCCGGGAGCTGGCTTACCAGGATATCACTGATGAATGTTGCTCCAAGCTGCGTAGACGAGGCCATATATGCTGTCGACTGCTGATTGAATTCCAACACGATATTGGGCTTAAATCCGACGTTTCGGCACAGCCTGTCTCCTCTGGTTCTGGTATCATTTCCCTGTGTCAGCATAATAAACGGAAGATCCGCAAATCTCCCTAACGGAACTGCCGGATATTTCTGGTTCAGATAATTTTTATTTTTGATATTCTTATAAGAAAGCTGATACATTCCCAGTTCTTCATTTACGGCAAAATGTTTTGGAACCGCAAGTAATATATTTTCTTCGCAATATAATTCTTTATTATATAGAATACTGTCATAGTGATAATTATCAATGACAAAATCCAGCGCATTACTGCCCAGCATTTCTTCCAGTTCGGCTGTATTCCCCTCTATCAGCTGAATATGTACATCCGGAAATTTCTGATTAAATTGGGTGATCAGAGACGGTACCACATATGCGGCAAACAGCGTACTTGCTCCTACTGCAAGATTCCCCGTCTTCAGACCCGCCAGGTCATTGATGTAATTCTCTACCCGTTGTTCGATCTGGGTGATCTCCTCCGCTGCCTCAATATATACTTTTCCGACCTCTGTAAGCTGAAGCGGTGTTGTACTTCTGTCAAATAACGGTTCCCCGATAATCTCTTCAATCTTTTTGATCCTTGCACTCAAAGACGGCTGACTGATGTACAGATTCTGTGCCGCTTTGGTAAAACTTCTTTCTTTATACACTTCATAAACATATTTTTTCCATACAAACATACACGTAACCTCCCATATCCTGCTATCATCTGTTTCCTCTTTTCACATGACAGCTATAGTCAGACTCTTATAATTGTTATAACACTATAAGTATTGGATTCTCTGTCCACACGGACGTATCATTATATTAATGAAACAATTATTCCAATATGAATTTGGGGTTTATTGGAATAAAGATAAAATAATAAAGCGGGGAATAAAATTATGAAACCAATCGTACGCGCCGGGCGCATGAAACCAGTACACTCTGATATCCGTGGTCCATTATTCGTAGAAGCTATGAAACGCCAGAAACAGGGGATCGATATCTTAAAATTAAATACCGGGAATCCTGCAACCTTTGGCTTTTGTCTGCCTGACAGCATCAAAAACGCTCTGATGGAACACATGCAGGACGGTGTCGGCTACTGTGACTTCAAAGGAATGCCTCAGGCAAGACAGGCAATCTGTGATTATGAGACCAGTAAAGGTATCAAAGGTATCACATCAGATGATGTATTCATCGGTAACGGTGTCAGCGAAGTGGTATCTTTCGCCTTAACACCTTTGTTAAATGATGGAGATGAGGTCCTAGTTCCTTCTCCAAGCTACTCCCTCTGGGGAAATTCCATATATCTTGAAGGTGGAAAACCGGTCTTCTATACCTGTGATGAAAAAGCCAACTGGTATCCTGATATCAAGGATATCAGGTCTAAGATCACAGATAAAACTAAAGCAATCGTTATCATCAATCCGAATAACCCGACCGGTGTACTCTATCCAAAGGAACTCCTTCTTGAGATCATCCAGATTGCAAGAGAATCCGGACTTCTGATCTTTGCAGATGAGATCTATGACCGCCTCGTTATGGATGGCAAACAGCACATCTCTCTTGCTTCACTGACAGAGGATGTTCCGGTCATTACATTAAACGGTCTGTCCAAATCACACTGTCTGTGCGGATACCGCTGCGGATGGATGGTCATCAGCGGTCCAAGAGAACTGACCGAAGATTACAGACAGGGCATCATCCAGTTAACATCTCTGCGTCTGTGCGCCAATACCATGGCACAGATCGTCATCCCTGCAGCTCTTGATGATATGGAGACACCTGCTTCTATGGTCCGGCCGGGCGGCAGAATCTATGAGCAGCGTGAAGCAACCGTTCGTGAACTTGAGAAGATCGACGGTCTGTCATTTGTAAAAAATGACGCTGCATTCTATGTCTTCCCGAAACTGGACGTGAAGAAATTCAACATCACCAATGACAAGCAATTTGCTCATGATCTGCTGGATGCCACCAATATTCTGCTCGTTCCGGGCAGTGGATTCGACTGGAAAGATCCGGATCATTTCCGTATTGTCATGCTTCCGCAGGCAGATATCTTAAGTGATGCGATTCGCCGGATGGGAACATTCCTTGACGGATATAAGCAGAAATAATATGAGCAGCAGTCATCCTTAAATAGTACATAGATAAAATACATTCCCGGTAAAAATCCAATCTCTCTTTTTTCGTCGATGTTTCAGTTATCTGGGAATGTATTTTTATCTGCTTTTCACTGTATTCCAGGCTCCGACTACTTCATTTACGGTACTGACTGTCACAAATGCATGTTCATCTGTTTGGTGGATGAAAGATAATAATTTTCCATATTCATTCTTTTCTAATATCGTTACAACTTCTACATGCTCTGCATGATCCAGGCCTCCATATGCCGGATAAATCGTCGCACCTCTGCGTAATTCCTTCACAATATAATTCTGAATTTTTTCATGCTCCTTTGAAAGAATGGATACTTTCTTACGCACATGGAATCCATCACAGAACCGGTCTAATACCTGACCGTAGATCAACGTACCAACAAGACTTATTACCATTGTCTCCCGATCATATACAAAGATCGCTGCCATCGATATGAGCACACCTATGATCGTAATACTCTGTCCTATTTTAAATCCAAGATACTTATTGATCAACTTCGCAACAATATCAATTCCCCCGCTGGATGCATTCATGTTAAATAAGACGGCCTGTCCTGCGCCAACCACGATCATGAAGCATACCAGATCGATCACGATATTCCCGGACAAGGATTCCACATGCGGAGTCAGTATCTCAAAAATCCTCAGATACATCGGAAGCATAAGTGATGCAAGAACGGTCTTCACACCGAATTCCCTGCCGATAAAAATATACCCTATGACCAACAGTATCATATTTAAGACAAATGTAATTGTCGATACCGGTAACGGAATGATCTTTACCAGAACAAGAACCAGTCCTGACAGACTTCCAAGCACCAGATTATTTGGCATCATTTCATAATATACAGCTGCCGACATTAAGAACATGCCGCCCAGCATCATAATAAATTCTTTTTTTGTTATCTTCATTTCATTCTTCCTTAATTCAATATTTCCGCACAAAGATGTACTCCTCTTTTTTTGTGCAAAGAGGAGTACATCTTTTTCTGAAGGGTGTCTATGCCTAAATCTGTTTCAGGCATATCTATACAATTATCATTGTTTTTATCCAGCACCCGGCGGTTAGTCCACCAATGCCGATAATTTCTTGTCCAGAGCTATCATGATCAGTGCCGCTGCAAACGATACAACCGCAACTCCAATACATGCTACTTTGAATTCAATCTTTCCGCCAAACAGCAGTCCATATACCGGACCATAACTCTTTGCTGCGATAAATGTTGCAAATCCCCATACTGACATCATAACAGCCAGATAACGGCTCGGTGAATATTTACTGATAAATGAATGCCCCAGTGGTGAGAAGAACATCTCTCCCATTGTCAGAAGGAAGGCAAATACGATCAGCCATAACACACTTGCCTTTTCCCCACCACGCATGATATCAATTGCTGCGTAGAAGAGATATCCGACACCGATGATTGCAATTCCAAGTCCGGTCTTTCTGAACAGACTCATATCCCCCTGCGGTCTTGCCGCCAGTTTCTTCCATAATTCCGCTGTTACAGGTCCCAGGATAACACAGAACAGTGAGTTGGCTGCATCAAACCATGTAGACGGTACCTGATAACCTGCTACTACCCAGTCCATATTCTCTGCCCAGTAGAAATATACCGGCATATATCCCAGATACCAGAATATCCAGAATACGATGGAGAATAACGAAGCTACAAAGATTGCACCGATACGTTTCTTCTCGATCGTTGTAAGCGGCTGCTTTGTTCCTGTCTCTTCTTTTTTCTTTGCCTCTGCTGCTTTTTCCTCTTCTGTCAGAGTCTTCTTGAATGGAAGCTTTCCAAGATCACCTAAGAATCTCCAGCACACAAAGATATACCAGAGTCCTCCGAGAACCATCATCAATGCTGCCATCTTAAAGCATGGTGCAAATCCAAGCACACCATCTTTTGCAAATACATCCTTATACAGGATTCCCACCAGGAATGTTCCGATGAATGCACCCACATTTACCAGTGTATAACGCATCGAAAATGCCGGATCCATCTGTGATTTGTCCGTGATAACACGTCCGATGATCGCACCGTTTTTGAATAATGCAAGTCCCAGGCTTACCAGGAAGATCATCGCATATACTCCGGCAGAACTCTTTGCGATTCCTCCGGTGAAATATCCTGCCGCAGCAATAAACATACCAACCGGTGTCGTATATCTCGCACCGATATACTTATCTACGATCACTGCCCCAAACAGTGGAAGCAGATAAGAAAATGCGGTCAGATTTGACTGCATATTGGCAGCCACTGTATCCGAAAGTCCGAGTCCTCCGGTTGCAACCGAAGCAGTTACAAAAATCAAAATCAGCGAACGTCCCAGATAATATGCCAGACGTTCAAAAATCTCTGTACAGGCACATACCCAGAACGCTGCCGGAAAGCCTTCCTTTTTTGTCTCCATATTCTTTTCCCCACTTTTTTCTAAATTCAGTCCTTACTTTTTATGTACTTTTATTTTCTCTTCCTTATTTTGTACATATATCCTTGTCTGTCTTATTTTATATCTTTCAAGAATGCTTTATATCCTCTGTAAGCTTCATAAATATCAGCCTTACTTGTCACTTCATACGGTGCATGCATAGAAAGTACAGCAACACCGCTGTCAATGACATTCATGCCATAATTTGCCATGATATATGCAATGGTTCCGCCGCCCCCAAGATCGACTCTTCCCATCTCCGCTGTCTGGAATCCGACTTCGTTATTGTCTAATACCTGACGCACTTTTGCGATATATTCCGCATTGGCATCGTTACTGTTATTTTTTCCGCGGCTTCCGGTAAATTTATTAAATACCAGACCTCTTCCAAAGTATGCTGTATTCTTTTTCTCAAATGCATCTGCATACAATGGATCAAATGCTGCACTTACATCAGAAGAAAGCATATAAGAATTTCTCAGAGCTCTTCTGACTTTTAACGGATTGCCATCTTCGGTAAGTGCCATCAGTTCTGCCACATAATCTTCAAAGAATCTGGAATGCATACCTGTTGCCCCAACGCTTCCGATCTCTTCTTTATCTACCAGAATACAACAGCTTGTTCTTTCCGGATTCTCTGTTTCCAGCATTGCAAATAATGAAGTAAAAGCACAGACCCTGTCATCCTGTCCATATCCGATCACCATACTTCTGTCCAGTCCGCAGTCTCTTGCCTTTCCTGCCGGCACGATCTCCAGTTCTGCTGAGAGAAAATCTTCCTCTTCCATATCAAGATTCTCCTTTAAGAACTGTACTACGGCTGCCTTTACCAGCTCTTTTTCTTCTTTTTCTAACTCATCATTGCCTGTAAGCGGCTTTGTTGCAACGAGGATATCCAATCCTTCCCCTTCGACTACCACGCCCGCCTTTTTCTCAATCTGCTGCTGTGACAGATGGATCAGAAGATCTGAAATCACAAGTACCGGATCATCTTCCTTTTCCCCAATAATAATGTCCTGCACTGTTCCGTCTTTTTTTGCAATCGTTCCATGGATTGCAAGCGGAATTGTAACCCACTGATATTTCTTGATCCCACCATAGTAATGCGTATCCAGATATGCCATATCACTGTCTTCATATAATGGATTCTGCTTTACATCTATTCTTGGTGAATCAATGTGTGCTCCAAGAATATTCATACCTTCTTCTAACGGTTTCTTACCGAGCTGGAACATTACAAACGCTTTCCCCATGCAGTCTGCATACACCTTATCCCCGGTTTTTAAAGTGGTTCCCTCAGAAATACAATCTTCCAGATTCTTATATCCCCATGCATCTGCCATCTTCTTTCCAAGCTTTACACATTCACGCTCTGTCTTTCCGATATCTAGACATTCTTTATAGCGGACACTCAGCTCTTCTAATTCTTTCTGCTGAATTTCTGTGTATTCTTTCCACATATTTTTTCGCTGCATCTTTTCGCTCCTCCTTTTTACTTTGCAGTCTTTCTATAAAAATAGTATCTCCGTTCACAGAATATATCCAACAAGAAAAGCGCATGTACTATAAGAAAATCTTATTTTTTTCATTGTTCTGTCAAATATAAAATATGTATTTTCCCATTATAAAATCGCAAAAAATTATCGATCGTTTTTCACAATCGATAATTTTTTCTTATGAGTTCACTACATTTTTAATTTCTTCCAGAATCTCTTTTACTTTCTTTTTGTTTCTTTTTTTTCTGTAGAATGCTTTGATCACGCACTCTCCTTCATATCCCGGAAGCAGCAGCATATCTCCATCACTATAGGAGAAATACTGACTGTCTGCCAGTGCATATCCGTCGTTAAATTCTACCTTTAATTTCATGGTATCCACATTGTCAACCAATTCTATTCCTTGTGTAAGCAACTGCGGATCATTCTTTTGTCCATTCATCATACTGCATAAATATGACTTTGTTCCATATCTGGTATAACGCTCAAGATCCTTTGCTTTAAACTCCGGCTGCTCATTTATCGATGATTCCAGTCCGATATATGCTCCGATCCGGCTGGATATCAGCGGCTTTTCTCCTATTTCATCCGGCTGCTCCAACTCATTTAGTCCGTATCCAATATAAATATCCAATGTATTTTCTCTCAGCATCCGGCTGCCTATGTAGGAATCCAGTTTACTGAAGTGGAAGTCTGCTTCGGAATGCTTATCATTAATCATCTTCTGCATCTTTGCCCAGAACAATTTGTTTATAGAACTATCGATTCCGATACGGACTACGCTGCTTTCTTTATATCTTTCTATCTCATGCAGCATCCGTTCGTGCGTCTGCACCATCTCCCTGGCATACTCATAGACAATCTCCCCTAATTCTGTCAGGCAGATCTCACCATTGCCTCTCTCCAGCAGAGTCCCTCCCGCCATTTTTTCCAAAGAGGCGATCTGCTGACTTACTGCCGTCTGTGTTACATAATTTCTTGCTCCGGCCTTTGTAAAACTCTTGAGTTCCACTACATCCAAAAAATATTTATATTTCCAAAGACTCATTTTGCATACTTCCTTCCGATGACTGCTTCAGATGATATATTTTTCTTTTATATCTTTTGTCGACAATCGTCAATGAGGTTGAATGTAATATACCATATATTTGTATATTTTTCAACATATTATTTGTATTTTATATCTCTTTTTGTATTTTATGCACAACATCTGTCATTTTAAAACCTGCTGTATGTTAAAAAGATCGTTACAGGCATCTCCTTACAACACATGACAATAAAAAAGAAATGCCTGTGTCATTACACCAACATTTCTCTTTTTCATCCATCATTCATTTTCCCGGAATCATACTCTCCAAGATCCCTCTACGACTTCTTTATGAAATCAGAAAGTCCAGTGAAAACTTCGTGTCTGCTTCCGTCATTCCCTGTTCTTTTAAAAGTCTGTGGATCGTACTCATATAATGATCCGACAATACCCTGCAGATTTCTTCTTTCTTCCTGCTCTTGCATGCTTCCAGCAGTTCTTTATGTATCGGATATTGTCGTGTGATTACTGCTTTTTTGTCCGATGCCAGATTATACCCCGTTACGATATTCCCATAATTCAGACTTTTCCATGCCTTATACAGACTTTTCATTCCGGTCATTCTGATCAGACAGCTGTGGAACTTATTATCATATGAAAACAGCTGATCATATTCGTCCACATCCAGATTCTTCATGCGTTCCAGGATTTCTTCCATCTCCTGCAGCGTTTCTTCCGGTATCTTTCCTCCCAGAAGACGCACTGCCATAATCTCATAATTCGCACGCATCAGATAGATTTCAAATGATTCTTCGAATGTGATCTCTTTCACGGAACATCCGGCATTTCTTACATATTCTACCAGGCCTTCGTTCTCCAGTTCGCGCAGTGCCTCTCTGATCGGCGCACGACTGGTCTGGAATTCCTTTGCGAGTTCCTGTTCGACAATCTTCTGCCCCGGCTGCAATTCCCTGTTAATGATCCGTTTTCTTATAATATCTACAATACTTTCACGTAATGTCTTGTATCCTAATTCTGTCATAACTTCTGTTATCCTGTCTTATTTTTCTAACTACTGGTTAATCTGATAATTTCCATCCGAATCAGCCTGTATATGCGATGCATAAAATGTCTCTACCGCTTTCACCATATACTCCGTGTCCTTTACACCGGCCGTCTCATAGGCCGAGTGCATGGCAAGCTGCGGTAATCCAATATCCACTGTATTCATTGACACCTGCGTCATCGCAATATTCCCCAATGTACTTCCCCCGGCCTCATCCGAACGATTAGCAAAATACTGTAATGGTACGCCTGCTTTTTCGCAGATCATCCTGAATACTGCCACACTGACCGCATCACTCGTATATTTCTGTCCGGCATGTGATTTGATCACAATGCCGTCATTCATATAGACGCAGTTTGTCGCATCCGTCTTCTGCCTGTAATTCGGATGTACCGCATGGGCATTGTCACAGCTCAGCATAAAGCTTCCTGCTACTGCACGGTGAAATTCCTCTTCGTTCTTTCCAAGTGCTTTGTTCATCCGCCACAATACATCATAAAGAAATGTAGATGCAGCTCCCTGTTTTGTTCCCGAACCCACTTCTTCGTTATCAAAACAGGCATAGACATTGATATTCTGTTCATTTTCCGCTGCCAGGAATCCTTTCATAGATGTAAATGCACACTGCAGATCATCCAGTCTCGGACACCCGATAAATTCACGGTTGCTTCCCCATCTGACCGCTCCCATACGGTTATACAAGAACAGATCCATGCCATAGATATCCGTATCTTTTAATCCCAATTCTTCTGCAACTAAGGATCTTACCTCTCCTTGTTCTTTCACGCTTCCCGATAATACCGGTAACATATCAATCTGTTTATTAACAGCTCTTCCTTCATTCACTTTCCGGTCCATATGAATTGCAAGACTCGGTATCATCAGAAGATCTCTGTCCACCTTCACAAGTCTGGTTTCGATTCTTTCCCCATTCTTAACCATAACTCTTCCGGCCAGTGACAATGGTCTGTCGAACCATGTCTGGCAGATCATACCGCCGTAACCTTCGGTATTCAGTACCGTATATTTCTTTGCAACCTCAATCTCCGCATTTTCTTTCAGTTTAAATGCCGGCGAATCACTGTGTGATGCTGTCACATGGAAACTGTAGTTGTCCAGTTCTTTTCCGGCTTTTACTGCAATGATACTGGAATTATTTCTTGTTACATAGTATCTTTTCCCAGGTTTGACCTTCCACTTTTCTGACTCTTTTAATTCTTCGAATCCTTCCTGCTTCAGGATCTCTTTTAATTCTGCAACCGCATGAAATGCTGTCGGTGCATGTTCTATAAATGTTGTCAGTTCTGATATGATATTTATTTCCATTATATTCCTCTTCATCTTCCGTTTTGTTCCGTTCCTGTCTGACAAATGTAAACGGTTCTTTACTGTACTTCCCCATAATACAGCAGATCGTCATTACAAACAAGCACCAACCGCCAAAGAAATCCCTGTTTATTTTGCAAACATACCAACGATATCTTTTACCATCACAACAGCTTTATCCATTCCTTCTACTGTAATGTGCTCATATACCCCGTGGAATGCATATCCGCCGGTTCCAAGATTCGGACAAGGAAGCCCTTTGAAGCTTAATCTTGCACCATCCGTTCCCCCGCGGATCGGCGCAACATCTGGAACGATATCCGCATTTTCTGCGGCCTTCTTTGCATATTCAATGAGCTGCATGCATGGTTCGATCTTCTCACGCATATTGTAATAGGATTCTACGATCTCAATTTCAACCGTTCCTGCTCCATACTTTTCATTCAGACTGCCTGCGATCTCCTGCATTTTTGATGCTCTTGCATGGAATCCGTCTGTATCAAAGTCACGGATAAAATACTTCATCTTTGTCTCTGTAACATTTCCATGAAAGCTTACCAGATGATAGAATCCTTCGTACCCTTCCGTTGTCTCCGGCCTTTCTGATACCGGCAGCATCTGGTGGAATTCTGTTCCAATCGTCTGTGAATTCACCAATACATCTTTTGCAGTTCCTGTATGTACACTGACACCATGGATCGTGATAAATGCTGTAGATGCATTGAAGTTCTCATACTGGATCTCACCTTCGGCGCTTCCATCTAAAGTATATCCGTAATCTGCTCCGAATCCTTCTACATCGAAATGCTTTGCTCCCCTTGCAATCTCTTCATCCGGTGTGAATCCGATACAGATCTTTCCATGTGGAAGTCCTTCTTTCAGAATCTCATCTACGACAGTCAGCACTTCTGCAATTCCGGCTTTGTCATCCGCGCCCAGAAGTGTTGTTCCGTCTGTCGTGATCAATGTCCGTCCCTTTAAATCTGCCAGATATGGAAATTCTTCTACTTTGATCGTCTTTCCACTTGTTCCAAGTACTACGTCTTTGCCATCGTAATTCTCGATGATCTGCGGATGAATATTGTCTCCCGGCGCATCCGGTGCTGTATCCATATGCGCGATCAGTCCCAGTGCCGGTGCATTTTCACATCCCAGTGTTGCAGGAACAGATCCGTATACATATCCTTTCTCATCCACTCTTGCATCTTCAATTCCCAGTTCTTTCATCTCTTCCACCAGTAACTCTGCAAGTACCAGTTCCCTGTCTGCCGATGGAACCGTCTCGCTCGTCTCATCACTTGTCGTCCATACAGACACATACTTTAAAAATCTTTCGTAAGCTTTCATCTTACTTCCTCGCTTTCTGCATTTCTTAACTTTATTGTAAATCATTCTTTTATAAATGTATAATGGTGAATGTCGACAATTTAATGTTCTTAATTTTGTTATATTTTTCCCGGGATTTATGTTAAAATTCTTTTAGGTGCTCTGATATCAGATCTCCTGATATTCATTCTGATATTAGATGCTCTGACAACAGATACTTATATAATATCAAAGTGAGGTATATACATATGAAATTAATGATTGCATCCGATATCCACGGCTCTGCTTACTACTGCCGTAAAATGCTTGACGCTTACAAACGTGAAGGTGCTGACCGCCTTCTTCTTCTCGGAGACATCCTTTATCACGGTCCGCGTAATGACCTGCCAAAGGATTACAATCCAAAGGAAGTCATTGCCATGTTAAATCCTATGAAACAGGAGCTGCTCTGTGTCCGTGGTAACTGCGACACGGAAGTAGATCAGATGGTACTGGAATTCCCGATTCTTGCCGACTACTGCTTCCTTGAAATTGACGGGCGCACCATCTTCGCTTCTCACGGACATCATCACAATCCAAAGAATCCTCCGATGTTGAAAAAAGGAGATATTCTTCTGAATGGTCATACACACATTCCTGCAAATGAAGATATGGGGGATTTTATCTATATGAATCCAGGTTCTGTATCAATTCCTAAGGAAGGTTCTGCTCATGGATATATGATCTGCGAGGGCGGCAAATTCACCTGGAAGGATCTGGACGGAAATATCGTTGGGATTTAATTTAGAAGGCATGACTACCCGGACCTGCATAAAAAGTAGGAAGCCGTTCCTGTTCAGGTTCCGTCGGTGGGAAATACTAAAGCGTCAAAATTATGCTAAAAACGGGCTTCCGAAATTTGCAACTCGCCATTCGGCTCAAACAGGCAAATTTCGAAAACCCAACGCATAATTTTGACGCTTAACTATTTCCAACACCTTCTTCACATTCACAGGAACGGCTTCCTACTTTTTATTCCGTGGATATCAAATGCCTTAAGAATGAAACCTGCTAAGAAAAGTCAATAATTATTTTTATCTTTTTTATTTTCTGTCACAAAATATATTTGCGTACCACAAATAGACTGTCTGATTGGCAGTCTAAAAAATTATTTATTTTATATAAGATTATATATTTTTATATAGTTCGGTTACTCGAGCATAATAAATGCGTAAAAACTTATTTAATCCGGCTATCTTTGCTGATTTTTTACTTTTACCTTCTGATTCCTTTTTTACAACATATCGGTAAACCGGATCTTCTGGCCTGGAACGCATTTTTAAACTTCTCATTGTTTCGTATCCTACTTTGCGCAATGATGCTGAACCACGTTTCGAGATTTTCCTATTACAACCTACAAATTGGCCAGATTCATACGGTGGTGGATCAATTCCTGCGAATGCAACCAATGCCTTCCCGTTGCGAAATCTGCGAACATCTCCTATTTCTGCAATTAACTTTGGGGCTAATGTATTTCCCACTCCACCCATTTCTCTTACAACCGAATATTCTGGCAAAGTCTTGGCTATTTCCTGCATCCGTGATAAAATTAGACCAAGGGTTGCATCAACTTCCTTGAGCACCCGAACTGCTTCAGTCACCAGCATTTTGACCGATGAGGTTTCTGAAGGTAATGTGGGAATACTTTCCTGAGCCAGGGTGTATATAACTTTGGCTTTTTCCTGGCTTGGGACGTATTTCTTTTCTTTTGCCCAAAGTATATACTTTTCAGTAAATTCCTGTTCAGACATAGATGTTATTACATCATAATGCCAAAAACGTTCCACAAAATCACTTCTTTTATCTTTCCGATTTGTTTCATTCCAACTTGCAAGAAGATTCTTTATTCCAGGCATGGTCAAATCTAAAAGATGGGTCAATTCAGCGAGAGATAAAAGATGAAGCTTCATATAATGCCGATATTGCTGTCCAAGCAACTTCAACTCTTCATAAATCACTCCAGAAATTTGAAATTCTTTCATTTTAAACCAATGATCAATTCCATAATTAGCAATGATACGGGAATCAATCTTGTCGGTTTTGGCTTTTCGCAGACTTTCGTTACGATAACTTTTCATAAGATACGGATTAATTACAGAAACAAAAAATCCTTTTTCCTGTAAATATGTAAGAACTGGAAGATGATAAATTCCGGTTGCTTCCATAACGATTTTGACTTCATCATTTAGTCTGAAAAGCATGGAAGATAATTCGCTTAAATCCTTTTGGGTATGGGTAATATTGAAAGGCTTACTAACAATCTCTCCATATGGTTTCAAAATACATACTGTACTTTTCCCTTTTGATACATCAATTCCTACGCTGATCATAATATACTCCTTTTCTTTTTATAGAATTGCAGTTGTTTATCCCATCTACACTTATTATGATTCAGTTTAGTTCGTTACGCGAAAGCTCCTGCGAGTTTCAACCTGCTTAAATGAATGTTTATAATAAGGGGATGGCTGACGGTTTCATTCACGGATGTGAAAATCCTAATGGCAATATGTCATACCAACTACTTCCCTTATTATAATAAAATAAGTGTAGATGTTAGAGTTAATTCCTCTCTAACAACTACACTTTTATGGTACTAAATGGCAATTGCGTAACGGTTGTGACAGCGGAAGGTTACAGTAATCAGCTGTCATTAGCGGATTTTCAAGGCTTTTGACAAGATTGTGTACCGTAGTGGACTACACCAGGTTATAGTTCCGGGTATTTCATTTCTTAACATCCGCTGCCAGTCACGACTTGAAGGAAACAATAGATAAGGATTATTGTGAATGTGGAATGCCGTTAGAAACAGTTAGAGAGTCGGAATCACCGTTAAAGGAACGAAGCGAACGAGTTTGAGCGTAGTTCCTTTGCTTTTAGGTGATTCTGACTCTCTTAGTGTTTCTTATGGTATGGAACCTGAACAAGAAGCCTTATCTATTGTTTCCTTCAAGGACTGAGAGGCCGCTTCCCAGTTAATAAATGAAATCCCAATCGACTTATTCTTCTCTATGCCTTATCTTCCGATATCCTTTCTGCAATCCTCTTACCAAAAGTGTCAGGTATCGCAGTACTGCCTCGGTTGCAATCGAGAATACTACGAATAACATGATACACTTCGTTGACATTCCCGTAATTGCGAATAATTTCGGCAGGAAGATGATACATAAGATACAGCCGGTCAGGCATCCTCCCCAGACTACACCGCGGAAGATATTGACCGGTTTACAGATATTGAACAGGATGATGAATCCTACGATCAGAAGCAACATCGTTGCTGCTGTCGAGATATCTGTAGTATTTACATCAAATGTCTTACCGAATACGACCAGTGCGCCGACCATTAGTACATCGGTCAGGCCTGCCGGCAATGCCTTCAGGAATACATTGGTCAGGAAATGTCCCTGTATTCTTTCTTTATTTGGCTGGAACGCCAGGAAGAATCCAGGTACTCCGATCGTAAACATGCTAATCAGCGATATCTGGGATGGTTCCATCGGATAGGTAATCATCAGCACTACGGAGAATAGGGACAACAGGAAGGAGAAGATATTCTTCACCAGGAACAGACTGGCTGAACGCTGGATATTATTAACCACCCGTCTTCCTTCCATTACTACCGACGGCATACATGCAAAGTTGGACTCCAGTAATACCACCTGCGAAGCCTGTACTGCCGCGTCACTTCCGGATGCCATGGCTACACTACAGTCGGCATCTTTCAATGCCAGTACGTCGTTGACACCGTCTCCGGTCATTGCTACTGTCTTGCCCTGGTCTTTAAGGGCGTGTACGAATTTACGTTTCTGATCCGGTGTTACACGTCCGAATACTGTATAATTGGCAACCGCATCTGCAATCTCTGCATCACTGTGAAGAGTCGCTGCATCGACATAACGGTCTGCATTTGCAATTCCGGCTTCTTTTGCCACTTCAGAAACGGTCAGGGGATTATCTCCGGATATAACTTTCACTTCTACACCCTGCTCTGCAAAGTAAGCAAATGTCTCCGGTGCTTCTTTTCGGATTGGATTGGCAAGAAGGACATATCCAAGCGGCGTTACCTTGCCGGTCAGTGCTTTTCCGTCCAGTTCTCCGTCATACGTACCGAATACCAGCACACGGTTTCCTTTTCCTGCATACCCTTCAATCTCTTCTTTATATTCATCAAAATCATCTCTCAGCACGAATTCCGGTGCTCCAAGTACATGTACTTCCTCTTCGTATGTGACACCACTGTATTTGGTTGCAGATGTAAACGGAGTTACAGACCCGGCCTTCTTTCCTGTTCCTTCTTTAAAATATTCTTTTAATGCCTCCATAGTGATGTTATCACTGCTCATTGCTTTCGCAAAATCACCAAGCATTTTCGGAAGTTCCGGCATTTCATCTTTTTTATAATTGGATGTCGGAACCACATCCTTTACACTCATGTTTGTCTCTGTAATCGTTCCGGTCTTATCAACGCAAAGCACATTAACTCTTGCGAGGGTCTCAATACTCTTCATATCGTGAAGTAAAACCTTCTGTTTTGCCAGACGCATTGCACTGACTGCCATTGCTACACTCGCAAGAAGGTATAACCCTTCCGGAATCATACCGATCACAGCCGCCACCATAGAAGTAATACTGCTTCGGAATGGATCTCCGTTAAAGAAGAAGCTCTGCACGAACAGTATAATTCCGATTGGGATCAATGCGATACCGACAAATTTTACCAGTTTGTCAAGTGAACGGATCATTTCTGACTGCTCACCTTTCTGCATTGCTTTTGCTTCCAGTGTCAGTTTGGAAATGTAGGAATCCACACCTACTGCATCCAGTCTTGCATGACATTCTCCTGCCACAATAAAGCTTCCCGACATCAGATGATCTCCCGGATTCTTGGTAATCTCATCTGATTCTCCTGTCAAAAGAGATTCATTGACCTGCACACTTCCATGTACCACTTCTGCATCAGCACAGACCTGATTTCCTGCTTTAAAGATTACAATATCATCCAGAACCAGACTCTCCGAATTGACCCGTGAAGTCTTTCCGTCTCTGACCACTGTTGCATGTGGTGCATTTAGCATATTTAATTTTTCCAGTGTCTTTTTGGAACGGATTTCCTGTATGATACCGATCAGTGTATTAAAAATGATGACCGGAAGGAATGTCAGGTTGCGGAACGAGCCCACAATTATCAGAAGGATCGCCAGAACCAGAAAGATCAGATTAAAATATGTAAATACATTTTCCTTAATGATTTCTTCCGTTGTCTGCGCCGGAGGATCGACTGATATGTTACCCCACCCGTCACGCCTGTGTTCTTCTGCCTGCGCCGACGTCAGGCCTTCCTCATAATCCGGCTCGTATCTGGTTGTCGGTGTACGTTCTATTTCATAATCACAGGCTTCTTCCTGCAGTTTTCGTTTTCGCCTGTCGTTTTTTTTCATAGAGTTCCTCCTTATCAGCTGCATTCTACTGTTACATTCTGATTTTATCTATTATTTGTATTTAGTATACACCAGAATATGCCAATATTGTATTAACACTTTATGAATTCTGTATGTATTTTTGCTGAAAATGCAGTTCACATCTTCATGTAAACTGCATCTGCTTCCTCTATATACTCACATTTTCATCCGTACGAAGCAATGCACTTTTCGCAAGCTGATCCGCTTCTTCGTTATAATGATTTCCTGTATGCGCTGCGACTTTGCAGAAAGATATCTTTATCTGCTCTGCTGCTTCCTGCATATGTGCCGCATACTTGCTGGTAAGCGGTGTCTTGGCCCGCCACACGCCTGTCACCCATTTTTCCACACCTTCGTAATCATAGCGAATCTCTACTGCCGGATACTCATGCTCTTTCGCCCATTGCACTGCATTCATCGCGCCGAGCATTTCTCCTGCTACATTACGGATCTTCACGCCTTCCGGATCACAACCGCTTCCAGATTTTCTGAATTCTTCTCCGGCCGGTGTCAGGATCACACAGCCAAATGCATATCTTCCGATGCTTTTTTCAAAGCTTCCGTCCACATAGGCAATCACCATATTTTCCGGCACTTCAACAATTCCTGCTGCTTCTTTTTCTTCATCCTTAGATACATTTGCAGTAGTTGACATTTGCAAGAATGCCATCGCTTCTTCTCTGTCTGTGAAGCCTCTGAACTCTGCTCCGGAGTATCCGGACGTCGCTTTCTGACACTCTGCCCAGGTCTCAAATAATCCTGTCTTATGTCCTTTTCTTACTGCATATATTTTCTTTTTTGCCATATCTATTATCCCTTTCTGAGAATTTCTAAGAATCTATCTCCATACTTTTCCAGTTTATGCTCTCCGACACCCGATACTTCCAACATCTCATCCCGTGTCGCCGGACGCATTACACACATGCCGGCAAGTGTCTTATCTGCAAATACCATATACGGCGGTACCTTTTCTTCCGATGCGATCTCACGTCTGAGTTCCCGTAAGCTTTCGAATAATTCTGCATCTTTTTCTGAAAGTTCCGCTGCCACTGCGCCTTTTTTGCGTCTGTTCTTTTTCTCTTTTGATTCAGATTTCTTTTCTGTCTCTTCTTTCGGAAGCTTCATGATCAGCGGTTCTTCCGTTTTCATAAATGCTTTCCCTTCCGGTGTCAGACAGATTACCGGATATTGTTCGCCCTTTTCTTCCACATATTCGCGGAACTGTAATTCCCTTAATATCTGTCGTAATCTCGGAACCGTCCGCTCACTTAACACTGCATATTCCGGATTCTTATCCAGATTCTTGCCCAGGATCTTCTGACTCTTTCCGCCGTGCACAATATCGATCACCATCGCTGCCCCGTAATTCCAGTCCAGTGCATCCAGACACCGCAGGATTGTATTCGCCTCCAATGTGATATCTACCTCTTCAAACTGTGTCTGGCAGTTCAGACAGTTTCCGCAATAAGAACTGCTCTTTTCTCCAAAATAATTCAAGATATATTGTCTTAAGCATTCCGACGTAAAGCAGTAAAATGTCATCTGTTTCAACCGTTCCAGATCCCGTTCTTTCACAATTTTGCGCGTCTCTTCATCCAGTTCGCTGTTCTCTTCTCCATTTTCAATAAAGAGACGGTTCGTTCTTACGTCTCTCGGCTCGTAATACAGGATACATTCCGACGGCTCCCCGTCTCTTCCTGCACGTCCGGCCTCCTGATAATAGCTTTCCATATTTTTCGGCATATTATAATGAATGACAAAGCGTACATCCGGCTTGTCGATTCCCATTCCGAATGCATTTGTCGCCACCATGATCTGCCGCTTTCCATATATGAAGTTCTCCTGATTTTCCTTCCGTTCTTCATCCGATAATCCGGCATGATATCTGGTTACGGAGAACCCTTCATTTCTCAGATCGTAACAGACCTGCTCCACGCTTTTTCTTGTCAGACAGTAAATGATTCCACTGTCACCGGATGTATCACATCCTTTTTCCTTCAGATAACTGACTAATTCCTTATACTTATCCACAGGTTTCTTCACTGCGAAGAAAAGATTTCCACGATCGAACCCGGTTGTTTCCACATACGGGTTCTGAAGCTTTAAGATATCAAGGATGTCTTCTCTTACTTCTGCCGTCGCTGTCGCCGTGTATGCACCGACCACCGGACGGTACGGCAGACGATCCAGAAAATCCAGGATCTTCAAATACCCTGGGCGGAAATCCTGTCCCCACTGTGATACGCAGTGTGCCTCATCTACTGCAACGAAAGATATCTTTACATGCTCAGACAGTGCAAAATCCAGAAAACTTTCTGTCTCCAGACGCTCCGGTGCCACATATATGATCTTGTACCTTCCCTGCTTTGCAAGCTGCAGTGCTTTGTAATACTGTCCTGCAGTCAGAGAACTATTTAAGAAAGCGGCATGGACTCCCATCTGGTTCAGCGTTCCCACCTGATCTTTCATAAGCGAGATCAGCGGCGAGATCACGATTGTAATTCCTTCCATCATAAGTGCAGGCACCTGATAACACACCGACTTTCCTGCTCCGGTCGGCATGATTCCAAGCACATCCCTGCCTCCCAGTACCGCTTTGATCACCGGGATCTGTCCCTCCCGGAAATGGTCATAGCCGTAGTATTGTTTCAGTATCTTTTCCGCTTCTTTGATTGCCTCACTCATTCTGTCCTTGCTCCTTACATTTCGTCTTTTTCTACTCATCACTTTTTTGATCCGCAGATTTTCCCACACCCACTATGTCTTACTATCTTATCACATTTGCCCCTGTCTTTCATCCCATCTTTCATAGACAAATTCTTTTGACTTTCCAAACTTTTTTCAGTATAATTGTTTCAGTTTCTGAATAAACAAAATTATGTCTTAACAATATCAAAGTATTACAACAACAGCAGATTTTTCTATAATCTGTAATATTTACTGAAAAAAAAGGAGGATAAACACATGGATTTCCGACAGATCACCATGATGCAAAAGATAAAATCAGGCATGGATCGTTTTCGTGCCAACCATCCAAAATTCCCGCTGTTTTTACGCGCCGTATCACAGGACGCATTAGTAGAGGGATCAATCATCGAGATCAATGTTACTACACCGGAAGGGAAAAATTATTGTACCAATGTCAAGCTGAAAGCCGATGACATGGAACTTTTTGATTCGTTTAAAAATATGCAGGGTTAATTTTCCCTGCATATTTTTTATTCTTTGGAAACATACTAATTCTGTCATAAATATATAGCAAGGAAGGTATTTATTATGGAAGAAATGTTTTGTTTCCAGTGTCAGCAGACCGCTCATAATTCCGGATGTGAAGGGCGTGCCGGTGTCTGTGGAAAGAAAAGTGACACCGCCAATTATCAGGATGAGCTTACCGGTGCGCTGATCGGCCTGTCACGTGCCGTGCGTAAAAAGCTTGCCCTGAATCCGGATGCTTCTTTCGAACATGCGGATGAACTTATCTTAAAAGGGTTATTCACCACGATTACCAATGTTAATTTTTTCAATGATACGATTATCGAACTCATTCGTGAAGTAAATGTCGAAAAGGACCGGATCTATCCGGATATCATGAATTATGATGTCCACCATATCTGGGAAGATCAGGAAGATATCCGCTCGTTAAAGTCTCTGATTCTTTTCGGACTGCGCGGCATGGCTGCTTACGCTTATCATGCTTATGCGTTGGATTATGTAGACAGAAATGTCCTTGATTTCTTTTATGAAGGACTCGAAGCCCTCGGTTCGGAAAAAAGCAGTGACGAATTACTTGCTCTCGTATTAAAAACGGGTGAGATCAATTTCCGCTGCATGGAGCTTCTGGATCATGCGAACTCTGGTACTTATGGCAATCCGGTACCGACAGAAGTTCCACTGACCATCGAAAAGGGGCCTTTCATCGTTGTCAGCGGACATGATCTTCATGATATGGAACTGTTATTAAAGCAGACGGAAGGAAAAGGAATCAATATCTACACCCACAGTGAGATGCTTCCGGCACATGGATATCCGGAATTAAAGAAATATTCTCATTTAAAAGGAAACTTTGGAACTGCCTGGCAGAGTCAGCAGTCGGAATTTCACAACATTCCGGCACCTGTGTTATTTACTACCAACTGTCTGATGCCGGTCCGTCAGAGTTACTGCGACCGGGTATTTACCACCTCCATCGTGTCATATCCGGATCTGGTGCATATCGGAGAGGACAAAGATTTCACTCCGGTTATTGAGAAAGCTCTGGAATGCAAGGGATATCCGGAAGATCATCCGATGACCGGAATCAACGGCGGGTCTACAGTCACAACCGGATTCGCCCACAATGCTGTTCTTTCTAATGCCGGGCATATCGTGGAACTTATAAAGGCCGGCAAGATCCGCCATATCTTTCTGGTCGGCGGATGTGACGGTGCCGCTCCGGGACGAAGCTACTATACGGATTTCGCCAAAGCTGCACCTATGGACACCTTGATTCTGACTCTTGCCTGCGGAAAATACCGGTTGAATGACCTGGATCTTGGTTCCATCGACGGTATTCCAAGGATCTTGGACATGGGGCAATGTAATGATGCTTATAGCGCTATTAAAGTTGCTCTTGCACTTGCAGAAGTCTTTGACTGTACCGTAAACGACCTCCCGCTCACCCTGGTTCTTTCCTGGTATGAACAGAAGGCCGTATGTATCCTGCTTACGCTATTATCTCTCGGTGTGAAAAATATCCTGCTTGGTCCAACACTTCCTGCATTCGTCTCTGAAAATGTATGGAAGATACTGGTGGAGAATTATAATATTCAGAAGATCAGTACTGTGGAAGAGGATATGAAGAAAATCCTTGGTTAATGATCTTCAAGATTTGCGAAGAACAATTCATAGAAATCATCTTCAGCCTCGATCATCGGCGAGTTCTCCCCTCCGCCATTGGTGCTTCTTTTCATTGCGGCATGGAATTCTTCTCCTGCCGCAATTAATTCCATTTCGTATAATTCGTAACCAAGATTCCGGCAGGTCTTGCAGAAGGCAGATAGCGGGTCTGCTTCTGTTCTGGTTGCGAGGAGCTGTTGTTTTAACTTTTCGTCTTTTAATGCTTTGTTTTGTAATTCGTCTAATATACTTACTACGTCTGCCATAATCCTCAATCCTTTCCTGCTAAAAAAGAGAGTAACACATTTCCTATGCTACTCCCTCGTCTCTAAGACTATTATATGAATTTCATTTTACTTGCGCAAGCTTTATTTTCATAAATGCATTTACTTAAATATGTTTCCCACAGATATCTGCCAGACAGCATTTCTCACAATGCGGCTTCGTCCTCGCTGTACAGACGTCTCTTCCGTGATATACCAGCCTGTGGCAGAAATCACTGCCTTCTTCCGGCGGGATGATCTTCCAAAGTTCCATCTCTACTTTCTTCGGTTCCTTGATTTCATCTACCAGACCGATCCGGTTACAGAGTCTGATGCAATGCGTATCCGTAACAATCGCCGGTTTGCCGAACACATCCCCCATGATCAGGTTCGCACTCTTTCTTCCGACTCCCGGAAGTTTCAACAATTTATTAAAATCATCCGGGACTTTTCCATCATATTCATCACGGAGCATGCGCATACATGCACTGATATCCCTCGCTTTACTCTTGCCCAGTCCGCATGGTCTTACAATTTCTTCGATCTCTTCCGGTGTGGCTTCTGCCAGTGCATTGACATCCGGGTACTTTGCATATAAGCTTTCTACTACTACATTGACTCTCGCATCCGTGCACTGTGCTGCCAGACGTACACTGACCAGCAGTTTCCACGCATCGTCATAATCCAGCGTGCATCCCGCATCCGGGTATTCTTTTTTCAGGCGGTCGATGACCACCAGTGCCAGTTCTTGTTTATCCATTTTTATTACTCCTGTTCATTTCCATCCGAAAGCTTCACCGTAATATAATCATGATGGATTTCTTTCAGAAATTTATCAAATACATCCGCTGTCTTCATCTTGATACTGGAAGTGTTCACACATGGATGACATCCGAATTCTTCCTGTTCCAGAAGTTCCTCATCCACCAGAAGCTGCACTTTATTCTCCGGATCAAATATCAGTCCCATGACAGTAGCTGAGCCCGGCGTTACATTCAGATATGTTTCCATGTCTTCTCCCGATGCAAAGGATAATCTCGTGGTCGGGATCTGCTGTGACAGTTCTTTTGTCTTGAGCGCTTTGTTTCCTGGCATCAAAAGCAGATAATATGACGTTTTCTTCCGGTTACATAAGAACAGATTCTTACAGATCTCCATTCCCAGCGCTTTATCAATCTCTTCACAGGCTTCCATTGTCATGACTGCTTCGTGATCCGCTCTGATGTAGGGGATATGCAGACTGTCCAGTATATCGTAAACTTTTATTTCTTTTTCTTTTCGTCCGGATGTGTCTTCCGGGCGTCCATTGTATAACTCCATTTTATCTCTTATCCTATATCAATTTTCTTGTTCCTTCTTTTCTCACTATTATACAATTATCAATTTAGTACTACAAGTAATTTCCAGTTTATAGATTCGATTGCCACACTGTTTTGAAATGCCTGTACCCTTTATTCTCCTCTATTCCACTTTCAGATATTTCTCCATCCACACTTCTGCAAGCTGCGTCCAGCTCTGTACTTCTTTCAGCGTTTTGCGGATTCCCTCTTTCTGCTTTTCCGTCCATCTTGCCGGCTTTTTACGTCCGATACCGAACTTCACCAGAAGTTCCTCTCCTTTTTCCTTTGGAAATGGAGTCTCGCCGGCCTCGATTGCCTCTGCAAGCATCTGCACCTGTTCCTGTGTATATCTTTTTCCTTCTTCCTGCCCTATATTCTGCTCTAACCACTCTTCGGTTGCCACAGATAGTCCATGGATTCCTTCTGAAAATACATGCTGTGCAAATGGTACACCAGCCTGTGCACAAGCCTGTGCAAAGAGATAACTGTTCTCCACCGGAACTGTCTGATCTGTTACGGTCTGCCACAGGAAACATGGCGGTGTATCTTTTGTCACATGATTTTCCAGCGACATATAGTCCAGTTCCTGCTCTGACGGCTCTTTTCCAAACAGTGCAACAAAGGAATCTCTGTGTGCATATTTTCCTGAAGTGATGACCGGATAAGACAGGATTGCTGCATCCGGGCGGTTGGATACATTCTGATATGCTTCTTCCGGATCTTCTACATCCTTGTTATGTACACAAAGACTCCCACACAGATGCGCTCCTGCCGAGAATCCGCAGACTGCAACCTGATCTGGTTTGATATGGTATTCTTCTGCCCGGGAACGGATCATCCGGATGGTTCTTGACATGTCATTTAATGGCTGCAGCTTCAGTGGTGCTTCATCCAGCTGGTTTACCGTGTATTCCAGAACGAATACATTGTAGCCTGCCTGATAGAATTCCATTGCCGGCAGGTGTGCTTCCGACGGGGATGTTTCTCGGTACGCACCACCCGGCGCAATGAGCATTGCAGGATGCTTCTTTTCATCCTCATGGATATAGCTGAACATCACCGGTATGAAACCATGTGCTGCCGGATAATGGTACTCCTCTTTTTTCCATATTTCGATTCTTTCATTTATCATACCTTCCATTTCTCCTTCTATCATACACTGCTCTGATCAGCTATAAAATCTCTTTTCCAATATTTTCCAGTTCTTCCATTGCTTCCACATTTTTCACAAGTTCATCTTTTCCATTTGCATAATAAGATTTCTGGAATAATACATCCCAAGACAGATACGAAGCCATGCATTCAAACTGTTTGCGGATCAGTTCATACTGTATGTTGTCAGTTGGAGAACCACCAACGACAATCACTCCTATCTTTTTCTCCTTTAACTGCATTCCTCTGCAGTAACATTTATCAATGATCTGTTTCATCTGTGCAGACATTCCCCACCAATAGACCGGCGTTGTGAACAGAATCATATCCGCAGCTGCAATCTTATTGATTGTTGGATTGGTATCATCCTGGTCTACACATCCCTTATAGCATTGACAGACACCGCATCCTTTGCATGGAGCAATCTTTAATTTGTCCGGAGCAATGATTTCAATCTCATTCTTTTCAGCTGCTCCTTTCATAAATGCATGGATTGCTGTTAATGTGTTGCCTTTTCTTGCACTTCCGTTAATAATTACAATTTTCATTCATTACTACCTCTCTTTCGTAATATGCCTCCATTTATTATAATCCTCTATGTTTTCAAAAACAAATACGGATATTTTCTCATTTGTGCAAATATAATCGTTTCCACACGTTGTCTTATCTCTTCCGGATATTCTTCTGCATTTGCAAGCAATTCCGTCACATCTTTTTTTGTAAAACAGAACTTTAAATTTATTTTATATAAAGATTCGGAAATATCTAATTGTTCATCAAATGCACTGCATATTGTTTTTGACCGAACCTTATCCATAAGTATATAAATATTTCCTGTCAAAGGATAGTCCATCGTCGTATCTGCCAAAAGTCCTGCGCCGTTATCAAAAATCGGACAGTATGCATAATCGCCTTTTCCATTCATCAAGACAGCTATGTTGTGCATATGTCGGTCTTCATTCAGGAAAAATGCATCTATCGTCAACAATTTATTCATATATATTCCAAAATTCTGAAGTCCCGTCATCCGTTCTACCTGTTGCACTAAGAAACGTAATCTTTCCTCATGATCTGGTATTCTATACAGGCTTTTATACAAACTTTCTCCAAAAAAATTATGAAACAGCCTCTCTAAAGTTATGATCTGCCAGTCTTCACTCAGGAAATTTTTACTTTTTGCTCCGTTATAAATTACCGTTCCGTATTTTATTTCTTCCAGGTCATAACATACAAATTCTTGTTCAGACAGCGTAGATCTTTTTAGCAGATGCGATATCATATACTCTGTCAGTCCTTCATATCCTGTATAATCAGCTTTGTACCAGATTCCTTTATTCTCCCATTTTAACTGATTCCCTTTTGACGACTGCCGCTCATTTGTCCTGATATTCTGTTCAAAAAGTTCTATCATTCATTTACCTCTCTATACGGATCCAAAAATCATCCTCCGCCATCCGTCCTTCCGTTTTCTCTATGATCATGATTGGATCATAAAACGGCAGTTCCAGCTCTTTCAATATCAGTTTCATCTTATCTCTGCTTTTCGGAAAACATCTGGATTCCAGAAATTCCATATACTGATTATAATCCGGCTCTTCCATAACCCCAAATGCTCGAAACATAATCTTATCTGTATAATTTTTTATTTTTACTTTCCGTTCCCACTCATTCACATCAATTAAAGTACATACATCCTGACCATACATATACCATATCCTGAGCGGCCATACCTTTTCCGGAACTTTGACTTCCTGCTCATATTCCGGATATTTTTGCAGCATCCTAAGAAATGGAACAATTGGCCCACGGATAACTTCTTCACTTCTCTCCCAACGCTCTACTGTCGGTTTTGAACAGTTGATAAATTCCGCAAATTCTTTCTGTGTCAGATGTAATTCTTTCCGGATTCTCTTGATTTCCTTTGCTGTTGTATATTCTGGTGTTATAAATAATCTTTCTTTCATAACCTCACCTTCTGTTTTTATGATACCCGTTTTTTCTTTATTAAATCACAAACTTTATTATTTGTAAAGCAAAAGTAATTAAAATGATTGTTTTTTAATCATCAAAAACCATTATTTTAATTGTTTCATTGTTTTTAACAGCTCAAACAAAGTCTTCCGAACACATAGCAAGAAAAAATACCACCAGATTCCATTCTCGGAACCTGATGGTATCTTTTCACATAATTTCGTATTCAAAGAATCTTCTACTGCGCTGCCAGCTTCAGCATCTTCTCCAGCGGAAGCGCCGCTTTCTGGCGCATCTCTTCACCGAGATTCACCTCTGGCTGCATAGTCTCGAGTGCTTCTTTTACACCTTCCAGACGTACCATCTTCATATTCGGACAGAACTGTCTGTGTCCTACAGAGTAGAACTTCTTCTCCGGATTCTTCTGGTGCAGTTCATAGAACACACCCATCTCGGTACAAATAATGAATGTATTGTTTTCTGACTTTGTCGCATAATCAATGATCTGTGATGTACTTCCGATGAAGTCGGATAATTCCAGAATATCGCCTGTACATTCCGGATGTGTCAGTACCAGCGCTTCCGGATGCGCCTCTTTGGCTTTCTGGAGTTCTTCTTTATGGATACTCTTATGTACATGACAGAAACCATCATTAAAGATGAAGTGCTTCTCCGGAAGCTGGCTTGCCACATAACGTCCAAGATTCTCATCCGGGATAAAGAAGATATCTTTATTCGGAAGATTCTTCACGATCTTCAGTGCATTTGACGATGTTACACATACGTCTGACTCTGCTTTGATCTCTGCGGTTGAGTTCACATAACAGACTACAGATACATCCGGGTATTCATTTCTCACTTCCCTGATCTTATCTACGTCTACCATGTGTGCCATCGGACAGTCTGCATGACCGTCTGCCATTACGACTCTCTTCTTTGGATTCAGGATCTTCGCACTTTCTCCCATGAAAGAGACTCCACAGAAAACAATCGTGCTCTCCGGAACTTTGGTTGCAATCTCTGCAAGATAATAAGAGTCTCCTACATAGTCTGCAATCTCCTGCACTTCCCCATCTACATAATAATGTGCCAGGATTACAGCATCTTTTTCCTTTTTCAGTTTTTTGATTTCATTTTTGATCTCTTCGTTCATTTCCGACTTTCACCTCTAAATAAAGTATTCGATGGTCTCTTCTTCCGTAAGTCTTGTCTTTTCATTAAATAAAATAACAGCTTCCCGCCCATCGTACGGTCCAAGGGAATACATGTTAAGTGCCGTCTTATTAAAATACTTCCACGGTACGATCCGGTTACAACATGTAGGCTGATCCAACACTCTGATGATATCTTTCTGTTCATACTCCTGGTCGCAGTAATAAGGATCAAACATCCGCACATTTTTACCATCTATTCCAGTCAGCAACACATAATGCCACTCATCTGTATACAGACGCAACACAACTGCACCACCGCGTTTTAATGCATCGTTCACGTAACTTTCATTTCCGATATAGACTGACTTTCCGGACAGATATTTGCTGGAAACCGCCAGCTTGTCAATATTTCCCATGCTGTTCAGCCAGTTACTTAAGAACATCATTGCCGCACAGGAAGTTCCGCTTTCACCCGGATTGCCGTCAGAACTATAACAGTCCAGACAATATAACATGATATTTCGTAATATCTCCGGCAGGATTTCCTCCCTCTCAAATAAAAAACTGATTGCATTCTGCATAGTTGTCGGTCCGCAGTCATACTCGGAAAATTGATAGTGCAGTGGATTCTTCATGAAAAATTCCCTTCTTTAACGTATTTTCACTTATCTATCATGCACTGATTCAGCCAGTTGTGTCAATGCCTGTTTTAAAATTTCTCGCGGACACGCAATATTTATACGCTCAAATCCTTCTCCGTCCGGTCCGAACATGGCCCCGCTGTCGAGCCACAGCTTCGCTTTGTTCTCCACCAGATCTTTTAACTGCTCTTCTTTCATACCGAGACTCTTGAAATCCAGCCACAGAAGGTAAGTCCCTTCCGGCTCTGTCAGCTTGATCTCCGGCAGTTCTTCTTTTAAGAATGTACGCACATAATCCAGATTTTCTGCCAGATAGATCTTCAGTTCTTTTAACCATTCTTCTCCTGTCTCATATGCTGCCTGGCATGCCACCAGTCCCATCAGGTTCACCTGGCTGTATCCGGCAGCCGTCACTTCTGCCTGGAATCTTGCACGAAGTTCCGGGTTCGAGATCCAGATATTGGAAATCTGAAGTCCTGCAATGTTAAATGTCTTACTTGGCGCAGTACAGGTTGTAGTGATTGCAGCATATCTCTCATCCAGCGCTGCAAATACATGGTGTACATTGTCTCCATATGTAAAGTCACTGTGGATCTCATCACTGACTACCAGTACGTTATGCTTCAGACAGATATCTCCGATCTTACGAAGTTCCCACTCTTTCCAGACACGTCCGACCGGATTGTGCGGACTGCACATCAGGAATAATTTGACATTTTCATCGACGATCTTCTGCTCGAATTCTTCAAAGTTGATCTCATAATGTCCGTCGATCTGCTGAAGCGGGTTATTGATCAGGCGTCTGTGATTATCTGTAATAACTTCACTGAACGGATAATAAACCGGCTGCTGCAAAAGCACTGCATCTCCTTCTTCTGTGTAAGCCTTCACTGCCATCGCAAGTGCGAACACCACGCCCGGTGTCTTGATCAGCCATTCTTTTTCTACTTTCCATCCGAAATGCTTCTCATACCATCCGGCTGCTGCCTGGAAGTAATCATCTTTTCCTTCGCTGTATCCGTAGATTCCGTGTGCGACTGCGTCACTTAAGCTTTTCTGGATTCCCGGTGCTGTCGGGAAATCCATATCTGCCACCCAGAGCGGAAGCATATCATCACTTCTCCCTCTTTCTTTTGCGAAATCATATTTCAGGCATTTTGTTCCATGTCTGTCCACTACTTTATCAAAATCGAACTTCATCTGTGCATCCTCCTACGCAAGTGCCTGCTCAAGATCTGCGATTAGATCATCTGCATTTTCAATTCCAACTGACAATCTTAAGAAATCTTCTGTGATTCCAAGTTTCTCTCTTACTTCTACCGGCAGATCTCCATGTGTCTGAAGCATCGGGTAAGTGATCAGTGACTCTACGCCTCCGAGACTTTCTGCATAAGCGATCAGTTTCACACTTTCCAGGAGTTTCCTTGCTGTTGCTTCACTATCTACTTTGAAAGAAATCATACTCCCGAATCCGCTTGCCTGTGATGCATTTACTCCATACCCCGGATGCTCTTTCAAGCCTACATAATAGACCTGTTTTACTTTTTCATGTCCTTTTAACCAGTTCGCAATCTTTATCGCATTATCCTGCTGTGCTCTTAATCTTACAGACAATGTCTTAATTCCACGCAAGATCAGATAGCTGTCAAATGGTGCAAGACAGCTTCCGACTGTCTTATATATATAACGGATCTTCTTCGCTGTCTCTTCATCCGCCGAACACAGGAATCCTGCCAGTGTGTCATTATGTCCACCAAGGAATTTTGTCCCGCTGTGGATAACCAGATCCGCTCCCAGTTCAATCGGTCTTTGAAATAATGGTGAAAGAAATGTATTGTCAACAATAATCTTCAGATTATGTTTATCTGCGATTTCTTTCATCTTTCTGAGATCTGTGACACGCATGGTCGGGTTACTCGGTGTCTCGATATAAAGTGCTTTTGTATTCTCCCGGATACCTGCTTCTACAAGATCTGCATCTGCAGTATCTACATAAGAGAACTCCAACCCTCTCTTCCCGCCAACAGATTCAAACATTCTGACAGAACCGCCATACAGATCATCTGTACAAAGGATATGATCCCCGCGGTCAAATAACTCCAGACAAAGACCTACCGCAGCCATACCGTTTGCGCATGCTACAGTATCTACCGCACCTTCCAGTGCCGACATCGTATGCTCAAGCTCTGTTCTTGTCGGGTTGCTCTCTCTCGTATAGTCATATCCGGTAGACTGTCCAATACCAGGATGGGCAAATGTCGCTGCCTGGTAGATCGGTACTGCTACTGAACCGTAAGAATGTGTCTTTTCATCTGTTCCGTTTCCGTGTATACATCGTGTCTCAAATCCGTAATTCATTATTTATTTACCTCTTTCATTGTAATCATCCAGGAAATTATATTCCATGTCATCTTTGTGGTATCCGATAATCGTTCTTAAGTTGACATTATGCACACTCCGGAAAATATTCTTTTCGATAATATCTCCCTGTTTTCTGAATTCCTTGATCAGTTCCTTCATCTCGTCACGTTTGGAACCTCTTCCGCCGCCACAGGATACACAGTTCTCTGTGAATCTGCATGCGCACTGAATGAAGTTGAGCTGATTGTAATCCCTCCATGCTATAATGTCATCTTCCTTGATCAGATACATTGGTCTGATCAGCTCCATACCCTCGAAATTCTGGCTATGGAGCTTCGGCATCATCGTCTCCACCTTTCCGCCGTAGAACATCCCCATAAGGATCGTCTCAATCACATCGTCGAAATGATGTCCGAGCGCAATCTTATTACATCCCAGTTCTTTTGCGTGAGAGTATAGATAGCCTCTTCTCATTCTCGCGCAAAGGTAACATGGATTCTTGTCAATATCTGCTACCGTATCAAATATCTGTGTCTCAAATACCGTAAGCGGAATTCCAAGTACTTTGGCGTTATCCTGAATGATCTTCCAGTTATCTTCATTGTATCCCGGATTCATTACCAGAAATACTAATTCAAAATTCGCTTTGCCATGTTTTAACAGTTCCTGAAACAGCTTTGCCATCAGCATGGAATCTTTTCCACCGGAAATACAGACTGCAATCTTATCTCCGTCCTGGATCAGATCGTATTCTCTGATTCCTTTCGTGAACTTTCTCCAGATTCCCTTGCGGAATTTCTTGATGATACTGCGTTCAATTTCTTTCTGCTTCTCTCCGGTAGTATTTTCATCCTGTACGAACTCACTTAGTTTCTTTCTCAAAAAAGAACGGTATCCGCCTTCAATATTCGCCGCATCATATCCGGCTGCTTCCAGTTCATAAACAGCATCGACACTCCATTCACCGGTATGGCATAATACATACACCGGCTTTTCTTTCGGAAGTTCTTCCATACGTTCTTCTACTTCTGCAAGCGGGATGCTGACCGCTCCCGGTACAGAGCCTCTGGTATATGCATCTGCAGGACGGACGTCCAGCACTGTGATTGTATCCTGATCTAATTGTAATAACTCTTCTATCGTGATTGTCTTCATATCTTTTAACCTCTCTTTGTGAGTTGCTGTTCATGCAGCAGCTATTCCTATTAACCAGATAGGTTTTGTTATTTATCTGGTATTATATGACGTTTTTCCCTGTCTGTCAAGGAACTGAAATGTGTTTTAAAAACATTTATCTTTCAAATATACGCTAGAAAAGTTTACCACAAAAAAGAATACTGTACCAGTGGTTTCCCACTAATACAGTATGTTTTGTTGTGTGAACTGATATTATATATAATACATATCCTGTCCATAATCAATGTATTCCTGATACTCTTTCTCCAGATCATGCAAGGTTACTGACTGGAGGATCTCTGTCACACTGTCATTTACCCTGTCGATCACCAGTTTCTGGATTGCTTTGACACTCCCGGTATATTTTCCTTCTTTCGGAAGTTCCTCATCTTCGATGCGGTAGTCACCTTCCAAAGCTTCTATAATAGAAGAAACGGTAATCTCCTGTGGCGGACGGCTTAAGAAATAGCCGCCCTGGGAGCCTTTGATACTCTTTACGATTCCTGCTTTTCTAAGACTTGCAAATACCTGTTCCAGATACTGTGGAGATATCTTGTTCCGCTCTGCAATGCTGTTGAGCGCCACCTGTTCAGTTTTTGAATTGATGGCCAGGTCGATCAACGCTCTCAAACCATATCTGCTTTTCATTGAAAGTTTCATATATATCTCCACACTCCTTCATTATTTCTTATTCTACGGCTTTGAATGCCTCATCCAGATCCTGGATAATGTCATCAATGTGCTCTGTTCCGATTGACAGACGGATTGTATTAGGCTTGATTCCCTGATCCAGTAATTCTTCTTCTGTGCACTGGCTGTGTGTTGTTGTTGCCGGATGGATAACCAGAGATTTTACATCTGCAACATTAGCAAGCAGTGAGAAGAGTTCCAGATTATCGATGAAATCTTTTGCTTTCTGTGCGTCACCTTTGATCTCAAATGTGAAGATAGATCCTCCGCCATTTGGGAAATATTTCTTATATAATGCCTGCTGCTCCGGATCATCAGATACAGCCGGATGGTTAACCTTCTCTACCAGTGGATGGTTGTTCAGGTAATCTACTACTTTCAGTGCATTCTCAACATGACGCTCTACACGTAATGATAATGTCTCGAGTCCCTGTAAGAAGATAAATGAATGGATCGGAGAAATGGTTGCTCCTGTATCTCTTAAAAGGATCGCACGGATCTTTGTAACAAATGCTGCAGGTCCTACTGCTTTTGTAAAGCTGATTCCATGGTAGCTCGGGTTTGGCTCTGTAAGAGAAGCAAATTTTCCTGATGCTTCCCAGTCGAATTTACCGCTGTCAACGATGACGCCGCCGATTGTTGTTCCGTGTCCACCGATGAATTTTGTTGCTGAATGGATAACAATGTCTGCACCGTACTCGATCGGTCTTACAAGGTAAGGTGTTGCAAATGTATTATCTACAACGAGCGGAATCTTATGCGCATGTGCGATATTTGCAATCTTCTCAATATCTACAACGTCTGAGTTTGGATTTCCAAGTGTCTCGATATAGAGTGCTTTCGTGTTGTCCTGGATTGCTGCTTCTACTGCATCATAATCAAAGATGTCAACGAATGTGGTTGTAATTCCGTACTGTGGAAGTGTGTGCTCTAACAGGTTAAATGATCCACCGTAAATATTCTTAGCTGCTACGATATGATCTCCGTTCTGTGCGAGATTCTCAATCGTGTATGTTACTGCTGCTGCTCCGGATGCTACTGCCAGTGCTGCAACTCCGCCCTCCAGTGCTGCAATACGTTTTTCGAAAATGTCTTCTGTAGGGTTTGTAAGACGTCCGTAAATGTTACCTGCATCTGCCAGTCCGAAACGTGCTGCTGCATGATCACTGTTGCGGAATACATAAGAAGATGTCTGATAGATCGGCACTGCTCTTGCATCTGTAACCGGATCCGGACTTTCCTGTCCTACGTGTAACTGTAATGTTTCAAATTTTAACTCTCTATTCTCTCTTGTGATTTTTTCGCTCATTGGGTTGATCTCCTTTTTCTTCATAATTTTATCGTTATTTGTTGATACTGTCCGTTCTGTTTCGGATTCTATATCTTTTTATTCTGTAAATAATGGTGTTGAATAATATCTGTCACCTGAATCTGGAAGTAATGCTACGATTGTCTTACCTTTGTTCTCCGGACGTTTTGCAAGTGCGATAGCTCCTGCAAGTGCAGCTCCTGATGAAATACCTACCAGAACTCCTTCTTTCTTAGCAAGAAGTTTTGCTGTCTCAAATGCTTCGTCTGCTTCTGCTTTGTAGATTTCGTCATAGATCTTGGTATCTAATGTATCCGGAACGAATCCGGCTCCAATTCCCTGAATCTTATGCGGGCCTGCTTTTCCTTCTGAAAGTACCGGTGAGGAAGCCGGCTCCAATGCTACGATCTGAACTTCCGGTTTCTGCTCTTTTAAGTAAGCACCGATTCCGGAAAGTGTTCCGCCTGTTCCGACACCTGCGATCACGATATCGACTGCTCCGTCTGTATCGTTCCAGATCTCAGGACCTGTTGTCTTCTTGTGTGCTGCCGGGTTAGCAGGGTTTACAAATTGTCCCGGAACGAAACTGTTTGGAATCTCTTTTGCAAGCTCATCTGCTTTTGCGATGGCTCCTTTCATTCCTTTGGCTCCTTCTGTCAGTACGATCTCTGCGCCGTAAGCTTTCAGGATGTTTCTTCTTTCCACACTCATCGTTTCTGGCATTGTCAGGATGATCCTGTATCCTTTTGCTGCTGCGATGGATGCAAGACCGATTCCTGTATTACCGGATGTTGGTTCAATGATCACAGAACCTTCTTTTAAGATTCCTTTTTCTTCCGCATCTTCGATCATTGCTTTTGCAATTCTGTCTTTGACGCTTCCTGCCGGATTGAGGTACTCAAGCTTTACAAGAAGTGTTGCTTCCAAACCAAGTTCTTTTTCTATGTTTACTACTTCCACCAGTGGTGTATTTCCGATCAGTCCTAATGTTCCTTTATAAATCTTTGACATTTTGCTTCCTACCTTTCCTACTTTTTTGGTATGTTTTCTTGATGAATTTACTATACTACCTTAATTCCTATTTGTCAACTATGTTTAGTATGTTTTTTATATTTTTATTTTACATGCGCGCAAGCGCAACAACATCGCATTCGTCCCCACATTCGCTTTTCTTTTGTCATTATCCTGCACGCTCCCTTCCGTTCTTTAAACTAAATAAAGCCAATCCTTATATTTCCTATTGTTTTGATAGGTTTTATGGATTGGTTTTATTATATTACCGCTATGTCATATTTGTCAAGTATGTTTTACAGTTTTATCTGTATATCAAATCAATAACATTTAATATTCCATAATGCTCCGCAACCATCTTCAGCCCTTTTTTAATTTTTTCGTGACTATAATTCTTCGACAATAATGCATCTTCCGTCAGTTCATTTAGATATCCATAGAATACAAGCGCTTTTTCTAAAGCTCCTTCTTTATCCGCATCTACAAGCGTTAATATCTCCTCTTCTATCTTCTTAATGTTATCTATACCACTTTGTCCGTTTGCAGCTTCTAACATTTTTTTGTTTTCGCTTTTAATTGTTCCCTCTGAAATATTTACAGGTACACCTGTATCCTTGTTTAATAATAACTTCACCATTGTTCTTATAACTTCATTATTCATTCTTATTATATAATCCTGCTCATACATATATTTCACTCCTCCGATTATTAAATCATTCCAAAACTGGATGTTCCGAAATTTTAATACTAGTGTATCTCCGAAAAATACTTTCTCTAAAATATTATACATCCCGGTATCTTCCCGTGTACACTTTTATATCACAAAAAGCTGTCTGGTTAGCATACCTTCATAACCTGACAGCTTTTTTATTTTTCTAATCTCTTATATTTTATTTTTCTGAAAGCTTCTCTCTTCCATGTGGAAGCAGCCACGCTTCTTCATCCGGTCCTTTTGCAATGATCTGATGAATATTTCCAGGATTGCAGTCAATGTGATAATGTTTTTTGATTGCCGCAAAATCTGTCGTATCCCCGAATCCCGGTGTCTGATACAGGTCTCTTGCATAAGCCCACAGATTATCATAATCTCTCAGACGCTTCTTATTCACACGAAAGATATTATGATAAGCCACATCGAATCTTGTCAGTGTTACATATAACCGGACATCCGATTCTGTAATCTTATCTCCGAACAGATATCTTCTGTCGGCCAGTCTTTCCTCCAACCAGTCCAGACGGTTGAATACCATATGATAAGCTTCCTCATATGCCTCCTGGTTTCTCGCAAATCCTGCTTTGTACACTCCGTTATTTACTTCTCTGAAAATGATATCATTCAGGGCATCGATCTCTTCCCGGAACTCTTCCGGATAAAGATCCGGAGCTCCCGGTTTGTGATATTTCTTCCATGCAGTCTCAAAATACAGTGTCAGATGAAAGTAATCATTATTTACAACTTTCTTCGTCTTCAGATCAACCAGTGCCGGTACGGTAAATCTTCCCTGATAATCCGGGTCTGCGTTTAAATACACTTCGCTGATGTAGTGGATTCCAAGTACCGGATCTACGTCACCTTCATCCAGGGTAAATGCCCAGTCGCTTCTTGATACATTCGGACGCTTTGGGTCTGCTTTTCCGACACTGATCACATCCTCCAGTCCCAGTAATTTTCTCACGATAATACTTCTGTGCGCCCACGGGCATACCGGTGCCCAGAGAAGTCTGTATCTACCGGCTTCTACCGGGAGTTGTCCTTCTTCTTCTCCGAATGGTGTATCAAACCGGTTCTTCTGCCGTACGAATTTTCCACTTTTATCTACTTCTTTTCCAGTCCATTTATCTGATGATATTCTCATTCTTTTGTTCTCCTCTCGTATTCATTGTCTCCGAATCTATATCCGTCCGGCAGTCTACATTTTCTTTATCTGTTTTTATCCAAATGCTCATGTTCTAAATCTCCTGCTTATACACTAAGAACCTGCCCGCAGCAGGTTCTGTAACTAGATAGAATATTCCGGTTCCACCATACGGTTGATCTTTGCAAAGAACTCTCTCACACGATCACTCTTTGGATGATTGAACACTTCCTTCGGAGGTCCGTCCTCGATGATCTTACCATTCTCAAGGAAGATAACTCTTGTTGCAACATTCTTTACAAAGTTCATCTCATGAGATACTAAAAGCATTGTATATCCTTCATTCGCTGCCTTCTTGATCGTATCCAGTACTTCTCCTACAAGCTCCGGATCCAGTGCAGATGTCGGCTCATCGAGAAGTAACAGTTCCGGCTCCATTGCGAGTGCTCTTGCGATCGCAACTCTCTGCTGTTGTCCTCCGGATAAATGTGCCGGATAATGATTCGCCCATTCCAGAAGTCCTACGTTCTTAAGCTGTTCTCTTGCGATCTCTTCTGCTTTTTTCTTGTCCATTTTCTTTACGATGATCAGGCCTTCCATTACATTTTCCAATGCTGTCTTTTTGGAAAAGAGATTGAATCCCTGGAATACCATGCTGGTCTTTTTTCTAAGCTCTACCAGTGACTTTTTATCACTGCGTGCCAGATCTACGCTCAGGTCTCCGATGCTGATGCTTCCGCTTTCCGGCTTCTCTAACCTGTTCAGGCAGCGTAAGAATGTTGACTTTCCGGTTCCGGATGGTCCGATGATCGCTACAACATCACCTTTGTTGATGTTCAGGTCGATGCCGTTTAAGACCACGTTATTATTGAATTTTTTGGAAATATTTTTCACTTCAATCATTGGTTCAATGCCCCCTCATCTGTCTGTATTGCCGGTGCATTCTCCGGTATGCGGATCTTCTTCTCAATCAGTTTGATTCCCTGCTCTACGATGATCGTAATGATCCAGTAAATGATCGCCAGAGATACATAGACTTCAAAGTAACGGTATGTACGTCCTGCGATGATCTTTCCTGCTGCCGTCATCTCTACAACCGCACAGACGAATGCAAGCGATGTTCCCTTGATCAGTCCGATAAAGGAGTTACCAAGTGAAGGTAATGCAACTACGATTGCTTCCGGAAGAATCACTCTTCGTAATGCCTGGAAATATGTCATGCCAAGTGCATTGGCTGCCTCGATCTGTCCCTTCGGTACAGATTCCAGTGAAGCTCTGATCACTTCTGCATTGTATGCCGATTCATTGACTGCCAGTGCGATAAATGCATAGATGATCGGTGCCACGCCGTTGGCATTATAATTCGTTTCATATTTCAAATTGATGGCTTTTAAGATCATCGGGATTCCAAAGTATGTTACATACAACTGTACCAGTACCGGAGTTCCACGGATCACTGAAATATACAGATTGGCAAGCTGTTTTAATACCGGTATCTTTTTCATCTTGATCAGTGCGAGGATCAGTCCGAGGATCAGGCTGACGATCATGGATACCACTGCCAGTTCCAGTGTCACCGGCAGATAGGTTAACAGATCCGGTATCTGGGTAAATACCATCTTAATATCAAATAAATTACTCATGCTGATTCTTCCTTTCTGGATTCCAGACTGATGTTAGTTTGAAGTTTTTTCAAACTGATCATCTTCCGGAGCTGTATCCTGTCCGAAATATTTCTGGCTTAATTTGCTAAGTGTTCCATCCTTTTTCAGTTCTTTTAACTGCTCGTCTACTTTGTCTCTGAGTTCTTCCTGATCTTTCGGGAAAATGTAATAAGCATAGCTGTTATCTGCGATTGCTTTTGCATCTTCATCAGAGATCTGATTAGCAACTACATCATAGTTGTATTCTTTCTGATATGCGTTGTACATTGCCACATCAATGATTGCAAGATCTGTTGTTCCATCTTCGATATGCTGTAATGTGATTGCTGTATCTGCATCAGTATAAGTAATGTCGATTTTCTTATCCGGATTCTTTTCATTCCAGCTCTCGATTGCTGTTGTAACACTGACACCGGACTGTCCTTCAAAGGATTTTCCTGCTGCATCTGCAAATGTTTTTACTTCCGGTGCACCTTTTTTGGTAATGAATACATATCCGATTTTGTCATATGGATAAGAGTACAGATAAGATTTCGCTCTTTCTTCATTGTATGAGAAGTTATTGACTCCGATCTGATAAGTTCCGCTTGTAACTCCGGAGAATACAGAAGGGATATCTGTTACTTCAATCTGAAGATCATATCCGTCTAAACGGTCAAAGATTTCTTTTAATACTTCGACATCATATCCTGTTGTCTCATTGTCATCCCCTACATAGGTATAAGGCTTTACATTCGCTCCGGTTCCTGCTTTTACTGTTACCGTCTTCGTTCCGCCGGAACTTTTGCTGTCACTTTTGGAAGATCCGGATCCTCCGGCACATCCGGTTGCCAGTACTCCAAGTGCTACAGTGATTGCTGCTATGCTTACCAGTTTATTTTTTTTCATAATACATTCTCCCTCTTTATACTTTGTTCGTTTCTCTGTTTTTCATCTGTATTTTCTGTTCGCTGCAGGTTACAGCTGTTTTTCCGTCATGATACACTGAAATGCTCCGGTTCCTGTAATCTGCTTTGGATCAGCCACATAACCAAGCTTTTCATAAAATCCAACTGCTTCGGTTCTGGAGTTGATAAAGATCTTTTTCACACCGCGTTCTGCAAACCACTCTTCTGCCGCAGTGATCGCCGCTGCTCCATAATGCTGTCCGCGATATTCCTTAAGTGTTGCGACTCTTTCAATCTTTCCGGTATTTTCATCCAGCTGATGCAGTCTGCAGGTCGATACCGGATGGATTCCATCCAGCACCAGTATGTATTCATCGCCTGCCTTATCTTCACCGAATTCCATCTCCAGTGACACACCAAATCCATTGCACATGGCCTCAGTCCTCACATAATGGACTCCTGCGATCTCCCATTCTTTATCTGTTACACGGATTGCTTCCATCGGTTCTTCCTCCTGTTTTTTGTATCTGTTTTCTGCCTATTTTTCTGCTTTCCACTTATGAGCCGGATCCTTACTTAGTGCTTCTCTTCCGGTTGGCTGGCTCCAGATTGTATCCCAGTCCGTCTCCTGTACAACAATGTCGTAATATACATTCTCCCAGTAATCTTCCGGTGCATGCGTAAGATCCTCAGATGCTGCGAAATCTTTGAAATATGTATTGTGTCTGAATGCCGGGATCTGATACAGATCTCTTGCATATGGCCACAGGTTCTTGTAATCTACCAGTCTGTGTACGCAAGGTCCGATATTTCTGGAATAGCTGTAGTCAAATCTTGCAAGTGTTGTATACAGACGGATGTCACTGTCTGTGATGTAATCACCAAATAAGAATCTCTGATTCTCCAGACGCTTGTCCATTGCTTCCAGTCCTGCGAAGAATGTCTCATATCCGTCCTTGAATGCCTGTAAACTTTCTGCAAACTGTGCGCGGTATACGGCATTATTGACATTTTCGAATAACCATACATTCAGCTTATCGATCTCTTCTCTTAATTCTTCCGGATAAAGGTCCGGTGCGCCTTTTTTATGAAATGGTTTAAATGCTGTCTCGAAATGATTCGTCAGATGGTGGTAATCGTTATTTACTACCTTTTTCTCTTTGTAATCTACCAATGCCGGTACGGTAGTTCTTCCTTCATAATCATCATCTGCGTTGTAATATAATTCACTTAAGAACTGTGCTCCCGTCTCCTTGTTAATATGATTCGGTGAGTTTACGAATTCCCATCCAAGTGGTTTTTCATAATCGCCCCAGTCTACGATTTCAACTTTGATTGCCTTATCAAGTCCGAGTAACTCTCTTGCGATCGATGCTCTGTTGGACCAGTTGCATCCTTTTCCCCAGAATAAGATATATCTGTCTGCTTCTACCGGGTTTTCTCCTTCTCCGAATCCTTTTGTGAAATGATTCGGCTGTCTGTGAAAGTTTCCATATTCATCTATTTCCTGACCAGACTCTGTAGGTCTGACTCTGATCTGTCTTCCGTTTACTTCATAATATTCATGTTCTGCCATCTTACGATTCCTGCCTTTCTGTATTGTTCTTCTATATCGCTGCTGTATATTTTCTTAATCCTGTTTTTCTGTTCTGAATTTATTACCCGGATCGCTGCTGAGTCTTGCTCTGTTATGAGGTGCTCCCCAGTATGCATCAAAGTCAATCTCATCTAAGAATCTTGCATTGAATGACTCGAATGTTCTTCCCTGTTTCTTGTTATCCGGATTTGCAAAATCTTTAAAATATGTATTGTTCTTGAATGCCGGAATCTGATACAGGTCTCTTGCATATGCCCACAGGTTCTTGTAAGTGAACAGTGGACGTTTGGTGTGTCCGAGCTGATGTGTATAACGGATATCCAGTCTTGCAAGTGTTACATAAAGTCTCACATCACTGTCTGTTACATAATCTCCGAATAAGAATCTTCGGTTCTCCAGTCTTTCTTCCAGCAGATCCATTGCTGCATAGAAGGAATTGTATGCATCCCAGTAAGCTTCTTTTGATCTGCAGAAGGTTGTCTTGTATACTCCGTTGTTGATGTTATCGAACAACCAGTCGTTCAGTTCATCGATCTCATCTCTTAGCTCCTCCGGATACAGCTCCGGCGCATTCTTTTTATGGAATGGTTTGAAATCTACTTCAAAATAATTAGTCAGCTTATGATAATCGTTATTTACTACTTTTCCTGTCTTTACATCGATCAGTGCAGGTACGGTAGTTCTTCCTGTGTAATCATCGTCTGCTTTATAATATGCTTCACTTAAAAACTGGATGTCCAGAACCGGATCTACGTTATCTTTGTCATATACGAATTCCCATCCGAGGTTCTTTTCGTGCTCCGCATGATCTACCATATTCACGCTGATCGCTTCATCTAATCCAAGAAGTTCTCTTACAATAGAAGCTCTGTTAGACCAGTGGCAAAGCTTTGCCCACACCAGCCTGTATCTGCCCGCTTCTACCGGATTCTTTCCTTCTCCGAATCCTTCAGTGAAATGATTCGGCTGACGGACGAAATATCCATTCTCATCTACTTCTGAAACTGTCTCTACCGGACGAACTCTAATCTTTCTTCCATTTACTACTTCATAATCAAATTCTGCCATGTCACTGTCTCCTTTTTTCTGACTTTCTTCTATCTTTTCTTCTGTTTTATTCGAACAGATCTGTAGACAAATGCTGTTCTCCTTCTTATCAATACTGTATATTCTAAGCAAATTTCTCTGCTCTGTTGTTCGGTTCATTCCAGTAACTTTCATCCGGTCCAAGTCCTACGATCTGATATGGATTTTCTTCTTTGGTTCCGAGAAGTTCTTCTTGTTTGATCTTTTCGAAATCTGCAAATTCTTTATACTCCGGAATGCTGTATAATTCTTTTGCGTAATTCCAAAGGTTGTCATAATCCCTCAATGCCTTTCTATTCAGTCTCTGTTTGAAATAATAGACTGCATCGAACCGGATCAAGATGTCGTATAATCGCTTGTCTTCCTCTGTAATCTCATTTCCTTCCAGGTATCTGTTGTCATTCAACAACTTTTCCAGATTATCGAGGATCTGAAATACATGATCATATGCTTTTTCATACGCTTCCTGCTTAACTGCTTCGCCGGCCGCTTTTATTTCTTTTTGTAATTCATCAATCAGTTTTACTGCCATTTTCGAACTCCTTTCATCGTGTCCGCCTATCTGGATATAATAAAAGCGGATACATCCTGATATCGTGTACCCGCTTCTTCTTATCTCTATCTTATCTCAGGTAACATGATATGCATGATTAACAAGCTGTATCCATCATCGACATCATACAGCAACAACACATCATGTTCTTTTTGCTTGTTTCTACATATCTTCTTACCATCGCTTTGTTCTCCTTTTTTGTATTTTAGTTTTCCTATCTGTTTGATATGTTTTGTATTATATTCATATATTTCCTATTTGTCAACTATGTTTTGTGGATTTTATTTGTTTTTATTTTTGTACAATTTTAACGTGGTAAATTATTTTCTCTTATAAATGAAAACAACAAGCGCAAAAAAGGGGATGTAAAAAAACTCAATCGAGTTTTTTACATCTCCTTTTCAAAAACACAGTACTATCCTATTACATAAAATGTCGTTCCGTCTTCATATTATAAATGACGTTTCTATACAGCCTGTGCCTTGCTTCCTTTTATCATTTCTACAAAATATGCATGCACACTTGTATCATCATTCAGTTCCGGATGAAACGCAGTTGCAAGCTGGCTGCCCTGTCTTGCGGCCACAACTTTTCCATCTACTACGGCAAGTATCTCTGCCTCTCCGTAGACATCGTCAATATACGGTGCACGGATGAATGTCATTGGAATCTTTCCAATTTCTTTCATCTCATCTTCTATATAAAAGCTTCCAAGCTGTCTTCCATATGCATTCCGCTTTGCCAAAATGTTCATTGTGCCAAAGCATGGAACACCATCTTCTACCTGCTCTGCCAAAAGGATTAGTCCGGCACAGGTTCCGAATACCGGAAGTCCGTCCTCGATTTTCTTTTTCAATATATCGTAAATGTTCAGCTCGATCAGAAGCTTTCTCATAACGGTACTTTCTCCGCCCGGAAGGATCAGTCCGTCAAAAGAACGATCCAGATCTTCTTTTTTACGGATTTCGAAATGTTCCACGCCCAGGCGGTCCAGCATCTGTCCATGCTCTAAGAATGCTCCTTGCATTGCCAAGATTGCAATCGTCATCTTATTTTCCTCTTTCTGCCATTAATAATTCAATTTCCTGTTCGTTGATTCCCACCATTGCTTCGCCAAGATCTGTTGAAAGTTCAGCGATCAGTTTGGCATCTGTGTAGTTCGTAACTGCTTTCACAATAGAAGCCGCACGCTTTGCAGGATTACCAGATTTGAAGATTCCGGAACCTACGAATACACCTTCTGCTCCAAGCTGCATCATCAGTGCCGCATCTGCCGGTGTCGCAACTCCGCCTGCCGCAAAGTTTACGACCGGAAGTTTTCCATTTTCATGAACATATTCTACCAGATCGACCGGAACCTGTAACAGTTTTGCTGCTTCGAATAATTCGTCTGCTCTTAAGTTCTGGATGCGACGGATCTCCGCATTCATGGCTCTCATATGACGTACTGCCTGTACAACATCTCCGGTTCCCGGCTCGCCTTTTGTACGGATCATGGATGCACCCTCTGCGATACGGCGGAGTGTCTCACCGAGATCTCTTGCACCACATACGAATGGTACTTTGAACTCTTTTTTATTAATATGGTAAATGTCATCGGCCGGTGAAAGTACTTCGCTTTCATCAATATAATCAATCTCAATTGCTTCCAGAATCTGCGCTTCTACAAAATGTCCGATTCTGCATTTTGCCATAACCGGTATGGATACTGCTTCCTGAATGCCACGGATCATCTTCGGATCGCTCATACGGGATACGCCGCCTGCTGCGCGGATATCTGCCGGAATTCTTTCCAGGGCCATGACTGCACATGCACCTGCTTCTTCTGCGATCTTTGCCTGCTCCGGAGTTGTTACATCCATGATAACTCCACCTTTTAACATCTGTGCCAGCTGCTTATTTAATTCATATCTGTTCTCTTTCATAGTTCCTGTACCTTTCCTATATGTTTTGTCTGTAATTTCTATGAGTCTTATCATACTCTTATCTGGTATTTTTAAAACATCCAGTTTTTATGTTTTTGTGCATACCAGTTTTGTTATACTAATTTGAAATTATTTCGATACACAGAATCTGTTACTTGAGGCTTCACTTACAAATCTTCGCCAAAAAAACAGCAGGTTTCCACCTGCTGCACACAAAATTTCCCATTTTCTGTTATTTTCTCTCCACCTCTTTACAGATCCAGCTTCTCACACTTCTCTTCATGATTTTTTACCAGATCTGCGAGTGTCACACCGTCCACATACTGGTCGATTACTTTCTTAAGTCCTTCCCAGAACTCAAGTGTGGAACACTGATCCTGTCTCTCGCAGCGATTCGGCACGTCATCCAGACACGCAATCGGCGCAAGGCTTCCTTCCGTTGTACGGATAATATCTCCGGCTGTATATTCTTCCGGCTCTTTCGCCAGCATATAACCACCGTTATTGCCACGATAACTTCTTACATATCCGGCCTTTGTCAGCATCGGCATAATCTGTTCCATATATTTTAATGTAATTCCCTGTCTTGCCGATATGTCTTTCAGACGAATATATTCCCCATTTGCATTCTCTGCCAGATCAATCATAATTCTCAGTGCATATCTGCCCTTTGTTGATATCTTCATAGTACTTCACCTTTCATCCGGGTCTCTTCTCCCGGCTCATCTCCTACTTAATTACTATGATATCACATTTTTTGACAAATGCCAATCCTCCGAACCATTCGTCCGTTATCCTTTTTCGCCTTTTTTAATCCTGGAATGTCTTCAAAGCATCAATTGTTCTCTGAATCAGATCTTCCAGTGTCCATCCAAGCATATCCGCTCCGCGTTCGATGACTTCTCTGGAACATCCTGCTGCGAAATTCTTGCTCTTGTATTTTTTCTTTACAGACTTTAATGTCAGATCCTGTACACTTTTTGACGGACGCATCAATACAACAGCTCCGATCAGACCCGTCAGTTCGTCAACCGCATACAATATTTTTTCCATCTCGTGCTCCGGTTTGATATCCACTGTAATCGCATAGCCGTGACTCGCCGTTGCATGGATGATCTTCTCATCAATTCCTCGTTCTTTCATGATCTCCTGCGATTTGATACAGTGTTCTTCCGGATATTTTTCAAAATCCAGATCGTGTAAAAGTCCTACGATTCCCCAGAAATCTTCCTCATCCGCAAACCCGAGCTCTCTTGCGAAATAACGCATCGTATTCTCTACTGTCTGTGCATGCAGGAGATGAAATTCATCCTGGTTATATTCGGTTAATAATTCCCATGCTTCTTCTCTTGTCATATGGCAGTCCTCCGTTTATTTCATGTTATTTTTGTGTTCCTTTATTATATGAACATAGTTTTCTTTCTTTTCCTATATGTTTTATATGATATCACGGAACTGCCATTTGTCAATCAGATATTGGATCTACTTTATTTTATACTGAGAATACATTGCAATGGAATCACTTAGTTTTTGCCAGAAATTTTTTGTAACTGCTATCAATCGCAAATGCTCCAAGCGGTGCAGTCAGTACAATTGCAAGCACTGCTACCGTCAGAACCACATCGCCACAGGCAAATCCAAGCGCCAGAGGAATTCCTCCGATTGCAGCCTGTACGGTTGCTTTCGGTGTGTATGCCATCATCGTAAATAACTTTTCTTTTCCATTCATATCCGTTCCAAGCAGACATACAAAGACCCCTGTCATTCGGAAGATCAGTGCGCCACAGATTAAAACGACTGCCTTGAGTCCTACATGAGATAGATATCCGATATTTACAGTCGCACCAACCAGTACGAATAAGAATACCTCTGCTGCCACCCACATCTTTCCACATTTTACTGCAATCCTTTTTGCAGCCACTTCCCTGTATTTCTGTAAGCCCACTCCCAGAAACATCACTGCAATTAACGCCGAGAACGTAATTGCAGTTGTCATATGATCTTCTGCCACTACCAGTAAAAATGAAATACTGAGTAAGATTAATACCTTTACGGTATCCCGGATATGTACTTTCTCAAAATACCGTGCAAGAAGCCATCCGGCAAGTAATCCAATGATCATTCCCAGGATAATAGATATCGGAATATTCAGGAAACTCATAACCGATACGCTTTTTCCCTGCATAATCCCTGAAAAGGTCGTAAATAATACGATGACATATACATCATCCACCGAAGCGCCCGCAAGAATCAACTGTGGGATTCCTTTTTCCGTTCCATAGCCTTCTTCCATCAATCTTACCATACGCGGCACGACAACCGCCGGTGAAACCGCCGCAAGTACAGATCCTAATATTGCCGCTTCCAGCACAGAAAGTCCCAGTAACCTTGGTGCTAGCACTAACATTCCCAACAGCTCAAAACTCGCCGGTACAAAGCACATCATTACCGCCGGACGCCCGATTTTTTTCAAACCGGAAATGTCAAGCCCTAATCCGGCCCTCATCAGAATAATGATCAGTGCCATCTTCCTAAGTTCCGATGAAATATTTAACAGATTTTCATCCAGAAGATTCAGCACATACGGTCCCAGAACGATACCGGTGAGAAGCATTCCCAGAAGCCCCGGCAGTTTTAATTTTTTACAGATCCAGCTCATCCCCATACCACAGAGCAGGATCAGCGCAACGCTTAGTAACATTTTATATTCCTCCTTATCTACAGAATCTGCCACTGGCAGTTTCTTTCAACCGCATAGCGATCTATAAACGCAGAAAAAGCTGAGACTTTCTGCGTCATTATTCGCAGAAGTCATCAGCTTTATAAGCGGTTCTAGTATGATCACTAAGGGAGAACTTCATTCCCTTCTAAAAGTTATAACATACCTGTATGGTATTTTGCAACTGTAGTTTCAATTTTAATGCCTGTCCATCTCCTTATCACCGTCATTTTCTTTCTTAAACCAGGATAACAGATCTCTCCTCATCAGCTTTTCCATCAGGTTCAGATTCGGATCGGAATGCTCCAGTTCTCTGGAATAACGATATACGGTATCTATCACATCCTCCATCTCCAGTGTCTTCTCATTCTTCAGCCACTGTGCCAGCAGAAGTTCGTGGATCAAAAGTACACTGACAACCGCCATCTGTACCTTTACATAAGCTTCCCCGTCATACACTGCACCACAGAAATAAGTGCTGATAAAGTACACCAGTAACTGCTCATACTGGATCTCATAATCTGGCATATATGTATTCAGCCATTCGTGAAATTCTCGTTTGTTCTTTGTATACTGTTCTTTGTACTTTGTACATTGTTCTTCACTGTCGCTGCAACCAATATCTCCGTAAAGTAAACTTTCTGCCTCAAGAAGATGCGGTTCCCAGTCATCCCTTAAGCGTTCCATCAGATACTGATTCCGGAACATTTTCTTAATAAATGCATAGTTCTCATCTTCTGATAATTTTGCTTCAACGAATTGAACCGCCTTCTCCGTCTGATATTTTTCAAATACATCATCAATGGAAAAGATATCTTCTCTTTTGATCCGCACCTGCAAGTCATGTGCGATCGCCAGCACCAGACCAACCCGCAGATCCAGTCTCTTACTTCTGTCCTGAAGGATATTGATCATCACTTTTCTTGCATCTACCAATTTTGAATACAAGAATGGATCAAAATCATCATATTCTTCTTCCTTGTTGCTTTCATATGTCAGAAAGCGCACCGGTTCCTTTTTACCAAGCAGAATTCTTGCCACCTCCGGACAGGATACAGACAACGTCATCTCTCGGACATCTTCAAATTCTTCTACGTGTCTTGGATACATCTTACAAGTCCGGCACAGACTTTTTTCACCGAGTGCTGTATACATATCACAAAGATTTTCATCATTTAAAAAGGCACAGCGCTTATTCCTGTCCTGCTTAAAGGTTCCTTCTTTCCAGTTAATGGACTTTCTTAATCTTTTTCTAAATGATCCGGTTACTTTCTTATATTTTTTCAACGCTGCTTCGTCCGCCACAATCTGCCAGCCGGCGCAGCATGTATCTTCACATTCGCCTGCAATACAGGAAAATTCATGGTAATAATCCGGGATTGTATATAACATTGATTCTTCCTCCAGTTTTTATACAAAATCAATTCAACTTTGAGCATTATACCACATAATTTTTGTTAGAGGACAGAACATTTTTAGTTTGGTATAAAAATCCCCCGGGCTCTTTAGGAGGAATCGCCCGGGGGAAAACTGCATAACTTACATTAGTATAAAAGGGTTCTCAAGGATTTACTGTAATTATTATCCTAATTATTTAATAAAGCTTACATGCTTACAAATCTCTTCTGTAGCAGCATCTTTCTTCTTATTGTATTCAATCTTTCTTTCTTCAAAGAGGTTGTCTCCGTTTGCATCGATAGAAACAATCAGTGGTCCGAATTCTTTTACGCGGCAGTTCCAGAGTGTCTCTGGCATTCCGAGATCTCTCCACTCAGCTCTTACGATCTCTTCTACTTCTGTAGCAGCTACTACAGCGTTACCTGCAGGGAATACGCAGTGGATTGCTCCGAATTCTTTACATGCACGCTCTGTATTTTCTTTCATACCACCTTTACCGATGATCACACGTACACCAGTCTCTTTTACGAATTCGTACTCGAATTTTTCCATTCTCATACTTGTTGTCGGTCCTACAGATACCATTTCGAATTTGTCATTTTCCAGTGGACGGATAATCGGTCCTGCGTGGAAGATTGCATTATTTCTTACGTCTACAGGAAGCTCTCTTCCTTCTTCTACCAGACGGCGGTGTGCAACGTCTCGGCATGTTGTCATGCTTCCGTTCAGATATACGATGTCGCCAATCTTGATGTCTTTTAAGTCTTCTGCTGAAATAGGTGTTGTTAAGATTTTTTTACCGTTCTTTACTTCTACCATTATAATTCTACCCCCGTATGTGTTGTGATTGTGTAGTTCAGGTCCTTATCAAATACAATATGTCCTCTTCTGTGGCTCCAGCATCCTACGTTAACAGCTACACCGATTGTAGATGGGTGACGTGCTGTATTCTCGATGTTAACGCCCATTACAGAATATTTTCCGCCCATACCCTGTGGTCCAAGGCCGATTGCATTGATTCCGTCTTCGAGAAGAGTCTCCATCTTAGCTGCTCTTTCGTTCTCATTGTGTGATCCGATCGGACGCATCAGTGCTTTCTTAGAAAGAAGTGCTGCCGTCTCAACAGATGTTGCCACACCTACGCCAACGAGAAGCGGAGGGCAGGCATTCAATCCGTATGTTGTCATAACGTCCATAACGAACTTTGTAACTCCTTCGTATCCTTCACCCGGCATCAGAACCATAGCTTTTCCAGGAAGAGTACATCCGCCCCCTGCCATGTATGTATAGATCTCACATTTGTCTGAGTTCGGAACGATATCCCAGAATACAGTCGGTGTTCCTTTTCCTACGTTCTTTCCTGTGTTGTATTCATCAAATGTCTCTACACTGTTGTGACGGAGAGGTGCTTCAAATGTTGCTTTCACAACAGCGTCTTTCAGAAGTCCTTCCAGTTCGTCGATAAGTGGGAATTTTGTTCCACATTTTACCCAGAACTGTAATACACCTGTATCCTGACAGCTTGGTCTGTTCAGTTTTACAGCAAGTTCCTGGTTCTTGAACATGGTGTCATAAATTACCTTTGAAAGCGGGCTGTCTTCTTTCTCACGCAGCTCTGTTAATTTTTCAATGACATCATCCGGCAGTTTCTTTGCAATATGTGCAATAAATTTTGCCATATAATCTGTAAGTTGTGTTACCTGTTGTTCTTTAGACATTTTCATATCCTCCTTGAAATTCTATTAAAAATTTTTAGTTCCTATCTATATTCCCACAACAGTATTGTGATGAAAGACAGCGAAAACTTTTATCACAAACTGTCATGAGAGGTATGTCTGCTTACATCTTCCGTTTTTATGGAGATTAGAGGTCAAATACTTCCTTATGTTTATGGGAAGAATGGATAGAAGATTGGAAGCAAGATCATACTTACTATGGTTGCTACTACGATCATAGGAATACCTGCTTTCGCATAATCCTTGAACGTATATCCTCCTGCCGTTACTACCATGGTGTTGGCCGGCATTCCGATTGGTGTTGCAAATGCACAGGATCCTCCGATTACACATGCCATCAGTACGGCACTTGGATCTGCACCCATGCCCTGTGCGATGGATACTCCGATCGGAGCCATCAGTGCTGTCGTTGCTGTGTTTGACATAAAGTTTGTCATGATACAGCAGAGCATGAAGATTACAAATGTTAATATGTATGGTGAAGGGTTATCTCCCAGCATTCCGATTACTTTATCTGCGATCAGTTCTCCGGCACCGGTTGCTTCCAGTGCAGACGCAAGGGAAAGCGTACCTCCGAATAAGAAGATCGTCTTCAAGTCGATGGAAAGAAGCGCGTCTTTCTCACTGATAACGCCTGTAACGATCAGTGCAAGCGCTCCCACGCATCCTATGACACATAACTTAATACCAATCTGCTCTTCAAAGATCATTCCCAAAAGTGTTAATAACAGGATGATCAGTGAAAGGTTCTGTTTCCACTTTGGAACATTGCTGAAATCTTTTGTCTCATCGAAGATTCCCTCACTGCTTGTGTCCACTTTATCCGGCAGAAATTTGTATCCAAACAGTGCGAAGAAAATAATTCCTACGATCAAAATCGGAAGTCCTACTTTCGCATAATCGAAGAATCCGAATTTCAATCCGATCTTCTCCATAGATGACTGTGCGATCATGTTACCAGGTGCACCGATCAGTGAAAGGTTACCTCCCATGGCTGCTGCAAATACCAGCGGCATTAACAGTCTTGATCTTGAATATCCTGATTTTGCGGCGATACCGATGACTACCGGAATCAGGATTGCGGCTGTTCCTGTGTTGGAAAGGAAACCGCTCATCGCTCCAACGATCACCATGATCGCAACGATCAGCTGCCTCTCTGTCTTGGCGAAATGTGTAACCACTCCTCCGATCTTGTTGGCCATCCCCGTCTCAAAAAGTGCCCCACCGACAATGAACATTGCAACAAACAAGATTACATTGCTGTCGATGAATCCCGAGAATGCAACCTGCCAGTCCAAAACTCCTGTGACTACCAGTCCTACACAGACAATCATCGATGTTACCCCAAGTGGAATCTTTTCAAGCATGAACATGATGATTGCGAATGCCAGAAACAGTAATGTAATTGTTATCTGACTCATCTTCATTACCTCCTTGTAATTATTTCGTTCGATTTCTCGGATACGTTTTCGTTTGATGTCTGATATTTGATTTTGTATCCAAATCTTGATTATAAAATACTCCTTAATGATAAAAATGTCAATAGGTATTTATAGATTTTGGCATATGTTATAAAACTGTATATCGTCTTTTGTTCAAAATCACCATATTCAGCGTTTTTTGTATTGAAAGGACCTGCCACAGGCAACTTTTCTTGCATACTTAGACAAAAAAAGTGCATTGTTATTCACCACAAAGGTAAATAACAACGCACTAATTATTTATAATATGTAAGCATATCATCCCGGCTCCGCATAATATGATCATACATCGCCTTCTGTGCTTCCTTCTGATCATGAGCCTTGATTGCTCTCCATATCCTTTCATGTTCTTTAATCGACACTTTCGCATAATCCTCTTCTGATACCATGCTGCCCATAGACAGACCATTCCATAATTCAGAAATCATATTTTTCATCTTCTGGTTACCTGCTGCAGACCAGATCTCATGATGAAATGCACGGTTCAGATCTGTATATTGCTTTAAATTGCCTTCCTTCAGAGCCTCTTCTGCTTCTTCGTACACGGATTCTATCTCCGATATGTCCGTCTCCGGCTCTGCTGCAAGCAATGCTGCCGCACTTTCCAAAATTGCACGAAGTTGATAATGTTCTTTAATATAAGTTTCCGTAATTCCAAGTACTACAGCTCCTTTGTTCTTGCGCAACTGTATTAACCCATCTCTTGCAAGTATCTGAAATGCCTCTCTTACCGGCATCGCCGATACATTTAACTGTGTGGCTACACTTTCCAGTGAAAGGACTTCTCCTTCTTTCATCTGCCTGGACAAGATTGCCTTCCTAAGTTCTGCCGCTACCTTTTCCTTGGCCGACGGCATCTTAATTGGTTTTAATCCATTCATTCATTCATCCCTCTCTCTTCATTGACCGCTCTTGCAAGCAATTTAAAATATACATCCAGAGATTTTTCTACTTTCTTCAGTTCCCCATTTTCTAAAAGTTCTGTCATCTTATCCTTTTCTTCTTTTATCTTATCTGCATAATGTCCCGTTGATAGTGCAAAACGGATATAGCTGTCACTGGCATTTCTTAAAAGTCTTTTGATATACTCATTTTCCACCAGATCACACATGGCTTCTGCAGGCTGTACCTCTCCTGACAATCCCGATGTCATAAGCAACTCTTCCAACTGCGCAGTCTTTCCACTATGTTTCAGACTCTTCAATGCCTTCTTTGTCATCTCCGAAATCATACTGTAGATCAGACATATCTGTTCTTTATCCAATTCTGTCACAGTAATTCTTCTGGTTGCAAGGCGGATAATTAACCCCTGATTTTCCAGGATCTGGAAAGCTTCCCGGATTGGAATTCTGGAAGCTTCAAACGCTTCTGCCAGTTCTTCTTGTTTTAACTGACTTCCTCCGGGAATTCTTCCGGACAATATTTCATCAGCGATCTGTTCCGCCATATAGTCGCTCAATCTTTTTTCTGATATATCTTTCATAATTTTCCCCTTGATTTAAAACCTTATAACAATAATGTATCCAAAATCAAGGAAAATGTAAAGAGTTATTTTTTCGTTTTCTAATATTTTGGGCTGCATATTCCACGAAAAAATCATAATATTTTACAAATATTTCTTCATATCCTGAATCAGTTTTTCACATGTCTTTTCAAATTTCTTTGCAAGTGAAATGCTTTCTTTTTCCGCTTCCGGATAACGATTTAATTTCTCTGTAATGGATTTTATTCCCATATTTGCCCCGTCGATCATCATTTCCGCAATCTTCGAACTGTCATCATTGAGCATCATCTTTACTTCAGCACTGATCCAGGCAAATGTCTCTGCTGCCTTTTCTGACAGCTTTTCCTCCTGCAATTTTCCTTCTGACAATCTTATTGATTCCTTCTCCATTTTTTCATAGTCTTCTTTATATTTACAGAACAAGTCCTGAAGCTCCTGACTTTTCAGATATACCGCCAACTGCTCGATACTATTCAGTGCCATCCGGCATCCAGAATTACATTCCTTCAGAATTTCGTATGTTGATGTGTCCATGATACTTCCTCCTTTTTAAATTGCTTGCTATCTTTTTATACTTTGTCTTTCTTCATGTATTTTTCATTATTTTTCTTTTATAGTATGTCTCGAATTTTGTTTTCTATGTATTTACCCTAAATAACACTGGCAATTTTTCTTGCATACTTAGCTATCTACAGAACACAGGATGATTAAAAAAAGCCCTTGCAGATATCATTTTAATATCCACAAAGGCTTTTCTATCTCTCATATTCTTAATTTACCATAAAATACTTCAGACTGATTTCATTAGACGCAACATCTGCAAGGTTGACACAGCTGTTTCCCATACGATCGATCAGATGCAAGATATTCGTAAATGGTGTCGTAAGGCTTGCTTTACATTTTCCTTTATTGACACGCTGTACATGTGCTTTTCGCATCTTCAGATCCAGATCCATGATCTTATCTTTCCGTTTGATCAGCTTCTCTGTCTGAACTGACTTATCACCCTGTAATGCCTTGATTGAATCGGTAAACATCTTCTCCAGTGTCTTCAGGCTTTTCTGCAACTCTTCCATCGCTTCCGGTGTATATTTGTATCTGTTTTCAATCTTTTCCTGTACACATTTGGCAACTTCTACACTCAGCGTTCCCATACGTTCCACATCGCTTAAGATGTACATAAGACTTGCCGTCTGTGCAGCCTGCTGCTCTGTCATTGTTCCGGCAGAGAACAAAGCTGCCAGATATTCCGTGATCTGATCCGTCAGTTTCTTAATCTGCAGTCCCTTTTCCTGCAGTGGTTCCAATTCATTCATATCTTCAGTTTTGACAATTGTGATCGTATCTGCCACAACAACTTTAACCATTTCACTCACACGAAGAATTTCCTTTGCAACCAACTGAAGTGCCGCTGCCGGCTGGTTTATGATCTTATCATCCAAAAATACCGGTTTTGCAGAATCCATATCGACTGCTTTTCCATCCGGAATCAACGTCATAACAATCTTCACCATGAATTTGATCAGACAGACCCAGATTAGTGTCATTGTAATATTGAATAATGTATGCGCATTTGCAATCTGTCTTGAGATCACCTCAACTTCTGGTCCTTTCGGAGAAATATGCTGGATCAGCGCTGCAAATGGTTTCACAAACCAGATAAATAGCAAACATCCGGAAATGTTGAAAATACAGTGTGCAACTGCTGTACGTTTCGCATCTTTTGTCTGACCGATACTTGCCAGAAGTGCTGTAATTGTAGTACCGATATTATCTCCAAGAAGGATTGGGATCGCACCTGCAAGTCCAAGCATACTTGTCACACCATCAGGTCCCGGCTGTGATGCAAAGTTCTGCAATACTGCAATCGTCGCACTACTACTCTGTACTACCAGTGTCATTAGTGTTCCGACAAATACCCCAAGTACCGGAATATGTGCTACTCTTTCAATCAGATTCGTGAACACTGGGCTGGATGCCAGCGGTTTCATAACATCTCCCATGGTCTCGATTCCAAGGAATAACAGACCAAATGCGAAGATTGTCTGACCGATACTCTTCACTTTTTCAGATTTCGCAATAAACGAAATGATAAATCCAATAAAGATAATGATATAGATGTAATCGCTGATCTTAAATGCGATGATCTGTGCCGTCATCGTCGTACCGATGTTCGCACCAAAGATGATTGAGATTGCCTGTGGAAGACTCATAAGTCCCGCACTGACAAAACCGATCGCCATAACGGTTGTCGCACTACTGCTCTGTAATACCGCTGTAGTAAGTGCTCCTGCAATAACCCCAAGTACCGGATTCTTAGTCAGAAGTGCCAGGATGCTTTTCATCTTTTCTCCTGCCGCTTTCTGCAGGCACTCACTCATCATATTCATTCCATAAATAAAGACTGCCAGGCCTCCTAAAAGCCCGAATATTATCTGCAATTTTTCATTCATAATATTTTCCCATTCTCCTTCATTCGTCTTCTGTAGAACCTGCCGCCGGCAGTTTCTTTCGAACACATGATGTTCCCTCGACGTTACGGGCTTATTGTAACGAAGGTGTATGCAGCCTATATCAAATCTATGTTAAATCTATGTAAAATTGTACCCGGAGTTTATATTACATTAAATTCTATGAAATTATTTTCGAAAAAATGTAAAGGAATCATCAAATGTATACAAAATTATCTGAATACTTAAGATGATTCCTTTTTATTGTTTACTCCTATTGTTTCTAATATAACGGTTCATTCTCCATCAGATATTGCAAGAATGCCTCGCAGCCTTCTTTCACATCGTCATAAGTCACGTCAAAATTCCCCGTGTACCACGGATCTGCAATGTCTCTTGCCTCTCCTGCATATTCCAGTAACAAATGCACCTTATGCTCCGGGTCTTTCCGGATGATGCGGTTGATGTTGCGGATATTCCACTGCTCCATGCCGATCAGGTAATCAAATTCTTCATAGTCTTTTTTCGTCATCTGGCGTGCTCTGTGGTTACCGCATGGGATTCCTTCTTCTCTTAACTTGTTCTGCGTTCCGTAGTGAACCGGATTGCCGTCTTCTTCGTTGCTGGTTCCGGCGGAGTCGATGTAGAAGGATGACTCTAGGTTCGCTTTCTTTACTAGATCTTTCATTACGTATTCTGCCATGGTTGAGCGGCAGATATTGCCGTGGCAAACAAATAGTACTTTTATCATTGTTGCATAACCTCGCATTTCTTAGTTTTTCTTGGTTTTTCGGGCTTTGTAAGCCTTTGTAAATTTTTGCTTTCTGGCATAACCTGGTTTATTTTCGCATAATATCGTCAGCAAAAGGTGTAAAATAAGGTGTATGTTTTTCCATTTTACACCTTGCTATTTTCAATTAAAAATCGTAATTACACAACCTGAATCCGGGCAACTTCTTCCCTGGCATCCTCAAGATTTACATGCGTATATGTATTCAGCGTTACGCTGATATCTGAGTGGCCCATCAAATATTGCAATGCTTTTGGATTCATTCCGGATTTTGCCATATTTGAGCAATAGGTGTGTCGGCATACATGCGGTGTAATGACAGGCATCTGTACTTTGTAAGTATTATTATACTTCTGAATGATGTGTTGGAAATAATGCTCCCAGTGCAGGGAATAACAGATACTTTCATTTTTATCAAAGTATAAGAATCCACTTTTTCCATCTACCATAGGTTCTGCTTTGGGTGGGTTTCGTTTTTCTATTATTTTCCGAAAGCATTCCTCTACATCTGCAGTCATAGGTATCTTTCTCGTTCCGCTGGTTGTTTTAGTCTCTTGAATATAATATCCGATTTTTGATTTTTTCTGCAATTGATGATCAATGTTGATCGTATGCTCCTTAAAATCAATGTCAGAAATGGTCAAACCACAAAATTCCGAGATGCGAAGGCCGGTTTTAAATAATATGTAAATCCCCTCATAATACCTGCAAAAATGAGGATCCTCCTTCACAAACCGTAGGAACTTTCGTTCCTCAGCCCTGCTGATTGCCTCTCTTGTCACACTGTCATTCACAACCACTTCCATTAGCTGAAACTGAAATGAATTTTTCCTGATCAGGTCATCATCCACTGCCAACTGAAATGCCGGACGAAGAACTCCTCGGATTGAATGGATGGAACTATAACTTTTCTTTTCTACCTGCTGAAGATGTATCAGCCAACATTTTGCATCCGAAATCCGAACCGTATCAATCCTTCTTTTTCCAAATGGATCTTTCTTCAATAAATTGATAACTGTTCCGTATCCTGCAACTGTAGTAGGTCTGACACCGGTTTTTGTTGATGTATATTTTTCAACCAGTTCCAGTACCGTCATATTTCCGCCATTTGTTGCAATCTGCTCAAAATGGTCCGCCTGGATTTTCTTCTCCATCTCCCGAAGCGACAAAGTACGGCGCTTTCCTTTCGGAGTTGCATCGTTATGGTCTAAGCGCCAGCTATATACGCAGCACTCCTTTCCCATCTCATCGACATACTTAAATCGATATCTGCCATCAGATAACTGTATTTCTCCATTGTGTAATATACGTCCTCTATGATCTCTCCTTTTTTCACTCATAATTTTTTAGTCTCCTTCATCAAATGTTCATTTAACTTGGAAGACCTTCTCGGTTTATTCATTATACCACAAGACCTTCTCTTCGCTAAGATAAAATGAACATTATTTTCATTACTATTTCTTCTATTCTGTCACTTAAACTGTACTGGCTGTATCCAGATAATCTTCAAATAATTTCCTTTTAAATCGGATATGAGAACCCACTTCCAAAATAAAATCTGCTCCTTCATTTTCACCTGCAATCTGTCTTAATCTCTTTTCTCCGATTCCGTAATATTCAGCTGCTTCGGAAACATTTAAAGAATATTTCTTCCAAACAGGTATTGTTTTTTCTGTATGATTCATTCGCATTTCTCCTCCCCTCTGTTGGTATTCAACAGCGTTTTCGCTTTCTCCATTTTCATACTTGCAATCGCTTCTCGTTTGCTTGTGCCTCCAACATACATTGGCGTACACATTTCTAAAATACGGTCATAGATACGCCTTTTATCCAACATGGTCTCGCTTTTTATTTCTTTCAGTGGAAGATTAGTCGTAATGATCAATGGTCGTCCCGAACGGATCCTACGATCTATGACACTGAAAATAATTCCTAATGCATATTCTGAATTTCGTTCCACTCCAAGATCATCAATAATCAAAAGCTGATATGAAGCCAATGCATTGATATATTCCGTTTTGTCTGCCAGCGGAAATATATCATCGATAATGGTATTGAAGTTGGTCATCTTTACCGTTACCTCCTGCTTTAGAAGTTCATTGGCAATGCACCCGGCAATATAACTTTTCCCGGTACCAACCGGTCCCCAGAACAAACAGCCTATATGATTTCTTTTCATTTCCTCCCAGTTATCAACATAGCTTTTTGCCTTATGCATTACTGCATCTGACATATCTGCATTCTCAAATGTCCACTCTTCCATCCTGCTCTCGTCAAAACAGATGCTCGTATTTCTGCTGACTAATTCCCGGTGCTCTTTGTCTTTAAAATATTTTTGTTCTTCTTCATACGCTTTTCTGTCACAAGCACATTGCCTAGAATGTTTCTTCATCCCCATAAAGTCACCCTTAGGAAAAAATGCTTCTTTCGCTTCCCCACAGACTTTGCAATATTGCAAACCATCACTGCCTACACATACGGTATCTTCTTCTCTCATCACAAACTCTCTCCTTCCCCATAGCAATAATTTACTTCATGATATTTATTACTTTTATATTTCTCAGTTACTTTACTAGGTGCCACATTTCCGACTCCTGTACAGCCATTTTTACGACCAGATGAAGGTTGCTTTTCCGACTCTGTTGTAACCATCTTTTCAACCGCCTTATCGTCAACCGGCTGTAAACCTATCTCATCAGATGGAATTTTTACATATAAATGATTGGGTTTTGAAAATCCACCGGATCTACGAACCAATAATCCCTCATCATCTAATTCCTTCAATGCTGTTTTTACAGAAGATTTGCATTTGTCGATTTGAACAGACAATTCATCTATCGGAAAAATCAGATAAACATTTCCATACTTATCTATCCAGCTATTCTTTCTCGATATCCGCGCCCGGTCATACAAAACCATATAAAGAAATTTTGCAGTTTGAGAAATTCGCAACTTTAGCAAAAATTTCGGAAACTGGAAGTACTGAAGCATCTGCTCAGACTCCTTCATGTATTCATATTTCATTCTTTTCTCGCCTCATTTCTGTTTCTAATTGTTGTAAAAATCATTTTTATGCCGGCTAAAAAATCTCCTTACATATATTCAAAAGATGAAGGGCATAAATACAGCCTCTTGACGAAAAATTTTTATTTTTCCTGCAAAAAATACCCTTTCATTAATACGAAACGCTGAGAGGCATTTTTACAGCCCCCTGATGAAAATTTTTTTATTTTTTCGGTTAATTGAATATTTGAAAACAAAAAAGCACTCACCTATTCCAGGTGAATGCCTTATCAAAATTTCCTTATTTTGTTGTCTGTAACGCTTATCCAGATATGCCTGCATATCTGCTAAAATATAATTGCCAGCAATTATATTTTCACGTGGGTATGGGGACGTAACCCCCATCAAGTCCGCTACTCGTAAGTAATACAAAATTGTCAAAATGACAATACTGTTTTACACGGGTGGATCTTGCTCTTTACAATTTTTTATAACATACTTCTTTCTTTGTCATATATCTCTTTCCTCTACTCCTACCAATATCTCCGAATCATCCGCAACATATTTTCTCTACCAACAGGATTCATCGTATGAAGCCTGATTGGATAAAAACGTTCATTTTCCACCAGCCAATCCAATAATTTAATCCCATCCCCGCCATCATAAGCATAATCTCCCAAATCATGATCACAGTCAATTAACACAATCGGTTCCTCCGCTGATTCAATGGTTCTCTTGGCAATATTCACACTTTTACACCATACATATCCTTCCGGAGCCGGTCGTATATCATCCAGCCATATCTTCATACATTTTTCTCCTGACAATAATAATCCTCATTTTTTATCTGCCTTCCATCCATTGTCCAGATAAGATCTATAATGACTGCTATTATCGTAAATTATTTTTGATACGGAAACCAGTCCAAATTTCTTCATTATTTCGTCCATATATTCTTCACCTATATTGGGATTCATATATATAATACATACATTTTTTGAAGTAATTTCAACTCGCCCTCTAGGATAATAATTATATGGATATCGACACTTTCGAGGCTTTATCTCCTTCCAGATTTTTCTGTGCACATAAGAATCCCCTGATTTTGAAATCCCAGATTTATATTTTTGATTGTCAAATGGAACTGCCCAGATTTTTCCGTCTATTAACCAAAATACTCCTTTATGTGGTCTTGCTAACATTTTGTTTTCCTTTAATATAATCATCCCAATTTAATTCATCTTTTGAAACAATCTTTGCCTTATATAGCGGTGATAAATATTGATACACTTCTCTATGATTAAAGAAATAATCCCCATGTTTTAACGCACCGGTTTCAATCTCTCCTTCCGGATTCACATATTCACATTGTATTCCACAGCAATCATCTCCTACTTCTTTGAGCCGACAATAAAAAGCATCTGGTGCATATGGTCTGCAATCTATAAACAGAACATCTCCCGTCTGATACGGAACAGGCAGGTTTAAATCTGGGCATACAGAATGAAACAGCCACTCTGCCATACTTCCTAATGGTCCTTTCAAATAATTTGACGATACTTTTTCATGAATAAAATATTGAATCTCTCCATCTTTATTCATGATGTATGTGTACATCGGTGATAAAAATTCGTTTTTCTTAATCTTATGCTCACCATCAAGATATAATTCAACCCGCCAATATAAAGTGTTCCATGTAGAATCCGGTTCATTCCAGTAATATTCCTGTACTGCCTTTTTCATATCTTCAAGAGATGTCATAATATATGGACCATCTACAATATCACTTTTATTATCATCGTCATATCCCATCAATTGTATAAGAAAAATCTTTTCGCTTTCCATCGTTAAATATTGCACTGCCTGATCTATACACTCACAGCATAATTTCAAATAATCCGTATCCTGTTGCTTTGTGTCTGATGTTGCTCTCAGCTTATACAATAATCCCTGTTTTCTTTTTAAACCGACTGGTGCTCCGGCAATAATTGACACATAGTCTCTCAACTTCAGTCGTTCTGTATCTTCCATTAAATATGCATGCAATTTCGGTGATTCAATCAAATCCAAAATCTCTTGCTTTAATTCTATCATCATATAAATCTATTCACCACTTTCTCTTATCACATTATTTTCAACTCCATATTTTTCAAGCGCATCGTACACCTTGTGATACACCATCTGATTCGGATAATATCTATAATCAGCAAATATCTTAATACCGTCTTTATAGAAATATTCATGGATAGCTGCCGCACATCCTGAACTTCTACTTTCACCATATTCACATTGACAGATAATATCCTTTCCTTCCCTTTTCGCATTAAAGATAAACTCTGCAAGATCATCTGCTTCTGGAAGATATGTCTCGTAAGTCAAATGATATTTCGGCAGTACTGCCAGATCAATGTCATATAGTGCTATCTGGAATACACAGTTTGTTTTCGCCGTATAGTCTACCGGCCTGTATTCCGCATCACGGAATTTTCCTGGCGGATCATAGAAACTGATTACCACTGCATTTTTCGGGAAATCTTTTTTCAATAATTTTTCTATTGATTTTCTTGAATAAATGGATATTTTCAACTTTTTCACTCCTATCTGTGCTTGATAAGTAATAGGATATATGATTGTATGGGGCAAAAATGGGGCATTACTTCTGTACACAAAATAAAAAAACAGTGCCGAAACACTGTTTTACAACTTATTTCTTTTTGTATATTGTAGAATCGGCACTATCACATATCAAAGGTCTGATTTTAATTAATCGCTTTTCTAATATCTCATTCATATTTCCTATATCATACTTTTCACAACCTATAGCTTTTTGAACCCATTTATCATCATCCTCTTCAAAAGTTTTTATAAACTCTTCTGTAGCCATAATTTTCTGCATTTTGGGCCAAACAATAAAATCTAACTGTAATGGCGAAATCTGTCCATCATATTTTTGCTCACAATATTCTTCAATATTCTTTAAATATGTATTATAACCATATTCTTTATTTTCAAGATCCTCTTTTTCCATATGACTCCATGATTTTACACTTCCTTTTTTGAAATATCTTTTCACCCATTCCAGACTAAATTTATCTAAAGGCATATGACAGTATTTAAATCTTTCTTTTTTCTCTTCAAGTTTTTCTTTTGCATCAAATATACAATACAAATATTTAAAAGCCATATTAATAATTTTTTGAGCTTGTCCATATGTTAATTTCTCGTCCAGATACGAACTATAATCCTTTATCAAGCTTTCACACCATTCTGTATGTTTTTTATTAAATGTTTCTTTATTCTCCTCTTCTTTATTTTCTTTAAAATACTCCTGTAACTCTTCTGCAACTGTTTTTAAAGGTTCTCGCATAGGATTCTCTTCTTCTAGGGAACTTCCTTTTTTATCTCTTTTTTTGTCCCATTCTTTTTTTTCCTTTAACAATTTTTTACCGTCTTCATTTGCTTTACTATTCCAATGAATTGTCCTACAAGCATCCAAATATCCCTGATATAAAGCATCTATATAAACCTCTTTATTATTCCAGTTTACATCTGCCGGCTCTTTTGGATCAAAGTATTTTTGACAAGGTTCTTTTGTAGTTATTTTTCTAAACTTTAGCGCCTCTTCTTCAACTTCTTTTTTAATATCAACTATCTTTTTGCTTTCCACATCAATCTCCATCTTCCGTATCTCCTTCCACAACTCTCACAAGTTCTCCCCACACTTTCACCATCGCATATGTATCCAGCTCGCAATACTTCAACAAATTATGTCTTGCCTTCTTCTGTTCCTCCGCAGGCATATCTTTTATCCTCGGAAATATCGTCATTGCCTCTGAGCCATTGTGTACACCTTCCAGATTATGATAATTCAATTCCGGATCATCCGGAAATATCGCCGGCAGAACACTTTTAATTGAAAATGATCCTCCCATCGCCCGGTTATAATAATGACCTGCCTGAAATGGATCCAGTAAATCTTTGATATTCTCTTTGATATTTAATAAATGCTCAGATAAATCCGGGAACATTCCCGCCAATTCTTTAATTCTGCTGCATTCAAACGACTTATTGTACGCCGTTACACACACATTCATCGGAATATCCCTACACAAAGCTTCTGCAATTGCCTGCAATGGATTTTCCCCTGATTCTGCCAGAAATTCTTTATGTAATAACGGTCCACCTGCAGACTTTATATAATGTAATGAATACTGGAATGGTATCTGCTGATATGGCTTTGTTCCCGGGAACAACGGTATCACTGGTTGCATGGTCTCAAAATCCAGAAAGTACAACGGATAAGACAATGTACTTAAAAATTCCCGAATTCCATCAATATTTACATATGTACCTTTGTCTTCTAACGCAAATTCTATCTGCCTTAATTGCTTTTCATTCTTAATCTTTCTACAGTCTTTTAATTGTCTATAATCAGAATTTCCTTCCCGATAATACTCTAATTTCTTTTTCAACGGCATCCGATATAAGTCAAATACGGACGGAGTTGGTAATTCTTTTGCACAATATTCCCAATACGGACATCCATATGGATCTTTACAGTATAATCCCAGTTCCCGCTCCGGCTCATTCTCTGATTCCAACAATGTATCTTCCTGTAATAAATTCTTCTCTACTTCCCCAATCTCATTTCTCACAAATTCAGACACATCCGTAATTTGAAACAGCCTTTCCAAATCCAATTTTCCATCATATACATAATCGTTATTAATGGAAACTATGTACGTTCCTGTAATCCGCACTCCGCAATGTTCCAGTACGTACTCCTGATAAGCAACGTCTGCCACATATACCGCTTTCATATTTTTCTCATTTACCGTCGAACTTTTTACTTCATATATTGCCCATCCGTCATTTTCTCTTTTCAAAATATCTACCGCACAATAGCACCCCTGATAAGAAAATGATGCTTCACATATGACAGATGTCTCGTGTTCTATTTCCACTTGTGTCCGGTCTGTCATTGCAGGTAAATTTAATTGTCCATTAACAGTCTCTGTTACATCTACCGGCTTTCCAAATAATTCTCTTGCCAGCTTCCCTACTTCTGTTCCCGCTTCCATTCTGGAATCATCTGTGGCATCTTCGGCTTTCTCTTCCGGCTTGTATTTATCCATCCACAACATCTTCGGACATTGCCACAATCTGCAATATTTCGACTTTGAAAAATGATTCTTCATCTCTTATGCCTTTCTTTTAATCTTCATATGCTTCCCACGCTTTTTTCAAGTCATCCCTTAATTTATCTCTTAATCTCTTCGGCTGCAATATCACCACATCCGGCGCATAATTTTTTGCGAACTGCTCCGCTGCACGTTCATTTACATGCACGCTCACCGATACATGCGTATCCGTTTCTTCTGAAAACTTCACCCCTTTTCCAAATAAATCAATCACATCGGATATCATTGCTTTTACGATTCTAAATTTAACAAACGCATTTTCACTGGAATACATATACACATGCTCTTTCATATATTCATTCAGATTCATTGGCTGATGTCCGGACCATTTCAAAGTTTCAAATGGCTTACCTTTTTCCTCAAGAATCTGTATGTTTCGAATCCTGTCTACACGGTAATTCGAGATATCATCATATTTATCATAGTTGCAGATCAGATAATACTTTCCCTCCTGTGCAGCCATTTGATACGGTGTAACAACATATTCCCGTACACTTCCATCTTCCCGCTTTTTCAAATGCATCTTCTTATCCGTATGATACTCTGCATATTCAAATAACACTTTCTGCTTTTTGCGAATGGCTTCATCCAATATACTAATATTATAAAACACCTGCTTATTGTCCGTCCGGTCAACCGGCAACGGATAAATGTATTGCGAGCGTGATTTAAAATATATATTAGATAATGATTCTAATTTTGTAATCAATTTTTTTGCCTGGCTATAGGGTATATGCTTTGAAAATAATAGGCTGTCTATTAATAGACGCAATTCTTCATTCGTGAATTTCTGCTTCAAATAAAAATCTGTCCATAACAAATCGTCTTCCGGGATTCCTTTATCCTCCAAATCTAAGCTATCTTCGTCTGATACTACACTCTTTTTTCTGAAAATTTCTTTCCGTGATACTTCTCTATATTCAATACTGCTGCCATATTCAATCAGATTTAAGAGATTTCTCTTTATAGCTTTCCGGTCAACCGGCATTTCATACTCTTTTTTCAAGATATCCTGTATTTCTTTCTGGCTCAGCCTATGTTCTTCATCCGTATATTTCTGTAAGATATCTAAAATATACAAAATCAACAATTTTTTTGGATGTATATCACTCATACTTTTTGCTCTCCGTTCTGCGCAGTTCATATAGTATCATTGTATGCCTACATTTCACAGATTTCAACGGGCATAAAAACGAACAGCAAAATATCATTCAACATCTCATCTCTTGTACATAATTTTCGACTCTATAATTTTGTATAATCCGGCATAACAAGAAATCCGTTTTTATCGTATTGAATTTTATTATTTCCTTCATAAGTATCTATCCATGTCTGAGCAGCGGCTTCATATCCTGTCACCGCTTTAATATTACTGTTATCAATAATTGATGCAATCCAATTTCCATTACATTCCCTCGTCAATATATAGATTAGTTCTTCCTTTTGTTTTGTTGACAACCTTTTAGAATTCTTTTCTGGAACATACTCCGGTTTATCCAATCGAATAAATGCACAATTCTTCAGATTCCATGTATTATCTAAAAATACATGCAGATATGGTACTGCTGTCTTCGTATCATGCTGCTCTACTGCAACCTTAATACTTAACTTTTTACATAGCCTTGGATTTATAAGTGCCAAACAAAGATTGTCCTGCTCACCTTTTGTATTATTCCACATTTATCATTCCTCCACTACGAATTTTTACTAACTATATCTTAATGGATCTAATGGGGCAAAAAAGGTACACAGCTTGTGTTATTACTCATTCCAAATTTCTTTCGTTTTCCCTCATGATCATGAGGATTTTTTCGTTCAAATTGTGTGATTATATGCAAAAAGCGTAGGATTTTTCTCCCACGCCTTTATCTATTATTATTTCAACTATTCCGATCCGATCTTCCAAAGGTGTAAATAAGGTGTAAATTCTACGTTTCCATCCAAGAAACCCAATAAAGTCAAGGCTTTTTCCCCCGTTCCTTAAACACTGCCGTGGCAGATGAAAAGTATTTTTATCATTGTTTTGTTTCTCCTTGTTTTGCCCTGGAATGCCCTGTTTTGCAAGGGATTTCGGGAGTTTGTAAAATGTGCGTTTTAGCTGACATCTTGGCAAAATAGGGCAAGATGATGCAAGTTATTGCGGGCTGTTAGTAGTAAAGTTGGTAGTAAAACAGGGATGGATTACTACTAAGGATTTACATGTAACCTAACATCTCTTTCTACTCTAATCGCTTATTCTCTATAGATATGTAAAATAAGAAGAATTGACAATACAACTATTAATATTATATGATTTGACATCAATATCAGATTTTATCATTTCTAAATCATAGTCCGCAAGCAATGTACTTATTTCCAATCCAGTTAACTGCTTTAGATACACAATATTTATCCCATTATTAAGCATTTCATATATTGCCGTTTTCTTATAACTTTCCAGCGGATAAAGTGAAACGTTTTTTGTTCCTGACTTATAAGTTTCTAATAGTTCATCCATTTTTAATTCCTTATATAATTTTTGTAATTCTGCTGTAATTGTGCTTGGGTTCACTTTTTTCCCAATTGCATTATATAAGAAAATAAACAACGAATCTTTTTCAGAATATTTTGCATCATACTGTTTCTCTGCAAAATCTATGCTTTCAATAATATGTGTACGTACACTTTTAGGTAACTGTATCGAAATCGAATTATGTACTATTGTTCGAACTGTTTCATTCCTTAACTCTCCCACTTTTATTTCTAGTAAATCACTAGGTTTTAGTGGAATTATCAATGATAATTCTATGTACACTCTCGCTATCAGCAAATGGTAGATTTTATCTTGAGACTTACCATGGTCTTTAGAGAAATAATAATCCATTTTATATAATAATTTTTGTAATATATCCATTGGAATAATTTTTTTCTGTGATCCATTTTCAAGTTTATCCAAATATTTTTTTCTAAATTCTGCCGAACCAATATATCCTAATAAATCTCTAAAATTATACTTTTCTCGCATCAAGTATTCAAATAAACAAGATAAGGCAGCAATATATGCATTCAAAGTGCTTGATACGCCCATTTTTATCCCTACAAGCGAGTCAAAAAACTGATCAATATCATATAATGATAAATCGAAACATTTATTTAATAGATCCCTCTGCTTTAAGTAATCTAAAAAGTTTTTCAGTTCTGTATCATACTGTTGATTTTCTCTTAATAAGTTATTTAACAATCTTGTAAATTCTTTTCCTGTTTCCATTGACTTTCTCCTTTAACTTCTATTTTTTATCACATCCAAACGCTCCATTACTGTTGATGTATTCTCTCCATCTTTTACAGATTGCAAATCATCATGTAAAGACCTATGTGCCAATATATTTAACTCATCAAACGGAGCTACTTGACAACCATCCAAATAATTCGCAGTTCGTAAATTTGCCTTTGCCATAACATTCATATTTTTATTAAGTTCTCTCAAATCTATATTAAAATCCCCATATATCTTATTATCATATGAAGGTGAAAAAATTACTGTTCTCTCCATATTCACCAACTTACCTGTAACACCTTTTTTATATTGTACATTAATATCTATTTTAGGAAATGCACTTGAACAAACTGTCTCGCCCCAAAAAGCAATTCGTCCCTGTGTTGATTCACCTGGATATAACTCAAATTCCTTGTCAAATAATGCATCAAGATTTAACTCATTCCTATCACCATTATTTTCAATTTTTTTAATTTCTATTGCAATATCATTGGCTGCACTTTTCCCTGTATTAGTAATCCTTAAATACAATTCGCTCTTCAATTCAAGTAATTTAAATGATAACAATGGTTCTAAGCTTTTTAAATACTGTTTATTATTTTTGTGATTATAATATATAGATACAATAACAGCAATCAAAGATATACATGCTGCAACAATCGAAATTATAGTTTGTATCGTAATATTTTTCATGTCTGTCACTCCTTAAAATATGATTATCTTGACAATTGTTCATACATATATTATATCGTCATTTTTCCTTCTTTTCCATAGAAAAAACGCCCCAGCCAAGCCGGAGCGTTATCCATCTTCTATATCAAATTACCTTGAACATCTTCTGTGACATCGGTTTCTCCTTCTTCTGTTCAACCTCCGCCTGCGCCTTCCTAAACTCTTCCATACGTTTCAATTCTTCCTCAGCATCATCGAATCCGATATGCGTGTACACATTCATTGTAACCGATATATCCGAATGCCCCATGAGGTACTGCAACGTCTTTGGATTCATTCCCGATTTTGCCATATTTGAACAATACGTGTGTCGGCATACATGAGGCGTGATATTTGGCAACTGCACCCGGTAGATGTCATTGTATCTGCCGACCATATGATTGAAACGATGTTGCCAGTGCATTGCCACAAGTGGCATTCCATTATCATCGTAAAACAGAAATCCACTATATCCGTCTATGGTTTTCTCCACTTTCGGTGCATTTCTGTCCTCAATAATTGCCTGAAACATCTGTGCCACATCCTCTGTAATCGTCAATACTCTTGTTCCGGCATCCGTCTTTGTAGTTTCTATGATGTATCGCATATCCGATGTTCTCTGCAATTGGTGGTCGATATTTACAGTTCTGTTCTCAAGATCAATGTCCTTTAGTGTCAGTCCACAAAATTCCGATATTCGCATTCCCGTATGAAAGAGTATGTACACCACTTCATAGTATTTACAGTACACCACATCGTCATGCACAAACTTTAGAAACTTTCTCATCTGCTCTTTTGTGACTGCCTCTCTTGTGACTGCGTCATTTACCAATACCACGTCAAGCTGGAATCCGAATGGATTTTTTACCAGAATGTCATCATCCACCGCCATCTGAAAGGCTGGTTGCAGCACTCCCCGGATGGTATGAATGGAACTGTAGCTTTTCCCATCTTCCTGTTGCAATTTTATAAGGAACAGCTTTGCATTTATACACTTAAATGTTCTTTCCAATCCGTAGGAAGATTCATTGCTGCGAGACTGACCACACCATTATTATTTTGAATCAGCTTATCGAAAGCATTTACAAATACTGTCCATTCCTCATCAGATGAACGCAGGTACTTCATCGCCAGTAAGATTTGATACCAGCCATTACTTTAATTGTACTGGATATACATTTGTAGTCTTCATCTTCGGCAACGGAAATTCCCCCTCGTATTGCCTACCACCAAAGGTGGTCGGGGCTATCAATGGCTGCCCCAACACAATCTTCTTCCTGTAAAATTACTTTTTCTCCTTCGCCACATGGTTCTTGAAAATCGTTATAATGATGCTCTAGTATCTCATTTGTTATTATGAATGGAGAATTAGCATTCAAAGACTGATTCCTTTTATACAATCTTTTTTGTAAGGTTCCTTTACTAGCCTTCATATAAACAAGTTCTGGTGTACCGCCAGCTTTTTCTATAAGCCTTTTATAATACGCTCTGTTTGCCTTATTCCAAAAGCTGAAATCAAGGACTACATGTTTTCCTTGTTGAATGAGAGACAGGAGTTCCTTCTGGAGTGCCATTTCCACTATTTCTGAAAGTTTCTCATACTGTTCGTTTGGATAATCAATCCCCTTTCTCCCGTAAGTTTTCCACATTTCCTCATCAATGGACAAGCGAACATAGCCTTCTTTTTCTTTCTGCTTTGCATAAGTTGTTTTCCCGGAACCGCATATTCCACACATCATAATAACTTTAATCATAAAAATCTCCTTGTTTTACTAATCAATACAGCCTTCTATTGATACTATCAAAGCGTTATTTCTTCAACAGCTTTATCTAAAAATATTTCTCCGTCTAAATGTTCTAATTCATGGCAGAAGCACTTTGCCATTTCTGGTCCTATTTTAGTTTTCTATATTCTTCATCACTTACCGGTTCAAGCCATTCATTGGAACTATTTTCGCCCGGCACTACTATTGCCAGATGTGAAAACCATTCATCCGGTGCGGCTCCATGCCAGTGCTTAACACCTGTAGGAATATTGATGCAGTCACCTGGCTTCATTTCTACAGCGTCTTTGCCTTCTTCCTGATAATATCCTCTTCCAGCAACACATACCAGAATCTGTCCGCCTCCACTTTTTGCATGATGGATGTGCCAGTTATTTCTGCATTAAACTGGACTCCCTATTCGCAATCCCTTGTAGTTACTGGCTTTAACGGCATACACGTCTGTGCTTTGTGCGAACTTTTCGTGACGAGCAGTTTTGCCAGGTTATTCCTCTGTTTCGTCCTCGTTCCAAACCTCTTTTGCAAGGTTGAACACTGCCCAGCCTTTTGGCCAGCCTGCATAGAATGCTACGTGGGTGATAATCGCTGCGATTTCTTTCTGCGTTACCCCATGATCCTTGGCATTCTGTAAATGGAATTTCAAAGAGGAATCTGTGATTCCCTGTGCCATCAGTGCTACGACTGTGATGATACTTCTTGTTTTTAAATCAATATCTTCGTTATTCCAGTTCTCTCCGAACAGAACGTCATCGTTAAAATGTGCAAACTCCGGGGCAAATGTTCCCAGAGCATTTCTTCCCGCTGTCTGTGTGATCTTTGCCATGATACTAAACCTCCGTCTTTCTTGCTTTATGGTAATTTGTTATACTCTTCTTCCGGTAAAAACTCAAGCCATTCATTGGAAGCACCCTCTGCCGGAACTTCAACAGCCAGATGCTGGAACCAGCTGTCTTTCGCTGCTCCATGCCAATGTTTTACTTCTGGTGGAATATTTACTACATCTCCGGCTTTCAGCTCACGAGCCGGCTTTCCTTCTTCCTGGTACCATCCTCTTCCACCAGTAACCATAAGGATCTGTCCACCTTTATGATGGATGTGATATGCATTGATGGTTCCAGGAGCGAAAGTAACGAGACCAACTGGTACTCTCTCTGTTGTAAGCATATTCAGATAGCACTCACCTGTAAAATATTTTGCAAATACTACATTTTCTTCACCGATTGGAAATACGTTACCTCCACCTAAGTCTTTTTTCATCTGTTCAATATCCATAAAAAATTCCTCCTTGCTCTTTTTCTTTTATGGTACAACCTGAAGTAAACTCCAGGTCAATAGACTTTGCAGCTTTTTACATAAAGTTCATAATTTTCCTGTGGCAGTTTGCTTTTCAGGTACGCTCTATTTCTTATCGGCTCCATCATACACCCATATTACTTTCTATGTCCAATACCCATTATCATGGGTTGCTTAATGCCTTTTAAGCATAATCTGTTTCTATATCACAATGCAAAACAGATCTGCTGTATTCTGGCAGACCTACTTTGCATTATGATATAGCTTAAATCTGTTTGATAAGATTCAACTCTTTCTTGGATAGTGCTTTTTTTAACTTCTGGTTTTCCTTTATTAGATTCTCATTTTCGCTTTTCAGTTTCTGTAGCTGTTGCCGGAGCAGATTCATTTCCGCTTCCATCGCCTGACTGATAATGTTTCTCCTTGGATCCACCATACCAGCCTGCTGTTCCATTGCTGCATCAATCTCACCTCTTACAATCGGATTCTTGTAAAAGAATCCTCTAGATAAACCAGTCTTTTGCATCAGTGCTGGTACGGACACCTTTTCTCTCTCCAACACCATTGTCCGTATTGTCAGGACTGCCCGTTCCACTTTTTCTTCGCTCTTTCTTTTATTCAATTCCAGCATCTTGTCGTATTTGCTCATATTCTTCTCCCCATCCGTCCAGACTTGCCAGTATAATCTGTGACATAAAATTTCTAACTTCTCTTGTTTCATCTGCCATCCGCTGATTGCTCATTTTTCGGTAATATTGGACACTTCGTACTCCCTTATGTCCCAGGAGCTTCGCTATCGTCCAGTCATCCACATGGAGTTCCGTTAATTTTACCCCATAGCAGTGCCGGAACATATGCGTTCCAAATCCGAATAAGTTTCCGCTGTCATCCCGGATATCTTTTTCATAGATCATTCGAAGCACTTTATCCTGCAAGGTTTGGTAACTGATTGGTCTCTCCGGTTTGTTCTCGTCCGCAAAGATATAAATGCTTTCAGGATAATGCTCATTTGCATAACTGACTGCCTTTCCAATCAGCTGTGCCAGCTCCCGGCTGATCGGTTTTTCATATCTTCTTGTTTTCGGCTGGTATATGATAATCATATCCTGACGGTCATGTTTATAAAGGCAGTCTTTCCGCAAGGTCAGCGTGTCGGAAATTCTGGTTCCAAGCATCTGGTGGATGATCATTGCCCTTGCTATCTGCTCTTCCATTTTTACAATCTGGGCATTCAGTCTTTTCAGCTCACTGTCCGAATAAGATTTGAATTCTGCTTTCCGTTCTGGCGGAAAATCAGATTTTAAAAACAGTTTTGTAAGATGTGGAAAATCATAAATTTTTCCGATTGTTTCCAGCACATTTCGAAGCTTTAGCAGGTCATCCCGGATGCCATTCCCTCCGTTTGATTCTACCTTGATGTTGATTAAAAATTGTTCTATGATCTCCCGGTCAATCTCTTCGCAGGTGCTGATCTTGGAATGCTTTTCATCCAAATACTTTGAAAATTTATTCATTGCGGACAGTTCACGTTTTATACTGCCAAGGGCTTCGGTTTTCAGATGATGGTAAATTGCTTTTTTTACTTCTTCCCGAATATCTGGTTGCCGGATTCCTCTGAAATTTAGTGTCTTATGGTTGACAATCGGATTTGTCCGCAGGATAAGCGGAAGCCTTTCCAGATGCCAGATATCCTTTGCCAGCTCATTGGTTTCTGATCGATCCAGTGTAAATTCCAGAAGGCTTTCAAAATACCGGATCAGGGCAGCTTTTTCCACCGATTCAGTCTGAATGTTCGTCACTTTATGCTTCGTCAAAGCCCTACCGTTTTGTATCATCCACATTTTCAACTGCTTTATCCAGAAGTCTTTTTCTCTGTCAAGCAGGCTGTTCTCCTGATGGGATGACTTCTGAAAAAATTCACATAAGCTGTTAAAATAATGTCTTTCCCTTTTTATGGTCAGGATGGATACCTGCGTTCCACGGTAGTAAATGTATTCGACAAATTCTGTCTGAAGCTGGTTTCCCGGCAGTTTATCCAGATCAAAATATTGTTCCTTATTCAGCTTTTCCTTTTGCTCATCGGTAGCCAGCTTATAACATTCCAGTTGTTGGAATTTCAGTTTATTATCCATGCTTCTCTCCTTTCTGCATACAGGCAAGCAGGCTGTTTTCCTCTTCCTCAAAGTATGCGTCATTTTCTTTAGCAATTTTTCTTGGCATATAATCTATATACTGCATGGTCATTTCCTCAAACGTATGTCCCAGATAGTCCCGGATGCTTTGGATTGATACGCCATGCTCATAAAAATTGGTTGCTACGGTATGTCGGTAATCATGAGACTTAAAAATATATTCTCCATTCTGTATGCCTATCTGGGAGCAGTATTTTTTCATCTGCCCCATGAAGGTGCTTTTGGAAAATGCTCCACCTTTCCGATTCCGAAAAATGTATGCTTCTTTTTCGGTAGGGTGCTTTTTCAGATAAACCTGCATCAGACGATACAATGTTACCGGAATGGGAACCCTTTTATAATTTTTCATTTTCACCTGGTAGACCTTCATCCAGCAGTCACCATTCTGGATATAATACGCATCCCCTTTTAAGGTGCAGACCTCACTGATCCGGAGTCCCACACACCAGAGATGTAAAAACATCATTCTCAGGTGTTCAGGAAACTGTGAGAGGTTTTGGATAATTTCCATATACACATCCTCTTCCACACTTCTGTCATGGTGGACTGGGATCTGTTTTTCCAAGTAATACGATGCATAAAACGGAACCTTTTTTATATACCCCTTTACTTCCAGAAATTTCATAAAAAACTGTATTCCCGAAACATTGGTATTAAATGTCTTTGCTCCCATAGCACCATTCTGCAAATTCTTTAAATATACATCAATCAGGCTGGCATCACACTTGGTAACTTCCAGTTCGCTGATCTCCTGCAAAAAATTTCGAATGGTTCGGAATCTTTCGTACACCGTACTGAGCGCTAGTTCTCCGATTCCAATTTCGTACTTCATATATTCCTGAAGCAGCAATCGATTCTTGGGCTGTAGAACTTCCTGAAATGATATTTTTTCTATACTGTCACTCTGGTTTATTCTTTCTTTGGCAATACGAAACCGCTCTAAATACCAGATGGTAGCATCCCATCTTGTTTCATCAGTTTCTATAAAAATCACTTTACGGGCAGTTTCCACAATGCTCTTCAGTCGTTTTCGCCGTTGCTCTTTCTCGACTTTCTGCTTCAGGTAGTCCTGAAATGCTGTTTCCTGTTCCAGCTCCAGAAGCTGGATATCTGTAATCTGCTCCCGGATGCAAAATTCGTAAAAAAGCTGTAGCCCGGTCAGTTTATATTCCCTCAGTCTGGAAATTTCATAATTCTCCAGAATATATTCCAGCACGGTAAAAATCTGACGTTTCAGTTTCTCACTGGCTGCCGCTTTAAAATTCCAGACCATGTTGCTCCGACACCGTACCGTTTCCACACTCTTTACGATTACAGGATCTGAGTGGTATGGAACAAAAAGTATTTCATTTTTATATTTCCATTCACATTCCCTCTGTCCAGCCGGAGTTTTCATCCGTTCCCGGATGTACGCCTGCCGTATCCGGTCGAACGTTCCGGTATATCGGTAAATGTAATTTCGCTTTATCAGCGGTGTTATGTATAATTCAAATTTCATTCGCAGTTCATAATCTATTTCCGAAAGATGTTCTACCATCTCATCTGCCAGAAACAGCAGAATCTGTTCTGTAATGGAACTTCCTGCTTCCTCTTTTGCAAACTCCCGGATTTCTTTTCGTAGCTGCTCAATCCGCCTGCTCCGTTCTTGTTCTGCCTCTATAAAAGACTGTAAAAACGCAGGCATAAAAACCACCTCCTATAGCAATTCCTCAATCCCATACAGGGAGGAGTGTTTCTCGTAGAATTCCTGGCTGGCATCCAGCAGTTCATCATCCACAATGTCCAGATAATTGATGGTTGTCTGGATGTGGCGGTGTCCATAGGCCAGCTGTATCAGTTCCAGCGACCATCCTGCTTTTCTCCGCTCATTTCCAAAGTAATGCCGGAGCATATGAGGCGTGATCTTAATCCCTGTTTTCTTATCCATTCTTTTTAGCATGGAGTATACTGCTTCCACGTTCATTGGTTTTCCGATATTATCTCCGGAAATATTCACAAACAGGCTTGTCTGGTGCTGAAGGAGTTTTCGGTACTCTGCAATATACAGATTTAAAAAATCGAAGGTATCTTTGCTGATCTTCGCACTTCGGTATTCTGCATTCTTGGCTCTCGCTCCATTTTCATTGTCCTCACGGAAATATACCCGGATTATGTGGTTCCGATAATCAATGTCCTTACTATAATCAATTCCCAAAATCTCACCGATCCGGTAGCCTGTCTCTGCCAGAAGCAGCATGAGAAGCCGATCTCTTATATTGGTACACGCTTTCAGGATTTCTACAATTTCATCTTTCTTTGCTGCCCTTGCCTTATGCTCTTCCTCTTTTAAATAGCCTTTGAAGCTCCTTGACCGTATGCTTTTCTTTACACCTACCGCATCGACTGCCATAAAATAATTATAGGACAGTGCTTTCAGTTCCCCGAACTGCTGGTACTCTTCTTCTATAAAAAGATAGAACCTGAACACATCTTTTAAGTATGCGTTGCAGGTTCCATTGTTCGGAGATCTGTGATTTTCATCTTGCGTATGTTTCCCAGCTTTCAGCCAGTATAAAAACTTTACAAAGTGTTCTGTCTGTTCGACATAAGGCATTTGATATATATCTATCAATTCCTGTTCTTTTTCATGGATGTATTCCAGATAATACAGGATGGAAAGTGCGGAGCGCCGTATCGTATTCGGCGAACATTTGCTCCGTATCTTGTGCATCAGATATTTGGTAGGAAGCAGGACAATGTCCAAAGTTTCTATATCTCTGATGAAGAAATAAACTGCAGAGCCTTCTCTTTCTGTTTCCAGCTCATATCTTCTCATTTCTGCTCACTTCCTTTCCTCTAACGCTATACACAGTATACCCAACTCATGCCGATAAAGCTATCACCAATACTACCAATTCGCTCCAAACCGCCCCTGAAATACCACTAAACTTTTTGTCCTGTCTGCTACCCGGATCTGGGCAGAACCAACAACGCCACGGATGCTCTCAGCTGTAGTAACGCTCCACTTTCCGGCTTCGGATAAAATCTTCTACTTCTTCGATCCGTTCTGCCATCTGGCACTTTGGCAGTGCTTCCAGAACATCACTCCGATACCTGCCTTTTTTCGTGGCACGGTGATCTAAAATAGACACAACGCAGGTGTCCTGCTCCGTGCGGATTGCCCGGCCAAATCCCTGACGCAACTTCTTCTGCATATCTGGCACTACGATGGTCTGGATGTAGGATTTCAGCGATCGGTACTGCTCCCTCTGGGCTTCATGGATAGGGTCCGGAACAGAAAACGGTAGTTTTACGATAATCAGGGACGATACCATGTCACCCGGAAAGTCCACACCCTCCCAGCAGGAGCCGGCTGCGAACAACACGGCATTCTCCATCTTCTTAAACCGGGCGATCTCTTCCTGGGAGTTTCTCCATACCTGCACCATCGGAAACGGGATCTGATCCCGCAAAAGCTGCTGCACATTTCCCATCAGGGTATAAGATGTGAACAGTACCAGCGTATGCCCGTAAGTGGAACACACCAGATCACGGATCTGCCCGGCAAGCTGCTCGGCCTCTTCCCGGCTCCCCTTTTTTCTTGGTTTTAAATGCTCCGGGATGTAAAGCAGACAGTTCTCCTGATAGCAGAATGGGGATTCTGCCACACACTCCCGGACACCTGTTTCTTTTTCCAGCCCGGTCATCTGTCTGGTCCTTGCAAAACCGTTCCCGGCTTTTAAGGTGCCGCTGGTTAAGATCGCCGGAAATCCCTGGCTCCATAAGGTGGTGTCCAGATACTTCGGGATCTCCCGGTTGACTGCCATAAAGGTTAAATGTCCCCGGCTGTCCTGCTGCAAAAACAAAATATACCGTTTGTCGTTCTTTAAAAACCAGCCGAACAGCTCTTCCATCTCTTCCAGCCGCCGGAAAGTCCAGTAAGGAATATTCCCGGCGAGCCTTTTAATCATAAGCTGAAGTCTTTCCTGCATCTGGGCTAAGGCTGTGCCAGCTCCCGGCGGAAAATAAAAACTTTCTTTTCCAGCCATGTCCTCGATGCCATCTTTCCGGTGCTTTCGAATCTCCATCTGAAGAGCGGAAACCCCTTCCAGCAGCCGTTTTCCATCCGTGCCTTTATGCTCTCTGACTAAAAAGTAAGCAATCTCCTGCACATCTTCCCTTCCAATGCTTCTTCCATACATCTGGCTGGCGGCTTCCGGGAGTTTATGGGCCTCATCCACGACCAGAGCCCTGTAATCTGCCAGAAGCGGACGGTACCCATTTGCCCGGTGCATGGCATCTGCCAGAAGATAATTGTGATTGCAAATCTGTAAAAAAATATCCTCTTTCCTGGAAATATCCAGATGCTTCTGATAACGGCATCCTGCTTTCCCCGGACATTCCCTGGGGCAGAATTTCGGTACGCACACCAGCCTGCGGTCAAAACCGCTCAGGTTATGTACGGAATCTAAATCAAAGTTATGCCGGAGGGACTTCAATGCCTCCATCTGTGCCTGATTTTTATTCTTGTCCCGGACTGCCTCTAATCTCTGGGCCAGCCTGTAATCGCATACAAAATGTTCCTTTCCCTTGCGGACGACCGCTTTTAACTCTCCCTGAAGCAGATCTGCTTTTAACAATACGTCCGATAAGAAAGGAACATATTCCTCTATGATGGCTTTCTGTAAGGCGATACTGGAAGTGGATACCACTACAGACCGCCTGTCACATCCCGAATAACCGGAATGCAGTACACTATATTTCCGCATCAGGATGCAGGCTGTCAGATAGGCATAGGTCTTTCCGATGCCGACTCCTGCATCACAGAGCGTGATTTCATTTTTCATAAGGGCATCCAGCATTTCATGGCAGAGACGGATCTGTTCTTCCCTTACATGAAGCCCGGCTTCCGGGAGAAGCTCCCGAAAGATCTGTTCCACTTCGCCATGTGCCCTTTTCTGATATTCATTTTTATAACACATTACTTCTCCTTGTCAGAAATCTTATCTTACCGTACCCTTACAGACGGGTCTGGTCGCTTCCGGTGTATTCTGTCCCTGTTCCTGCATTTTCTTTATGGCAGCATTCCCTCTTGCCATCATCCTTCGGATATCCGTCCGGGAAACATTCCATGTCCTTACTTTCTGAGGAGCTTTCCTTACCTGCTCAGACAAATGGCATTCACAGAGTTTCGGATATACCACCATTGCTTCCGGTAATTCCAGCGGATACTCAATCATGGGATGGTACACAATATCCCGGATCACCTGCTCATAACATTCCATCTGCATTCTTGCCGTACTGTCCTGATAGATATTTTTCCCTTTCATGGCACTGTAGACCTGCGATGAGATGTATCCCAACGCTTCAAAACTACAGTACCCATACGGAGTCACGCCGGAAAGGGAATCCGGATCTTTTAAGGCATTCAGATAAACTTCTTTTCCCTGGGCGATCAGCCACATCCGAAAATCGGAAAAACTGTCATCACTGCACCCTGCTTCCATCATAATACCTGCCGCTGTCCATAAGCCGTACTTATAAGCCGCATCCCGGTAACTGTAAACAAGATTGTGGAATTGGAGGACATCCTCCGGTGTCATATAGAAGAGCTGCTGCTTGATCCACACTGCCGAAGCATCCAGATCGGTGCCGCACACTTCCTTTGCTTTTTCAATCAGATTCCAGAATTGATCCTTGCTCATTCCACTTCTTTTTGTTTCTTCCATCTGTTCTCTCCCCTTGATGTGACGTTAATACCACAAGAATACGGCTGTAGTCTCCCACAGCCGCATGGTATCTGATATCAACGACACACTTCTTCATTGATTTCTTTTTTATCTTGCTGTTCCGCATTTGACCTCGCACCCCCGGAACTATCCCTGTATTTCTTCTGGGAAAGGGGACACTACAGGCGGGCGGCTGGCCTGCCGCCGCTCACAGATGTCCTAGGGGTCTTTCTGATTACAACCCGGAGTCCATCTTCCGCTCTCTGGCTGGTAACGTGTATCATTATCCCCCGTCCGTGATCCTGGCGAAAGGCTGCCACCGCCTTATTCACAGCTATGCTTTCTCGCTCCAAGTCTAAGAATCTTTACCCTATACTTAATCATGGCGCTCATACTGTCACGCTTCTACGGTTGGGAACGTACCTGTAGTGCCGATATTCACTTGCCAAAGAACAGCCGAGGGATGTCCCTCTGCTTACTAGCCGATGGCAGTGTATTTTTTTATTCACTTCACAAAAAAATATTTTATCTTGCATCCCCGGATCTGTTTTTCTTCTTTGCCGGATTCTTTTGTTTTTCATCGTTCTTACGGCTTTCTTTCTGTTTTTTTGCTTCTTCCGGCGGCATCTTCATCACATGGAGTTCTCCGTTAAACAGAGTAAAAATTTCCGGTGACTGGTATTTTTCTTTAAATTTTTCAATCTGCCCCGGTGTCAGCGAAGTAAAATCATCTTCTGTCAGCCCTACTACAAGGAAAGTCCCGGCTATCGCATCATAGACCTGTCCATGATCATCATATAACGCCCGGTTCAGTGGCAATCCCTCAAATTTTCCATTGCCGTTTAAAAGGATTCCAACTTTATCATCAAACGGATAGGTCATTTCAATGTCACCGCCTACCGCCTGCTGCAGTTCCTCCAGCTCATTGGGGATGTTCTTGACATAGGGAGCTTTCATCGGCTCGACTACCAGTACCGTCATCATTTCTTCCTGCATTTCGGACCCTTCTTTCTCATCCATCGTATCAATCCTCCTGTCTGTTCGTTCTAATAGTCAGCCGATGAGAACCTTTTGTTTTATTCAAATTTCATGGACTTTTTGATCTTTTCCCGTAACCTCCGCAATCTTGTATAAACCGTCTGCTCCGGCAGTTCCATGTGATGACTGATCTCTTTTGGTGCATATCCCATCATCTTCAGGACAATCATCTGAAGAGTTTTCTTATCAGTTGATAACAGGATCTGAAGCAGTTCTTCGTTCTCCACGGTATCCAGCAGGGCTTCTACGCTCTCCGGCTGGGACTCTTTGGTTTCTTTTTCTTCCAGGAGCAGTTCCATACAGTCCAGAAGCGAGGTCTGGTGTTCCCGGAATCTCCGCTCTGCATTGAAATCGTCCCAGTCATACTCCCGAAGCTTCTGGATCGTCTCTTCATCCACGCCCTGTTCACGCAGGATCTTCTCTTCCTCTGCTTTCCACTGGTTCCATCTATATTCTTCTTTTGCTTTATTGTAAGCCACTTATGTTTTCCTCCGATCTGAATTTTTGCGAAATCAAATCGGAGTGTGGCGGTGCTCTGGTCCGTTCTTCCTGTCTACAGGAATGTCCGGCATTTCTGCTGTCTCCCTGCAAACACGGATCTCCTTTGTAATCATATCTTTACAAAGGCACAGTGTATCGGATGCACCTGTCAGTTAACGGTCAGAAAACTGTCAATTGACGGTCAGCTTTTATCACCTTCTTTCCAGAATAAATAAAATAAGACGAACAATCTTTTTACGGATCATTCGCCTTACTGTTGTTCGTTTTCTTTATTCAATTCAAATTTGTAACCTATATCCCTGACACTGACGATACAATTCCCAGCACCATCTTCAACAACATTCAGCTTTTTTCTCAGTCGCTTTACCAGACACCAGATGATATTTTTAATATCACCAACAGGATAATCTTTCCAGACAAGCTGGTAAATCTGTTCAAACGTGTATACTCTCATCGGTGTCGCCGCTAATAAGTATAAAAAATTATATTCTTGTCGTGTTAAATGTAACGCTACATCATTCCAAAATACTTTATGTTTCTTATGATCCATTACAAGTTTTCCCTTATTAATCATCGTTTCGGATTGCTTTTGAGTTATTTTTTGTTTATTGTTTCGTCGTGCCAATGAAAAAATCTGCAGATCTACTTCTTCTATAGTGCTATTTATATCCATTACACAATCTGCACCAGCGTATATTAATTCTTTTTTCCATGACATACACAATAAAGAAGATGCATCCGTCAAAATAATAATTGGTATCTGCGTTATCTTTCTAATAGCAGATATAATATTACTTATGTTCTCTTTATAAACGATTACTCCTATTACAAGCATATCATAAGAAAATAAACTCAAATTATGCAGTAAAATTTGTAGATTTTCTGCATAATCTGAGTTTATCTCATTGAATAGTTTTCGATATGATTGATTGTCAAAATATGCTAATATCTTGTATTTTGTGTCTTTCATATTTAATCTATTTTAGCAAAGCAACATTTTCTACTTCTTCACAGGAAAATCATCAAATGTATTGTCAATTTTTTGTGAAGCAATCTCTCTCATCGCATGCTCTTTCAGTTTTTGAAAACTTTCATCACTGACTGCATGTTCCATGCGACAAGCATCAACTTCTGCAATTTGTGGATTAACTCCAACGGATATAAGTTGATGAGTAAAAAAACAATGGCGTTCGTAAATTTTTTCAGCCACATCCCAGCCAAGGTCGGTCAGGTGTATATAATGGTTTTCGTCTGTTGTCAAAAAGCCACCCTCTCGTAAAGTTCCTACTGCGTAACATACGCTGGGTTTTGAAACTTCCATGTACCGGGCAACATCCACAGAGCGCACCATACCGAGCTTCTTTTGGAGTATAAGCACGGCCTCCAAATAATCCTCTCCGGCAGTATGAAGTTTCATAGGCAGCTCCTTTCGCCATTAAGCAAGACTCCAGCCAGCCGCACTCTTTCGGATATTGACAAAATCCTGATAGATACCAGGCTGTTTCAAAAGTTCCTCATGGGTTCCTTGCTGTGCAATCTGGCCGTTGTCTATAACTAAAATCTGATCGGCGTTCTGGATGGTATTTAGGCGGTGAGCAATTACAAGCAGGGTCTTTCCCTTCACCAATTCGGAAATAGCCTCCTGAATATAGCTTTCATTGTCCGTATCCACACTCGCGGTAGCTTCGTCCAAAATGACGATAGGCGCGTCTTTCAGGATACAGCGGGCAATCGAAATACGCTGCTTTTCGCCACCAGAGAGTGTCGCACCGCCTTCGCCAACCACTGTCTGGAACCCATCAGGCAGAGCCATAATGAAATCATAGCAGCGGGCTTTTCTGGCAGCCTCATAGATTTCTTCTTCCGTGGCATCTGGCTTTCCCATGATGATATTGTTGTAAATGGTGTCCTGAAACAGATACACGCGCTGGAATACCATGCTGATCTGATTCATCAATTCCGACAGAGGTACATTGTGAATATCCACACCCCTTATCGTCACATTGCCGGATTTTATATCCCAAAGCCGCGCCAGTAAGTTTGCAATGGTGGACTTACCACTACCGGATGGCCCAACCAGCGCTGTCATAGAATTTTTCTTCATGGCAAAACTGATATGGTGCAAAACCTCTTTATCCTGATAAGCAAATGTAACATCGTTGAACAGGACTTCCGGCTGTCCCGGCTGTGCCTGAGCCGGAATATGCTGCTTGCCGTTGTCGGAAAGTTCCGGTTCATCCAATACCGCTTCAATACGATCAAGGGCAGCGTTCATAACGGTTAGTCTGGATGCTTCTCCATAGAGAGCCTTCAACGGGCCAAAAAGATCAAATACAAATAGCAGAACACCCAACACATAAGCCAAAGAAAGCGCACCGCTCTGTTCCAACACAATAGACAGGCCGAAAATTGCCGCAATACCAATACCGTAAAGGATATTCAGCCCCATTGTCCACGGGGTCATTTTCCGTTCAAAATCAAGCGATGTATTTCTGGAACGTTTGAAATTGCCGGACAGTTCTTCGGATTTTTCTCCAAGCAGGTTATAGCTCTTAATAACACCAATGCCCTCCACAAAAGACAGCACCGCATCGGTCAGCCGTTCACTCTGCTCCTGACGGCCTGCTGCTTCTCGTAGGGAAACTTTGTTCATTCCCTTAGATACCAGCCATGCCAAAATAGTAACTATCGCAGCAATCAAGCCAAGCTGCCAATTCAGATAAAACATGAACGCCAGCAAAACCAGCGAGGACAGCAGATAGCTCATCATGTTTCCCAGCGTACTCATAGCGACTTCTTCAATGAACACCATGTCGGTACTGAGGACAGAACTGATCTTGCCAATATTGCCGGAAGTGAAATATCCCATCGGAAGTTTCCGCAGATGGCCGCCCAATTCGATACGCTTGTCAGCGAACATCAAATATCCCGCTGCACTTTGCAGGCTGTCACTAAGATAGTGGACGAGCATCTGAACCAGCACAATAGCGGCAAGGCCAAGTCCCACATAAAGACAAGTCTGCCCGGTAATCGTCTTATTTGCAAATCCACTCAAAACCACAAAGGCCAGAAAAATCGGCATTTTGGACAGAATGGATTCCAGAAACGCACAAACAAATGCGCCCTGAATACGGCTCTTATAATGGTCGGAAAGTTTCAATATTCTTGAAAACAAAGCAAACATTTATTTCCCCTCCTTTGCAGTATGTACTTTCCACTCGGCGCTGTCCTGTGCCGCTTTCCACAACTTTTGATATTCTGGGCAGGACTGGATCAGCTCCTGATGTTTGCCCGTTGCAACCAGCTTTCCGTGATCCATAACACAAATCTGATCTGCGTTCATAATGGCTGGTAATTTGTGCGCGATAACCACAAGGGTCTTACCTTTTACAAGCTCTGCAATGGCAGCTTCCATCTTTTCCTCATTTTCGGGATCGGCATAGGCAGTTGCCTCGTCAAGCACCACAATTGGAGCATCTTTTAAGATTGCCCTTGCCAGAGAAATACGCTGGCGCTGACCGCCGGAGAGCATTTTTCCTGCATCACCAGCCATTGAATGAATACCCTGCGGAAGTTTCTCAAGGAACTCCATACACTGAGCTTTCTTTGCGGCCTCCACCACTTCTTCATCCGTTGCGTTCAGCCGACCAAGCCTAATGTTTTCAAGCAGAGAGGTGTTGAACAGGTATTGATCCTGCGCCACATAGGAAATACGGCTGTTGAGTGCTTCAAGGCTCATATCGCATAATTTCTGCCCACCGATGGAAATACTGCCTTTCTGTGGGTCATAATAGTGAATCAGCAGTTTCGCTAATGTACTCTTGCCGGAGCCAGATTCACCAACAAGGGCTGTTTTCTGTCCAGCTTTTGCCGTAAAGGAAATGTCATGGAGAACTTCATCCTCAATTACAACAGGCTTTCCATCCGGGCCGGGCTGTGTGGTCTGATAAGCGAAAGAAACATGGTCATAAGTAATGGTGTCATCTTTCCCGTGGAACGCATCTTCTGTCTGCTGGAGCTCTGGCGCATCCAACACCTGCTCCAATGCAGAAATTTTATAGTTGAGCTGGGGCATGGTAGGCAGGAAACCGAGAGATTTCAGCAGTGGCATACCAATACTTAAAGAAAGACACAGTACCAAGATCAAATTAGGCAAAGTAGACCAGCCAGAGAGAACGAACCATGCGCCAACAGGTAAAGTCAGAATAATGGTGCATGGAAGCAGACTGCTGTAAATTGCCATCCACGGCCACGCCGCCTTGTACCACGCCAGAGTATAGTCCCGATAATCTGATACATCTTTGCGGAACCGCTCATAGGAATCTGCGTCCTTATTGAATACCTTGACAACCTCCATACCATTGATGTACTCAATGATCGTGTTGTTCATTTTCTGTGCAGACTGATAGTAGGGACCCATGCGCTTCATTCCAACAGAGTACATAATGACCATGGAGAGCAGGCTGATCGGGATAGAGGCCAAAGACATAAGAGCCAGTTTCCAGTCCGCACAAAACATAGCAACATAAATCACCAGCGGGATCAGTAAATTTGCGATACCCTCCGGGACTGAATGAGCAAGGAGCAATTCCAAGCTGTCCACATCATCGACAAACAGCTTTTTGATTGTCCCTGTCCCTTTTTCCTCCACAATGCCAAGGGGAAGTTTCTCAAACTTCTTTTGCAGAGATACCCGCAGCCGGAACAATGTGTTATATGCTGCTTTATGAGAAATTGATAATCCCCATCCATAAAAAAACGCCTGCAAAACAAGACAGATCAAAACCCCTATAACACGCAATAAAACAAATTCTGTTTCAACAGAATCGCCCATAACCAATGGCGAAATGACCTGATAGGCCAGCACAAAAGGCAGGATGCCCATAAGAACGCTGACCAGTACGACAACCGTGGCCACATACATATTTTTCTTATATGGCCCTGCGTACTCAAAGATTTTTTTGAACATAAGCCCTCCTTATATTGAGCCGTACTGTCTGTGCTTCAAAAAAAAGAGGCCGCCAAAGTAAAGCGGCCTCTTATCATTATCTTTCTGTCCAGTCAAGGCGGCCCTGACATTCATAATTTCTAAAATTCACTGGCGGATTCGGAAAAAATCCAAAACCTTTTTACTGCCGGATTCGTCCAATGGATAGCTTTCTTTTACTTGCCCTTTTTCCATATGGACTACATACGAACATCCCGCCATCACCAACTCCGGATCATGCGTAATAACAAGAAGCGTTTTGCCCTGATCCGCGAGTGACTTCAAACTCCGCGCAACTTCCCGCATATGTTTGAGATCAAGCCCGCTGGTTGGTTCGTCAAACACAATAATCTCCCGGTTACTCACAATGGCAGACGCGATCGCTACCCGCTGTTTTTGCCCGCCGGAAAGAGAAAGCGGGTGCCTGTCTTTATATTCCAGCAGATCAAACTGTTTAAGAATTTTATCCACAACAGTTTCATCCTTGTTGTCCATGCTCAGAAGCACTTCATCCGTCACGCTTTCGGTAAATAGCTGATGGCTGGTATCCTGCATTACCATGTAGCAATGTTTGAGCCGGGCTTTCCAATCAAGGGTTTTCCCGTCAACCTGCAAAAGGCCACACTTCTTTTCCAGTCCGCAAATACAGCGGGCCAGAGTAGATTTTCCAGCGCCATTCAGACCGATAATGGCAATCGTTTCTCCAACAGGCAGTTCTGCACTCGGAATATGGAGGCTTTCCGGTTCCCGCTTTTTATACGCAAAGCAGAAATTTTGAAATTCCATCTGTTTAGCTGTATGCGCCTGATACTGATTCGCAGGCTTCAACTTCGAGAGAGAAAACGGCCGCAGCCCCATTTCTTTTCGAATGCCATCCGATAAGCTGTCAAATTCAGCAGGCGTGTATTCCCGTTCAATCTCCCCATCTTTTACATACAGCACACGATCTGCAAGATCGTGAAGGTAGTAAAGGCGGTGTTCTGCGATCAGAATTGTTTTGCCCTGCCTTTTCCAGAGGCTCAGGACCTGCCGCAGGTCATCAATAGCAGCCATATCCAAATTAGAAGATGGTTCGTCCAGGACCATAATTCCCGGCAGCAATACACTTGATGAAGCACAGGCTATTTTTTGCTTTTCGCCCCCGGACAGAGCAAACACGCTTCGCCCCATCAAATCTTCAATATGATAATCGGAAACTGTCCGGTCAATCCTTTTCAGGATATCCTCCTGAGGATAGCCTAAATTTTCACAGGCAAAGGCTAATTCACTATCCGTATCCACGTTGAAAAACTGACTTTTGGGATTCTGGAATACAGATCCCACCATAGCAGCCAAGTCATAAAGCGGCGTATCTGATACGCTTTTTCCGTCCAGAAGGACATCGCCCTCTAAATTGCCCTCGTAATAATGAGGCACCAGCCCGTTTACCAAACGGGTAATCGTTGTTTTCCCACAGCCGGATTCTCCCGTGAGTAAAACAAATTCCCCTGTGTTTATGGTGAGATTGACATTTCTAATCCCTCCGCCGCTGGATTCTTCACCATAAGAAAAAGAAACATTTTGAAAATCTATCATGGCAAAATCCCTCCTGCGGAAATTATCGGGGAAGCAATCGCCCAAAACACTACAAAGCAACAAAACAAGATCAGCACCACATCGGCAAAATTGAATTTAAGCTGGCAAATGTTTGTGCGTTTGACAGGAGCGCCGAGGCCACGGGTAATTGCCGCAGCGGAAAGTTCCTCACCGATTTTCACGGAGCAGGTAATCATCGGGATCAGCTTATACTCCAATATTTTTGAAGATTTTTTCCCTCCAAGTTTAATCCCACGCATTTTCATAGCGTCACTGATTGCTTCTGACTCCTGAAAGACAGTTGGAAAGAAGCGGAACATGACCGTTAAGGGGATCGTCACTTCTTTAGGCATATGGATTCTTTCCATGCCGGAAATCAATTCACTGACCGTTGTTGTTTTCACTGCATAGGCAGCAATCGCAACACTGGGAAGGATTCGGCAGAAGAATCCTGTTGTAAACAGAACGAGGAAATTCAATATTCCCGTAAGGTGCGGCAAAACATAAATTTGAACAGCATAAAAAGCAGAAAACACAGCAATATAGCCCACAGCTTTTGCACATTGTTTCGAGGTAAGCAGCAATATAGCCGGAACCGTACAAAGAACAAGGCGGATCAGCCCCATAGCTTCTCCGCCTGTTCCACCCATGACAAAAATGCTTATGATGAAGATGAGCAACAGTTTTGTACGCGGATCGAGCCGTAACCCTTGTTCTGTTTTTTTGCTGAGCAGAATTTCCCGCGCCATTATGCAATACCGGCACGCTGGAAGTGCTTTTTGCAAATGGCTTTCCCAATCACACCTCCGACAAGGCCAAACACAAAGCAGGCAACCAGCAGAATAGGCGCAATCCACATAGGCATATATGTATTAAGGGTAGCTGCATATTCAGCGCCGTATCCTTCAGTCAACATTACCATATAGCTTTCACGGTTCAGGAAAATGGGAGCAAAGTTGCCAAACACCCAGATGCTGAACACGCCGCAGGAAAGAACTGTGCTCTTTGCACTTTTGTAGTCCGCCTTTTTCAGGATCACGTCGGCCAACAGGCCGCCAACGAGACCAGTTACCATAGTAAGATAGCCGTTGCCGAAGAACACCATGATTAGGCCAATCAGGAAACCCATGATTGCAGTCATCCCGAATTTTTTAGCCTTTGTAACATACAGCATATAGGGGATGCCGCCAATCAAAGGGCACAGCACCGCCATCAGCGGAATAAAAATGGGGATAAAGCCAAGCATCGCCACCAGCATAACAATCACGACATAGATGACGGTGTAGATGCCGATAGTAATTAAATCTTTTCCCTCAAGCCGGGAACTTTTTTTCTGGGAACTCATACCAGTATCCTCCTTATATCTGAGAAAATGAAAATGTGGTGCGGTTAGAGTGTTCTAACCACACCACATATAATAGCAATTTGCGCCCACGATTCCAACCCAAAACCAATTTTATTCTACCCAAAATCAGTATTTTTGCATTTATCCAATCGTAGCTTCTGCTTTATAGTTTTTCGGATTCACTCCGTATTTCCTTTTGAAGGCCGCTGCGAAATTGCTCGCTTTTGAATATCCCACCAGTATAGCCACCTGGCTGACATTCAAATTACTTTCTAACAACAGGCTTGCCGCCTTTTCTAACCGCTGGTCGATGACATACGCATGAACCGATGTTCCGAACAGGGAGGAAAAGCCCTTCGTCAATTTTGAAGTGCTGATATTGACCTGCCGCGCCAATTCCTCGCAGCTCGGAGCCAGGGCAAGCTGGCTGTCAATAATTCGCTTTGCCTCTATGATGGAATCCCGGTCACTTCTGGAAATTGCAACGTAGGTTGACGCGAGAATACTCAGCTCCAGGACCTCGCTCAAATATACCGATAGCAGCTCAAAGACCTTGCTTTCCAGAAACAGGTATCCCAACCCGCCGCGATATTGCGTAAAATCTTTTACCTCCGCAAAAATGTGTTCCATATACGGGGTAACGCTCACTTTTGAAATTCCTGTCAGTAATTTCTTTTCATAAGCGTTTATTTCACTATCTTCAAAGTAGTCATTCAAAATTTTGTGAAAATAGGGCATGGGAATTTTTATATTCTTGAAAAGAAAATCTTTCTTCCCGGAATAACACAAGTATTCCATTTTACCATGTCCTCGATAAATGCAGGATTCGCCTTTCTGGATGCTGACACTTTGACGCGCATCTGCAATATTCCACGATACGCCATCATTGAAGCAAAATAAAAGTTGAATATAATCTTCGCAGCTTACACCCTGCACATTCATATCTGAAAAATAGTTCATTTTCCAGTCTGATACAACAGCTCCTTGCTTTGTAACAACTTGCGAAATCTGACCTGTTCCCATATCAGCCGGAATATCTATTGTCACTGTCTGCGGAGAGTTGGAGAGCAGATCGTGATACAGCTTCGTCATATATTGGTTTGTCATCGTGCACCCTCCTTTTTCTAGTTAGTCGAAGCTAATCACATAATACTTTATATTTGTTTTTTAGTCAAGGTAATCTAAACTATTGACTACTCTCTAAGAGTCAACATATTAATTTTCAAAGTATGCCGTATCCCATGATCGTTCCGTTATTGATATCATAGCTTCTCTTGTTCACGGCATCACTGGAGTTTCCCTCTACCGTATATACGGTACTTCCCTCAGTTTTCTCCACGATTCCCACATGGTCTGAGGTTCCGTCCCCGTTCCAGTCAAAGAAGATCAGGGTTCCGGGTGCTGGCGAGTATCCTCTGCTCTTCCATTTCCCCTTGCTCTGGAACCATGCGATTCCGTCATCGCACAGGGAGAACTTCGGCATCTTGCCGCTCTCGATCAGTCCTGCCTGATCCCCACACCAGCTGGCAAAGCAGGCACACCACGCCACATGGCTGTCAAATCCATACCATGACCAGAACTTCTGGCCTCCTTCATTTCCAAGCTGGGTAAGTGCCACGGATACGATCTGGCCGTTGCCTCCAAACAAGCCGGCAAACAATCCGCCGCTGGAATAATACCGCAGAACGTGAGGGACGTATTCTGGATCACCATAGGCACTCCAGCCATGCGAAGCAGCCTGCTCATTGGAAAACTGCAGGGCATTTTCTGCACTGTAGCCGCCATATTTCTGAATCGCCCACGTTATGTACCCGTTTCCGTAGTTATACCCTTGCAGGGACAGCTTCAGCTTGTCCATGTCCTGTGGGCTGGTGCATCCGGCTTCTCTTAGGCAGTCCGCATAATACTGGATTCCTACCTGTATGGAGTAGTCCGCATCCTGGATGGCATTCGGGCTGTTGGAATACCGGGTGTTGTATGGGCACTCACTGCTCTGCATGGGATCGGTCCCCCGGCCGCCAGATTCCTGCATCATGATTGCCTGTATCACGGAAACGTATTCGGGGATTCCATACTGGTTGGCGTATTTCTGGATGGTTGCCGTATAGGAAAGTACTTCCTGGCTGAGTGCTTCGTTGCTCTCTGAGCTTCCAGAGAATGCCGCACCGCCAATGATCCCGACCATGATAACCAGAAGCAGAACCATGACCGCTCCGGCGGCTCCCAGTGCAGCTATCATGGACTGCACGGTTTTCGCTACCACTTCCACGGCGGCTCTAGCTGCCTTGAATGTATTCTCCCCTGCCCTTGCCGTTTTCTGTATCCGACGGATTCCATCAGAAGTCTGCAAGGCTGCTTTCTTCGCCGCCTGTTTCGCTGCCCTTCGTTCCATCTGCTTCTGCATCCGGGTTGTCAGGGCATTGGAACTGGCTACACGGAGCTTCTGCTCTGGCTGGATGCTAATCTTCGCAGATGGAGGGGCGGTCTTAATAGTACGCCGCTGTATGGTCTTCGGCTCCAACTGTTTCCGTGGCTTTTCCTTGATCCGGATGGTTTCCGGCTGTTTCTGGCAGATGGCATTCTGTCTTGCAGTATCTGCGACTGCCTTTTTCCGGCTCTGGTCTCGGATGGAGAACTGCTTCGTTCCTGATAGTTCCTGTCCATTCTGGATTCTCGGTGTCTCTCTGGCTACCCGAATTTTCTGTTCTTTTGTTTTGATAGCATCTGAAACCGCCTTTTGCCGCTTGGCTTTCTGGATCTGGACATCTTTGATCTGTGCTTCCTGAGCTTCCCGGCTTTTAATCTTCACGTTCTCAGATGTCTGTTCCCGATTCTTTTGCTCTGGTGCTTCCCGACTGACCGGATCGGGAGCCTGTGTGTCCCCTGTTCCTCTGGCAGCTTCTTTCTCCGCTTCTTTTTTGCCAGTAACTCTCAGTTTGATCTTCTCGTAGGAAGTCTGTGCTGCTGTCTTTCCGGCGCTGGTTACAGTTCTGCCAGACTTTCTGGCAGCCCATTCCTCTGCGGATGCGACTTTTCCACTGGCATACTCGGATGGGGACTGTTCCTCCATGTCATTATCCCTGGCATTTGCGATGGTCTGGGACTTTTCCTTGCTCTCCAGTATGGCCGTCCGCATCAGCTCCTTCGGGATTCTGGAGGCAGGATTTTTAGTCTTTGGTTTTGTTGTGACTTCTTTGGTTTTGATATCCTTCATCTCTCACCTCCAGTCCCGGTCTGTACTGCTCTTACGCTTCGCCCGGCTTGGTCGTCATCAGGCGGTACAGTTTTGTATTTCTTGGAAACGAGTTTTCAAACGGCACCAGATTTCCGGAGCAGCGGATCAGTCCGTGGCCGGCACCTACATTGGTGATGTAGGATAACTGGTTGTCTGAAATATTCAGAAGTGCCGCCAGCTCATCCCGGTCGGTGGTAGCCTGATTCAAAAGGATCAGGAACTCACTGTTCGCCAGCATCAGGCGGGCGGTATCGGATTTCAGAAGTTCCTCAACGTTCTGGGTAAGTCCGGTTACAAATCCGGAATACTTACGGATACGCTTGTACAGGCGGTAGAAAAAGTCCGCACTGTATTCATAGCGGAACAGCAGATAAAACTCATCCGCAAAGATCCATGTCGTTTTTCCCTTCTTCCAGTTCTGGATCACACGGTTAAAAATCGAATCCAGTGTGACCAGCATGCCAAGGGGCATCAGCTGTTCGCCCAGTTCCCGGATGTCATAGTCGATGATACGGCTCTTCGTGTTGACATTGGTTTCCTGGGCAAAGGTGTTCAGACTGCCATTGATAAACAGTTCCGAAGACAGAGCCAGCCCTCTGGCTTCTTCCTCCGGCTGGAGCATGAGTTGTCGGTACAGGTCCTTTAAGGTCGGCACCTGCCCTTTGTAACCGCCCCTCATGTAATCCCGGTACACATCTGCGGTGCAGCGGTCAAGGATGGATTTCTCCTTTGCCGAAAGGTTTCCGGCTCCTACGAGCTGCTCAAACAGGGAAAGGATAAATTCTGACTTTTCAATCAGAGGATTTCGGTCATTGCCATAGGCAGAATCCATATCCAGTGCATTCAGATGGGTATCTGAGGTTGCCGAGATCCGGATGACCTCTCCGTTTAAGGCTTCCACCAGAGAAGCAAACTCCGACTCCGGATCGAGGATGAGGATGTCATCTTCCGTGGAAAGGGCAAGGTCTACGATCTCCTCTTTTGCCGAAAAACTCTTACCCGAACCGCTGACTCCCAGTCGGAACGAGTTTCCATTTAACAGCTTCCTTCGGTCTGCCACCAGCATATTTTTGCTGACTGCATTCTGCCCATAATAAATACCGCCCGGCTGCATGATCTCCTGTGTATGGAACGGAATCAAGACGGCAGTGGACTCTGTGGTAAGGGTACGCACCGCATCGATCTTCCGCAGACCATACGGCAGGACGGTATTCAGTCCATCGACCTGTTGCCACTTCAAAGTTGCCATCTGGCAGAGGTGTTTTCTCGCAATGGAATACAGGGTTTCCGTATCGGAGTCCAGTTGTTTCTTGCTGTCTGCCATATGTACCATTGTCAGGATGCCGAACATCATCCTCTGATCCCTGGTGGTCAGATCGTCCAGCATTTCCTTGGTCTCTTTTCTCTGCAGCTCCATGTCATAGGGAACTACGGCTGAAAAGTTATTGTTGGCATTCTGGCGTCTCTGCCAGTTGGTGACGTTTGTCTCCACGCCCAGCAGTCGGTTCTGGATCTCACGCACCGCTTCGTCTGTCGGTACGGGGATGATATCAATGGACAGCATCAGGTTCCTGCCAAGGCTGCACAGTTCGGAGATCATCTCATCCTTTATATAGCTGGCGTAATCTTCCATAAAAAGGACTCTGCCGTACTGCTCGCCCAGCTTGAAATGGTCGTTGTGGAACTCCATCGTGTCCGGGCAGATCCAGTCCTTGAAGCTGTGTCCCTTTTTCGCGAAGGCTTTCATGTCAAACGGAAAGCTCTGCGGAACGTCTGCCTTGAAAAAGTCCCGGAAGATCTGGAGCCTCTGTTCTGCATCCAGCTCTTCCCCGATGGAGGACAGCTTGGCCAGATGGGTGATGATATCCGTTCCCACACGGGCGAAGTATGTCCTGGCTTCATCGATGTTCTTCTTGTGGACGCTGACGGTCAGATAGCGTTCCTGGTAAATGCTGTTGTTGGTACCGGAGATCTTGGAAAGGAGCATATTGTTATACTCTTTCCGGTACTCGTCCAGTCCATCTCCTTTCATTGGAATCAGCAGGGACTGCTCAAACTCTTCCTTGTTGATCTTACGGTTGTTCAGGGTGATCTTCGCCGTACAGCCGGAATCCAGTGCATTTAAAAGTTCGGAGTAGTCCAGGAACATCTCTGTCTTATCCGCTTTGCTGGCAATGGAATAGTTGATATCCGTAAACCGGAATGTCCGGGAATACTTGCTCTCCACCTGAAAAATACCGTCCGGCCAGATCTTGCGGATCGGGATCGCCTGCTGGGCAGACCTCGGTACTTTGAATTTTTCTTTGTCCTGTTTCAGTGTCTGACTCAGGGTTTTAATCAAAGGCATCACCCCTTCCTCCTGGCTTCTTTGGCTTCTTTGGTTTCTTCTGTTTCGTCCGCTTCTTCTCCAGAAGCTCCGCTCCGTTTCCCATCATCTTTTCACCCAGCCGCAGGCTCTCTTCCATGCAGGAAAAGTACAGGTTCTCTGATTTGAATACCAGCCGTTTCGGGTACAGCAGTTCGGATTTGATGACTGCCCATGCGAACTGTTCTGCCGTCATGCCGTGGTAACGAAAAAAGCCGCAGGCTGCAAAGGGAGCCGCCCCAAGGATGCACAGCCATCCGGTTACCTGTTCCCCGGCATATTTCCGGGTGACAAAATAGATTCCAAGGGCTGCCAGGATCGCCAGTACCGAAAATAAGCACTGCCGGAAGCTTAAGCCCCAGAACATTGACTCCTGATAGTCTCGGATTTCTTTATTCATTTTCACTTCCATGTTGTTTTCTACCTTTCTCTTTGTAATCTCTGTTTTTTCTTTTGTTTCTGTTTTGGTACATCCCTTTGCCGGATGCCATTTCTTTCCATAAATCTTTTTGTTCCTTCCGGATCAAGCTCTGCCAGTTTTTTCAGGTCGAATGCAACCCTCTGGAAAATGCAGTAACCGGAGGATGCGGTATCCGGCTGTATCGTTCCCAGCTTATGCTGCTTTATAAAACGAAGCTTTTCTTTACTGAAATTGTGGTCGATATAGGCTTCATTGATACCGCCCAGCGGAGCAAAAGGCAGGTTTACCGTAAGGTCTGCAAAGCTTTCCGGGTATCCATCTTCCATATGGTAAAGCCCGATATAGAGATTGTCATCGCTCATGTAACCGTCTACCCTGAGAAATAATTCCTCCCGGCCATACTGCCAGTCGTAGCTCAGTGTCTTTGGTTCTTCCATTTTTTTCGCCTCCTATAATCCCATGATTTCTTTTACGATACGGTCGGATGCCTTGACTGCCCCGACCAGTACCAGCAGGTTAAATACCAGTTCCCCGACGTAATTCCAGACAATGGTCACGGCGGACAGGCTGGTGTCCCCGATGGCCGGCGGACTTGATGCAAACACCGAAAAGATGATGCAGGCCAGTGCGATGATGGCTCCTTCCAGACATACCCCGGCGTAGGAACGGATAAAGTTCTTTCCTACAGACTGGGTTGGCTCCCCGGCAAAGGTTGCCAATGGAATCGGTGCGATGGCCGTGTACATGTACAGCTTGAACATTCTTCCATATACGGTCAGGATCATTACAAAGGAAAGCACGGTAATTAGCAGACTGCCTAACAGGGTTACGATCCACAAAGGGATGGATTCCAGCATCCCGACCGCTTCGATCTTGTCCACGATCTCCGAGGGCAGTTCCGTTACGGTTCCCCCTGCCATCCCGGAGTGGGACATGATGTTTGTCACGATGCCCTGCACAATGGAAAAGATCGCAGTCAGAAGCTCCATGCCGGACATAACGGCTCCCTGTGCCAGTGCAAAACGGATAAAGGCTTTCACTACGTGTTCCGGCTTTTTCATATCCGTGAAGCTCCCACAGGTTTTTATCAGCCCTGCCGCAAAGAACAGAACCAGCAGGCCGTACCCGATGGCTTTCAGTCCACCGTTGATGTTCGTCATCACGCTCCAGATTGCCCCGCCCTTGAAATTCTCCGGGCTTTGCGTCAGCAGTGTCCAGATTTCAGCCAGCTTGTCGCTCCAGGTCTGCAAGGCAGAATTTAGATTCTGTACGATCCAGTTATCACTCAAACAGTTTCACCTCCCATCCTCAAAAGTGAGCAGGGAGCCGGCATTTCGCATGGCTCCCCTTCTGGACTCTTCTCCTATCCCATGATCAGGTCCAGGATCTCTTTTGCAAAGGTAATGATGATACCGCCTGCCAGTGTCAGAAATCCGTTTGCCCTCTGGCTTGGATCGTGGCTCTTTAAGGACAGACCGACCTGCACGATACCAAATCCCAGCAGGATCAGGCCAATGGCGCGGATCAGGGAAAAGATAAACGTGGACAGGTTATTGACTACGGTCAGCGGATCGCCTGCGGCATAAACGCAGGTCGCCCCAATGCAGATCGACAGTACCGTAACTGCATACAGAGCAAACAGTTTCTTCTGCCCTCTCTTCATCTTCAGCGGTGCGGTCTCTTTCCTGATTTCTGTGTGTTTCTTATTTTTCAGTAAATTCATTGGCATTCCTCCCATCAAAAAAGCTCCCCGATGATGTCCTCATCCAGAAGCAGTTCGTAATCGTCATATCTTGTTTCGTCAAATGTAAAATCATCATGCGCCAGCGGTGCTTTCGCATAATTGAACGGGCCGGCACCTCCGTCCTCGGTATACCGGATGTTGGGATGCTTCATCAGGTCATACTTGGCATCCAGTATGGGCCGCTCCCCGCGGATAAACAGAAGTGCATTCTGGTTATCCAGCATACGGACTTCATCCGGCTGTAACAGCTCCCTTCCGCTCTGCTGGAAGTTGGTGGAGTAGCTGCCGGATTTTCCTTTGGTCTGCCCGTAGGTGTTGGTGTCTATGGTTTCTTTCCCCAGTAATTCTGATACATATTTGTGTGTCTCTTTTTCATTGCCGCCCAGGTATAAAAACTCATCGCAGTTGCCCACCAGACTTTCCCAGGAGTCCTTGAACAGAGCCTTTAGCTGGCTCATGTTCTGGATGATGATGCTGCAGTAAATGGAACGGGAACGGCAGGTTGCCAGGATCTTCTCAAACTCATTTGGCAGGGATACGTTTGGAAACTCATCCATGATGCAGTTGACCGGAACCGGGAGGGCACCGCCATGCACACGGTCTGCCATGTAATAAAGCGTCTGGAAAAGCTGGCTGTAGATCATGCCTACCAGATAATTCAAAGAGGTGTCTGCATCCGGGATACAACAGAAAAGGGCAACTTTTCTTTCTCCCATGTTGGAAAGATCCAGTTCATCAGTATTGGTCAGCTTGGCGATCTGCGGCAGATTGAAGGCTGCCAGCCGGACACCTACACTGATCAGGATGGACTTGGCGGTCTTTCCAGAGACGAAAAGTCAAGGACTTTTTCATCAAATTCAAAAAGAAGTTACATTTTGCGGACTTCCTCACGGAGCAGACGCTTGATTTTGTCCTCCATCGTCTCTTTTGCGGTCTGGCTGAAATGCACACGGACGATATAGGTTGTCTTTCCGATCTGCTTTCTGACAGTCGGGCAAGTGGCGGTGTTGGTTGCGGTATTGTTCATTCAAAATCCTCCTGTAAATGAAAAATGCCCGGTGACTGTTCATCATCGGGCGGTGTCGGTATGAGGGAACAAGGCAAGGCGGCAACATTAAGGTATCTATAAAAACCTTGCCGTCTTTGCCATGCTTGCCGTGTTCCTGTTGTCAGTTGCGGAGATAGCAGATCCATGCTGTGCCGTCTTTCTCGGTCACAAGCCTGTCCCCGATACGGCTCTTTGCCGTTCTCATGGTGCGTGAGGAAATCCCACGCTCATTGACCGTCTTTTCCAGCTCTGCACTTGGCATACGCTTTCCATCTGCCAGCAGTTCCAGAATGAGCATTTGCGCTTGTGCGGTCTTGCTCTCGGTCTTGGCGGTGTCTGTCCCGGCAAGAAGCTCGTCGGCGGTAATGTCATAAGCTCCTATCCATTCAAAGCCTTTCTCGTCTCCCAGAGAAAAGGCAAGGGACTGTCCGGGCGGCGCAAGGGAGCTTTTCTCATGGATAAGCACCCTCGTTGTGGGGCTGTCCTTCAGCTTGCCGATAAAAAGCAGACTGCGGACTGCCGCCGTAATGTCGATAGACCCTAATCCCCGATAGGTGCTTTGCGTTCCTGCGGCTTTGTTCAGGTGTCCGATCAGCACGATAGCGCATCCGGTAGCCTGTGCAATGTCTCCCAGACTACGGAAGATGGGACGGACTTCATTTGCCCGGTTCATGTCCACATCTGCGCCCAGAAACGCCTGCATCGGGTCAATGATAACCAGCCTTGCGTTGTTCTCTCGGATTGCTCTTGCGATGCGCTCATCAGCAAGGGTCAGCGGCGTGTCTCTATCATCAATAACAAGCACTCGTTCAAGGTCTGCGTCAGCTTCCATCAGCCGGGGCTTAACGGTATCGCCCAGACCGTCCTCGGCGGTCTGATAGATGATATTGAAAGGCTCAAGTGTCTCCATACCGGGTAAGGGCTTTCGGTTGGTGCAAGCCGCCGCAAGGCGCATAGCAAAGTAGGTCTTGCCCTCGCCGGGGTTGCCCTGTATGATGGTCAGCTTTCCAAATGGGATATACGGAAACCATAGCCAATCCACGCTCGTCAGCTCCACATCTGCCATACGGAGCATGGGGACAGGCTGGGCGGTGGGCAACTCTCGCAGCGTGATTGTCTCGGCTATGAATTTGCGGCTGGGAATGTCCCCCTGCTGACGGAGAACATCGTTCCAGTCTTTCCTTGCCGGGACAAGGCGAATGACGGCGATCTCGCCGGGAATGGACTGTGCCAGTCGGGTACAGGCTTCGCTTCCTGCGGTGTCGCTGTCAAGGCAGAGGAACACTTTTCGTGTGTCCTTGCGTTCAGAAAGGAAACGGTCAAGGGCTTTGCCCGAAACGCCGCCCAGGGCAAGATAATTTCTTGTCTGCCAATCCTGCGGATAAAGGCAGATAAAGGACAAAAGGTCTATCGGTGCTTCAAAGACAAAGAGCTGGTTGCCGTTTCCCTCATAGCGGAACGGATAGGACTTGTCAGACCCGGCAATGTCCTGTCTGAATGGGTCTGCCGTTCCTCGCACATGGGCGTATCTCGGCGTACCGCTTCGGTCTCTGCCGACAAACACAACATTGTGCCGCTTTGCGTCCTCGTAAATATCCCCGGAAAGAAGAAAAGCCTCAACAAGCGTTTTGTTGAGACCTCGGCTTTCGCAAAGATATTGAATTGCTCTGTCGGCTGTTCTGTTGTGCAAGGGCAAGTGAAACGCTGTGGGCGGTGCTGTGCTGGCTTCGCTCTGTCCCTCGGCGCTTTCGCCGGTTAAGAGCTGGACTGCTTCGGGAAAGGACTTGCCGTAAAACTCCATGACAAAATCAATGGGATAGCCGCCCTTGCTCTGGCTGTGGCGAAACCATTTGTTTCCCCGGACGGTCAGGCTGTCATGTTCTTTCCAGCGGTATTCCCGTCCGCTTTTGATAAGCGTCTCTCCCTGTGTACGGAGAAAATCTTCCAGACTAGCGGCATTTGCCCGGTCAATCTGCGCTTGGGTGTACTGCATGAGCGTCCTCCTTACTTCTTGAAAACAGCGCATCGTCTGCAAATGCCATGCTCACGCTCGTCCAGCGTGTAGGGGCAGTTCGCACATTCCTCGCCGTTCTGTCTCATGATAACAGGCAGATAGCCCAGCTCCTGCAACATATCAATCTGGCGGTCGGTGAGGGTGGCTTCAAAGGCAAGGCATTTCCGGGTGTGTTCGTCCAGCTCGATCAGGTCGGAAAGCGGTCTGCCATCGGTCAAAGGTTCTCCGCTCAAAAGGAGTTTTGCCGTTCTGCGGATGGGGTTGTACTCGTTCTTCCAGTCGTATTTTTTCATCGTGTCATATCCTCCTTTTTGTGTCGTGTTTGGGGTCGATTTTGGAGCTTTTGTTCCTCTGTGCGCTCGTTAAATCGGGCGGCAGTATCTACACATGACTTGACCTTCCAAAGGCGGTGTAAATCGTCTCTGACGGTCTTAAACTCGCCATAGGTGGTGTTGTGCGCCTGTTCCAGCTCGTCATACTCTTCGGTCAGCTTTTTCATATCCACCTTGCCGTCCGGGAACTCTCCGGTCAGCTTACGTCTGGCGGCGTAGAACTGTTTCAGTTCCGCTTCATGCTCTGCCTTGTACTTAGCTCTGGGCTTCTCAAACTTGATTTTCTGCAAGCCGTCATAGACAGGCTTCAAGCTCTGGAAAGCAGCGGAGCTGTCATAGAGCTGCTTAATTGCTTTCATTCGGGCGGTCTGTTCGTCCAGCGTTTTCTTCAAGCTCTCTGTGGCAGCACTGTGTTCGCTGACACGGCGTTCCAAATCCTCAAGGGAGTAAATGCCGTTTGCCCGGAGATAATTGAAAGTATCGTTCATCTCCTTTAGGTTGCTGACCTTGCCTTTCTGCGAATATGCCCCGGCTCTGCGCTGGGTGTAATAGGCGTTCAGCAGAGAAACAAGGTCGGGTGCCTGCGGCTTGGCAAGCTCCGCTTTTGCTTCGGCAATCCAATCAAACAGGAGAGCGATTTTCTTCTTGATGTCCCGGATAACGGCATTGGTTGCTCTGATCCAGCGGTTGAACTCGCCTTTCTCGGTGCGTATGCCTTTCTTCTCCATTGCCCGGACGGTTGCGCCCTCATGGACGGTGGGAAGAAGCTCCACGCCCTGACGCTCATAGCTTCGGTGGTCGATACGAACATCAAGCCCTTTCTCCGCAAACTTGGCGTTGCATAGTTCCGCCCATGTCTGCCGCCAATGTTCCAGCGTTTCGGGACTGCCCCAGTCGGTAGTGGGAACGGCGTTGAACACAAACTTTCCGTCTCCGTCTCGGATACGGTTGCCGTCCTCGTCCAGCTCATACACCCGGCGTTGCTTTAGTCCCCATTTGCCGTTCTGCTCGATGGGGCGGATAGGGCAAAGCACATGAAAATGTGGATTGGGTATGCCGCCGTCCTCCCGGTCTGGCTGGTGTACGGCGAGGTCAACCACCATGCCCCGGCTCACAAAGTTCTCCAATAAAAATTGCCTTGCAAGAGCGATGTTTTCCTCAAGGGAAAATTCATTCTGCAAGGCAATGTCAAAGCTGTATGCAAGCTGGGCGTTCTTTCCACGCTCGGCTTTTTCCACGGCGTTCCATAGGGTCTGGCGGTCTGCGTATTCGGGCGGTGCATGGGACGGCAGGAGAATGTCAGAGCAGATCACGCCGCCCTTGCGGGTGTAGTCGCTGTATTCGCCGTAATACTCGCTATACAATCGCTCCCCGGCACGGTAGGCGGCAGAAGCAATAGCGGACTGTCCTGCGCTTCGCTTAGTCTGCGTGACGCTCAGATGAAATAGTGCCATCGGCTTTCAGCTCCTTTTCTCTGTTCGCTTGGTTGGTGTGAGTAATCGCCATGTGCCGGACGGCTCGCTGGACTTCGGACAGAGAAAAGATGTGTTCCATCAGCTCTGTCATTTCGGTGCGTGTGAGATCTTTGACCTCCGGGGCAAGGCTCTCAATCGTGCCGCCCAGATTGCAAAGGCGGTGGGTGCGCTTGGTGCGTTCGCCTTTCTCCAGATACTTCTTTCTGTTCTCCAGACGCTCCAGCTTGTGCTTCTCCTGTGCAAGCTGCGTCTCAGCTCGTTCCTTTTCGGCTCGAAGCTGATCGAGGGTTTTCGGTTTTGTCATTGTGATTGACCTCCTTTTTTGATTTTTGGGATAAAAAAAGACCGTCAACTTTTCGCACATTGCGACCAGTCAACGGTCTGATTTTCGGTATTTATTTTTCCAAACTTGCTGGCGGCGAACAGCATTTCATGCTGTTTGCGGACGGCAAGTCCACAAGGGATAGACGCACAAGCGTCGCAAGGGAGTGTAGCTCCCTTGACGGAACGAAGTGACGAAACATTTTCGGTCAAGCAGTTTTTCTCTGCTGACCGGGAATGAAGCTCCGCAGGACGCACATACTCCCGATAGGAGAGTATAGAAGTGCGCCCTTTAGTTCCTAAAGGGATTTTCTTCTGACCCAAATTACATAAAATGTAGATCAAGACATTTCTAAGAGGTACTCTCAGATTTTCACAACATAAGGTTCATCTTCAATAATACCCTGATCGTGGGTAACAATGATAACCGTTTTACCTTCTTCATTGAGTTCGTGCAATAACCTCATAACAATATCTCTATTTTTCTTGTCAAGTGAGCCAGTAGGTTCATCTGCCAAAACAACAGAACATTTTTTCATCATAAGACGAGCTAAAGCAACTCTCTGTTGTTCACCACCGGAAAGCTGATAAACTTTTTTGTTAACTTCCTTTGATAACCCCACACGATTAAGAGCTTCTTTAAGTGATACTTTAGTTCGGCTTGATTTTTTAATCAAACTTAAATTTTCTTTAACTGTCTTATTTTCAAGCAGTGCAAAATTCTGAAAAAGAAACCCCACTGTATCCGCAAAAAAACTGTTTTTATTTTTAAGCCGGGTAATATTCAGCCCTTCGATTATGATACTGCCGCTATCCGGCTTTTCGATACCACCAATCATATTGAGCAAAGTGCTTTTTCCACTGCCGCTATCCCCGCTGATTACTACAAAACTTCCATCCGGAATTTCCAAATTAAAGTTGGAGAAAATTATTTTCTCTCCAAATGCTTTATTTAAGCCACGAATTATAATCATAAACATCCACCTTTCAAGGACTTTGAGATATTTGTTTTTTCAACCCACATAACATTTGTGAAAATGATTGCCATTTCAATAATGGTGAGCAATGCTCCAACCAGTAAAGCAATCCCGACACTTGCGTTAGATATAAAAAGCGAAACAATGCAAATCAATATCACAACGGCTATATTTTCTAAGAGATTAACGGAAATAAATCTTTTGTGCCTTTCATAAAAGCGATAGCCCAAAACCTTTTTGAGGGAGATTTCCATCGCATTAAGTCTAAATTCCATTTTCACTTCAGATATGATGATAGCGATATCTAACAGCAATACTAATACGCAAAGAGAGCTTATAAAGCCAATCAGTTTCACGAGGAAACTATGACTATAAGTATAATCCTCCCCGACATTCGTCAGCATAAAATAGTGTGGACCAAGCTGTTCTGCATATTTTTTCGCAGCATTACGAATTGTGCTTTCATCGCATCCGTAGATCACCTCACCATTATATGTTCCTGTTTCGATATAACTTCCATTCAAAGCAACAGCCTCATTTGCCTGATAAATAACAATCGGATTTGTTGCTCTTGACAATCCGTCAATAGCCTCTTCTCTGTTCGAATTGAGATAATAAAATTGCTCTCTGCCAGAATATTCTTTATAAACAACACGCAGTTCTTCTGCATTTTGGGTAAGAGAGTCAATTTCCTCTTTTGCGATATCTTTGTATGATTCCGCATTTTTTCCCTTTGGCACGAAGACCACGATATCCTCTTTTTCATCATCTTCAGTAAGCATATCAGAAAACCCTTGCAGCATATCTCTGGCATTATGATTTACAAAAATATAATTATCCGTATCGCTTATCCGGCTGCCTATGCAGACCACCGGATTTATAGTGTTGTATTCATTTTCGTAAAGGTCATTCCAAAATTCGCTCTCTTTGGATTCCTCCTCATTTTCTTCAAAAGGAGGTTCAATCTGCATAACTCCAAAATAGTAATCATTATAATGATTTTCTAAAAGAGTAGTGTTTGTAAGTAAATTACCTTGAATGCTACTGAGATTTGTAGTTATTGTAAAAATCGTCATAGCAGTAGCAAATACTTTAAGACCGTTCAGAAGATAAAACATACCTTTTTTATCTGAAGCATTGGCAAAGGCTTTTTTTACATCAAAGCGGACAAAAGCAGCATAAGGAATTACGGAAAGAACTGCTCCGGCACAATACACTGCCAAAATGAGATGATCTTCATACGCTCCCGATATAAATTGAGAAACAAGCAACTTTGCTAAGACGAATAATGCAGCATATGAAATCATATCAGCCACTACAGCTTTTAGAGCAATCACAGCAGCATTTTCGCCCAGAGAAGCTCGTACAACTACTTCCTTTTGTCTGCGTATCACCTCAATCATATTAAGTACAATCATCAATATGGCAACCAGGCCCCAAACAATGAACATCATATCAGTTTCGGTTGATTGCCAAAACTCTGGCTGCGATATAGAATATTCTTTTGCCAAATCTTGATATGTGGCAATAATGTCATCATCGTCACCGATATAGCTGACCATTATTTCCTGTCCATTGCCTGTGTTTTTTGCTTCTCTAAAATCTTCAAATTCTATTACGGTGATTCCGCCTATCAAAGCCGTATATGTTTTTTCCTCAATATCCATTGTGCTTTTAAGACTATCCCGAACAACGGTATCATCACCATAAATATAAAGTCTTGTCTGATAATTAGAAACTCTCTGATTAAAAGTCGAAAAAATATGAACACCATGCTTCTCAGCTGTATCTTCTGCATTGGCTAAAAATGAATCCATATCGTCATTAGTAGTTGTGTATCTGGACGATAAATAATAAGCACCATTAAAGTTCCAGAGCATATTTTGATATACTTCAGCTTGCATAACAAAAGCAAAAATAATCGTAATCAACAGCAATATATTTCTTATATGTTTCATTTAAAATTCTTAAACCTCCTTTGAATAGGTAACAGACACACGATTGCCCAAAATACTAATATGGATTTTTTCATACAACCACATTCTCTTGTTAGATTCTAATTTTCCGTTTTCTTTATTCGCATAAATTGTACCATAAAACTCGTGAACAATTCTACCGCAACTTTGGACTACATGAGAAAAGTCCGAACAGTTTTCTGCCCGGACTTCCTCGCTCAATCATAAATCAATTCCACTTTCACAATCTCCTCTGCCTGTGCCTTGCAAGCGTTCATCTGCCGCACCCATTCCATTTGGTTTTCGGCTTTCAGTTGCTCGGTCACGCCGTTTTGCTCTGCCAGTGACCGCACGATCAGCTCCATGCGGTTTCGTGCTGTTTCGTCAATCTCGGCGCAATGCTCAAAGAGCTTGTCGGATAGCACCAGCTCATTGAACAGTATCGGACGGTGCATTTCCAGATACGCCTTGCGAAGTCTGCCGTAGTGTCCGAGGGGCTTGGTCTTGCGGATAATGATGTTTGGGATAAGATAATCGCCGTTCTGTGTGTAAGTGATATTCATGCTGTTTGTACTCCTTTCATCGGCTCTCTCTGCGGTAAACTGCTGACAGGGACGAACACGCCCTTTGCAATGTCCTCCGCACGAATGGCGGCTTTCTTGGCTTCGATTTCTGCCTTTTTCCGCTTTTTGATTTTGTCCTCGTATCGCTTCTGTGCTCCGCTGGCTTTACGCTTCAAGTAGTTCTGATGAAGCCTGTCCTTGCGTTCCTCACGTTTGCGGATTTCCTCTAATTCTTCCGGGGTCAGCTCCACTTCTCCAAACGCCGGGGGAACAAATCGCCCGACAAAATTGAAGTAAATCTCGACCTCCTGTGTGGTCTGTATACTGCCTTTGCGGTCACGCTCATGCACAAGGATTTTCTCGATAAACTCGTTGAGCATAGCAATGGTCAGCTTGTCGAAGTTCTCGTATTTGTCAATCAGAGCGATAAAACGGTCAGCGTCCTTTTCGTGCTTCTCGTAGCTCTTGACTGCCTTTTCCAGAGCAGAGATTTCAGCGGTAAGCTCGGTCTGCTCCTTTTCGTATTGAGCGTCCAGAGTGGCGTATCTGCTGTCGGACAGCTTTCCTAAAATGTTGTCCTCATAGATTTTGCAGAGCAGGACTTCCAGCTCGGAAACTCTCTGCTTTGCTGTGGCAAGGCGTGTCCGCTGTTTCCTGACCTCTGCCGTCTGCTGGCTGGACTGTGCTTCCTGCACCACACGGACAAACTCGGCTCTGTCATGCTTGGCATACTCTGCAATGGCTTTCAGCATTTCAGAGACAAGGGACAGTACCACATCTTCATTGATACGGTGCTGTGTCGTGCAGAGCTTTCCAACTGGGACTTTGCTGTATTGGGAACAGGTGTATTGAGAAATGCGCTTGCCGTTATTGGTGCGGTGAACATACATCTTGCCGCCGCAATCGGCACAATAAAGCAAGCCCGTGAGGGGAGCTGCTTCGCCCCAGCCGTCCGGGTAGCGTCTGACATTCCCACGGATTTTCTGCACAAGGTCAAAGGTCTGCTGGTCAATAATGGCTTCGTGCGTATTCTCAAAAATCGTCCATTCGTCCTCTGGGACATAATGGCTTTTCTTGTCCTTGAAGTGCTTTCGGGTCTTGAAATTGATGGTGTGTCCCAGATACTCACGCTTTTCAAGAATGTTGCAAATGGTGGAAGAACCCCAGCCGTACACATCTTTGAAAGTCTTGTTTTTGTTCACGCCCTCGCCGTGTTGGGCAAGGTAAGCAGACGGAATAAGCACCTTTTCCGATTTCAGTTTGCTGGCGATCTGATACGGACCGTAACCCTCAATCGTCATGGCAAAGATGCGCTTGACCACCTCTGCGGCTTCGGGGTCAACCAACCATTGGTCTCTGGCTTCGTTCCAGAGATAGCCGTAAATGACCGTGCCTGTGAGGTGCTTGCCGGACTTGCCTTTTGACTGGAAAGTGGAACGGATTTTACGGCTGGTGTCTCTGGCGTAATACTCGTTCATAATGTTGCGGAAAGGGGTAAAATCATCGTCCCCTCTGGCACTGTCCACGCCGTCATTGATGGCGATAAGGCGAACGCCACGCTGACGCAGGATTTCCATAATCTGACCGACTTTCAGATAGTCACGACCCATGCGACTCATGTCCTTGATACACAGGTACTCCACATTCCCGGCTTCAACCTCTTTCATCATTGCCAAAAATCCGGGGCGGTCAAAGCAGGTGCCGCTAATGCCATCGTCTGTGAAATGGACAATGTTTGTAAAGCCCTGCCGTGCGGCGAACTCCTCCAACATAGCTTTTTGATTGGAAATGGAATTGCTCTCACGCTGTTGGTCATCATCTTTGCCAAAGTCATCACGGCTCAGTCGTTCGTACAGAGCAGTGATTTTCTCGTTTTTTCTCATAACTTGCGCTCCTTTCTTCGGTTTTAAGTTGTGTGTTCTAAGAGACTTCCCAACCGCTTGATTAAGAAGTCTTTTAGAGCATACAACACCTGCCGCCTGCTTGTAAATGTGATACTGCTTGACGGCAATGCTGTCCGGGTCCCGCATCTCCAGACGGTCAAACAAAATGTCCAGAGGGGACTCGTAGTCCTCGTCCTCTTCTTTTACCTGTGCCGAGCCTAACATCTCCATGATCATGGCGAAGTTCTGTTCTTCCGGTGGAGCTTCGTGGAGCAGATACAGCATCAGTGCCTGAAGCAGTGCGGTTTCGCTCTTCTCCCAGAAGGGATCGGAGGACTGGGAACCTTTGGGTGTGGTGTTTTGTATCAGATTGGAAATAAGACGGAGCACGTCTTTGTCATCGTGGACATACTCGAATGGATTGTAGCAAAAAGATGTGTCGGGATTGATGAGGTCAAAGACACGCACCTCATATCCTTTCTTTTCCAGCAGACCGCCTGTCTTTCGGAGCAGCTCGGCTTTCGGATCGGTGATGACCATCGAACAGCAGCACTGCATGATGTTTGGCAGGGCAAAGCCTCTGGATTTTCCTGCACCGGAGCCTCCCACTACGAGAATGTTGAGACATCTGCGGTGCTTGTGGGTGTCAAGGCTAATGCGGAAGTTCTGTGTCAGCAGGATGTTCTGGGAGTACGGCTTCTGGCTATATTTCTTACAGATCTGCCGGGCATCGCCCCATCTGGCAGAGCCATGTTCTTCCCCTCTGCGGTAGTTCTTCTGACTGGAATAAAAAATGCCGATCCCGGCTGCGTAAAGTAACGTGCAGACCAGCATCGACTTGATGGTATATTCCGTATAATGAAACTGGAAGGGATGGTTCAGCTTTTCTGTGAGAACCTCCATTAGCTCGAAAAGATTCCTGCCCGGCTGGATGGCATCCGCAAGCAGGATTGCTACCCACCAGATGACAGGCAGTCCGGCAAGCCAAATCACCCAGTCTGACTTCCGGCTGTTTGTTACCGGGATGGCTGCTGTTTGGGCCTCTCTGCTCTTGGCAGGTCCGTAATGTGGAAGCTGTCCACTCCCGGAACGAGGGCAAGGCTGCTTCCATTCTCCCAGTTTACGTGGATCTGCCCTGCATCGTCTACCATATCCACCTTACCTTTTAAGCCGGGTGGCATGTGGCTCTCCCCCTCCATGCTGTTAAGCGTGACCTCGGTTCCCGGCGGATATCTTCTCCGCATGGCTTCTATTCTTTCTTGTGTCATATTTCTGTATATTTGTACCACATCCTTTCTTCATCTTCCCCTTCCACGGTATGGGCGGTATCTGGATTTCATGATCTTTAACAGGACGCTGTCGATCCCATCGGAATAGCGTCCGTTTTTCAGGTATGTGTCCCGGAGCTGGTTTAAGGCTTCCACGGATTTGCTGTGTTCGGCTTCTGTCAGGTAGAGCTTTCCCTCTTCCTGCTCTGCCAGCTTCAGAACCAGATCCCGTGTGGTATCCACCGGAAGCCCCTGTTCTTTTTCCTGCCGGAACACTTCCCGGAGTGCATGGATCAGCATGTGGTTCATGATCCGGTCCATCTTTACATATCGCATTCTTGTCATAGGCGAGCCTCCTTTTTTCCTCTTTTTTCTCAACCACAACATACCACACTTCCTCCCGGAAAGCTACTGCAAAAGAGCCGGAAAAGCCCCTTTTTATCAGCGTTCCGGGGACTTTTTACTCTTGGCAGGTTTCTCCGTTTTTTCCTCCGGGATGGCAAATTCATCGGTCATAAATTCCTGCTCGCTTTTGCCAAGGTTGCGGTCTACCTGCTTGCCAATGGAATAGGCTGCACTCTTTACATCCTGGATAAAGGAGCGGAGTTCTTTCGGATCTTTCTGTCCGAATGCCTGCATCTGGCATACCTTGTCAAAGGAAAAACCGGAGACATCCACGCCGTATTTCTGTGCTGTCACATACGCCGCACAATAGGCCTGTGCCGATACCCCTGCCCGGCTGTAGCTTCCATCGTGATGGTCAAGGGATGCACAGGCCAGCTCCCGGCTGATGGAATGGAACGTTGCATTTTCGCTCATGCCATTTCGGACATAGATCGTCCGCTTGTTCGGGATATACTGTGCCTGTACCTTATCCGGCAGGTGGTCTGCAATCTGAATCCGTACCTCGCTGTCGGTCAGCAGTGCTTCCATCAGCTGGTCCATCGGCTTTGGCTCTGCCTCTTCCGGCTGCTTGGTACGGATCTGGCTGATGTCATAGGCTTTCTGGATGGAGTACCCCTGCTGGATGACACCGTCCTTTTCATATTCCTGTCCGACAATGAAGTTGTATCCCTTGCTTCCGGTCTTGACTACCTTACCTTCTTCCTTCCATTTTTCAAAGGTCTTGACCTGCCGGATCTCCGGATTCTGTGCATAAAGCAGGAACAGGTTGTCTGTCCTCTGCGGCTTGCACTGTCCCATAAAATCAAGGAATCCTTTTAAGGAGTCCCCATTCTGGAAGACCTCCTGTGCCTTTCCATCGATCATACCCCAGATTTCTTCCCTCTCCTGCTTTTTCTGTGCGGCATATTCTTCTTTCGATAACCGCTGGGTGGACTGCTCCTGCGTGTCCTGCCCTAAAAATTTTGTCAGGTCCATCTTCTACCTCGCTTTCACCTTTCGTTTATTTCTCGCTTTCTTCTGCGTTTTCTTTGGTCCACGGTTCTTTTCCCGGCTCTTCTTCTGGGATTCCTCTGCTTTCTCCCGTTTGATGTTCTCCAGCTCCCGGCGGACACTGGGACGCTCCTGTTCCCTTGGCTTTGCTCCATCAGTCCCGTTTTCCTGCCCGGTAGAAATATTTCTGCTGTGCAAGGAAGAGCCGGACAGATTCTCTTCCCCCTCTTCCTGCACCGGGATAAAATTTTCCAGTTCAGAAAACTCCTTTTCGGGGTGGTTCTGATTCTTTTCCCCTTCCGAAAAATCCATATCACCGACCTGGAATGCTTCGTCCAGATCGCTGATCTCGAACTGCACCTCGCCCTCCGGCATCTGTACGGTTTCCTGTACTGCTTCGGTTTCCGGTGCTTCCATTCCGGCAGTTACCTCATGGACAGCTTCCCCGACTTCGCTTCTTACAAAATCAAGGTTCATCTTATCCATGACACGGTTGACTTTGGCTGCGTCATCCGCAAAGACCATGACCTCGCTCATCTCCGGGTTCTTTTTATCCCGGATGATCACATAGAGCAGTCCCCGTTTCCTGCCCTCACTGCAGAATTCTCTCAGGCGGTCGGACGGCACGGTAAAGAACTTCAATGGCTTGTTCTCCTTTAACATCCGCACCATCCGGGTTCTGCCCCTCGTTTTCTTCTGGTCTTTTAATACGGCGGCAACAAATACCGCCAGATGCTTTGCCAGCGTACCCGAAAGCCTGAGCCCGTGGTCCACGCCGTCCAGCGAATACCGGACGATCTGGTCCGCCGCATCGCCTCCATAATTCATATCATTCACCTGCTTTCTGTTCTCGGTTGTCTGTTTTTCTCCGTCTGCTCTTCCTGTTCTGCCTGCCTCTGGATCTGCTCTGCCAGACGCATCTTTTCTTCCATCTCTCTGGACTGCTGTTCGATCCGGATACAAAGGCGGATATCCTTCCGAAGCGGCTTTAGTTCTTCGGTGATCTGACCGATCCTGGCACTGTCCGGTTCGCTCCGGTAGAGCCGCTTCCGTTCTTTGGTGAGTGCCTGCACCTGTTCTTCCAATGGAATTCGGTAGACAAGCAGCTCTTCACGGGTGGTGATCTGATGCTTCTGGAGAAATTCCATCTGCTCGATCCTGGCATCCAGTTTCCGGATATCTGCCCGGAGCACCGGGGAGATCCTTTTGGGTTTCTGCTTCAGAACACCCATCTGGTACAGATAGGAATAGTACAGGGCCTGTATCCCTTTTAACTTCTTTTTCGGGGGTCGGGAAGCTCCTTCTTTTCCAGCAGGTGTCCTGCTCTTTGGCTGCAAGATCCACTGTCGGATGCCCTCTTCCGAATAATTCTTCCCAAGGCTCCGCAGACGGATATACCGTTCCATTCCCGGTGCTTTTAATGCAATGTACTTCCGGTTCAGCTTCCACTGGTATCCCCTCTGCTTCATCTGATCCAGGAACTGTTTCCATGTGAAGCTCTCTGCCACTGCATCCCGGATATCCAGACGGATCGAGGTTCTCCAGGTCGGCTTTCCGTCCTGTTCTGCCATCCACTGGGCGTAGGATTTCCCCTTGCCGTTTTTCGGCTCGATGACGGATAAGCCGTATTTCAGGCATAAGGCATCCGAAGCTTTCCGCACATCTTCGTAGTAACTCCTGCTGTTGCTGTGATATTTTTTCCCATCTTCCATGCTCACGGAATTAAACACAATGTGGTTATGGTAATGCTCCGTGTTCAGATGGGTAGTGATCACTGCTTCGTATTTTCCCTGCAGGAGCCTTTTTGCCAGCTCCATGCCGATCCGGTGGGCCAGCTCTGGGGTGACTTCCCCTTTGGCAAAGCTCTGCACCAGATGGAAGCCCTGCACCCCGTCCATCTTGTGGTATCGTTTCTTTGTAGCTACCATATCTTGATAGGCAGTCTCACAGACACAGCCGATGGCATCCTCAAAAATGGAACGCTCCGTCTTGTCCCGGTTCATGGCGTAATCAATGGCTTCTTCCAGAGAGCCGGCACTTTGCCCTTTTTTTGTGGTCTTATCCTTGTTTCGGATGTACGTGATGGAATTGTCCAGACGGCTGACCGGGATGATACTGGTGTATGCCATCGGCTACCATTCCTCTTTGACCAGCCTCCATGTTTCTTTTGTCATGCGGAGCATTTCCCGGATGCTCTCTTCCCCGGCCATCCCACAGCCGTTAGCTACATGGGCAAGCTGGTTGGCATTGTTGCACAGACCGGATATTTTCCGCAAAAGCTCCGTATGATGCTCACAGGGTCTTGCCCGGACTTCGCCGCCCATGACAAGGGAACGGATATATTCCTCACGGGACAGGCCGCTTTTCTCTACCTGCTCTTCCAGAAAACGCAGCTCCTTCGCATTGAGGCGGACTGGTATCACATGGTTTCTTTTTCTCATCTCTTCACCTGCTTTCCAACGGGTTATTGGTTGTTGCTCCATTACATTTCACGATTTTTCCAGATCAGGAAACCTGCCAGGACGCCGATGGCTACCGCTGCAGCAATGATTTTTTTCTTCATATGGGCCTCACCCCCTTTCCGATACCTGGCACAGCACCATCGGGGCGAACATGATCCCTCTCTTTTCCATCTCTTTTGCAAATTCCAGAAGGTTCCATTTCTTCCCATCGATCATGGCAGAATCGGCATCCAGATAATGGCAGGTGGATACATTCCGCTCTCCATTTGGGGCATTCTGCACAAGGCTTTCTCCGTCTGCCAGACGGAATAGTTCCTCTCCCTGGCTGTTTACAAAACAGATGCACACGCCGTGGTCGATGATCTCCTTCCGTTTCATCCGGCACCGCTCCAGTGCCTCATCCTCACGCTTCCCAGCTATGAAAAGACACATTGCAAAAATTCCCATTACTCCTCCGGTCATTGTGCCAAGTATAAATCCCAACATTTTTTCGTTCTCCTTTCGTCTGTTTACGGCTCGGTATGGGGGATTGGGGTTCTCCCCAAAGTGCGTTTGGATATCCAAACGCTATGCTTGCAAAACCAGTCGCATCCGGTTTCGTCCCCTCTGAACCAGTTGTTTTTCTGAATCATTCATTTTCCTTGATTTTGCTCAACCCATCCAGTGTGGTACAGATGATATGGAGTCTGTCAGCCATGCTGATCTCCGTGTTCATCGTCCCGGTGGTCTCTTTTCCGCAGACAACCACCATCCTGCACCGCCTTAATATCTGGTGGGACATTCTCCGCATGGCCTGCATATCCTCTGCATCCCCGTCATCAAGGAATGGGGAAAAGCTGTACTGCGGGCAGATCGGCACATATCCCAGTTCGTAGATCTTCCGGCAGTACCGCTGTACTTTGGTCTTTCCTTCTTCTGCAGAACAGCAGACATAAGCAAGTGCCTGTTCCAATACGACCATCTCCTTTCCTGGCCGGACAGGTTTCCTCTGCCCGGCGTTTTTCCAAAAAGAAACACCCACAAAGCATTCCGCTCTGTGGATGTCTTGTGGACATCTGGATTCTTTTCTTCTCTTTTTCAGATGTCTGCCAGACATCCGGCTACTGTGGTTCTTTGTTTTCCGCTTCTTCCCCAGCTTCCAGTGCAATGCGGACACGGTCGCTTCCCAGCTTATAATACGCATCGGTCACTTCAATGCCGACTGCCTGAAACCCCGACTCTGCCGCCGCAAGGATGGTAGTACCAGCTCCGGCAAACGGGTCTAAGATCAGGCCGCCCGGCTCACAGATCTGGATGACATCCTTCATCAGCTGGAGCGGCTTTTCTGTCACATGGATGCGGTTCTGGGGATTCCCATAACGGAACACACCCGGAAGGCAGGACACCGGGCGGTTGATCGGCATCGGTCCGTTGCTTCCCCATACAATATATTCTGCCTGCTGGCGGAATCTGCCTTTCTGCGGACGAGAGTTCCCCTTGTCCCAGACGGCAGTCCCTCTCCAGATCCACCCTGCCCACTGGAGGGCATCGGTGATGGACGGGTACTGTCTCCAGTCAATAAAGAGGCAGATCGGAGCCCCTCTCTTGCAGGCTTTCCGCACATCGTACAGCCATTCTGCCATCCAGTGGGTCCAGGAACGCTGGTCTTTATTATCCCCATCAAAATCCGGCAGGGCATTTTCTGCTTTCATGCTGCTGTACTTCTGGTTGGTAGTTCGGTTGCGTTCGTTCTGCTTGGTTCCCCCGGACGCATAGGGCGGATCGGTTATAACTGCATCAAAGATCCCCGGCTGGAATCCTTTGACCAGTTTTAAGGTATCTCCATGCAGGATACGCCAGTTCTCCCCTCCGGCAGACTCATCCGGCACACAGTCCGGTTTTAAAAGATCTTCAAGTTTCAGGGTATTTCCCATAGGCATCATCCTTTCGGTCGCTTATTTTCCAGATTTCTCTGGAAGTGCTTTTCTTTATGGAACTGCTCATCGGCAGGTATCCTCTTTTTTCAGTGTTTCTTTTCTTGGCGTTCTGGGCTGTTCACGGTGGTCCGACAGCTCGGTTTCCACGTATTCGCTGATGATTCCCAGCGCTTCATAGTAATTGCTGCTCTTGTGGACACGATCCGCCATTTCGTTGGCCTGTTCGGACATCCCGGCACGTCTAAGCAGTCTTGCGGCATCCCCAAGGATTGAGAAAATATTTCCGTCATGCCCTAAGAGCTTAAGTTCTGGACGGGACGGCTTTTGTTCCGGCTGCTTTTCCTGCACACCGTTTTCCGGTGCTTTCACCTGTATCTGGAAATCCGAACCGGCACCAACATAGAAATGTAAGTATAATTCACCACCGTCTACCTTGATCTCCCGCTGTTCCAGACTTTCTCCCCAGCCATCGCTGTACTGCCCTCTCAGATACTGCCCCACCACACGGTATTCCTCTGGTGTCAGATTCTCCCGGAGTGTCAGGTTTGCACAGCCATATAAAACGCCCTCCTGTTCCTTTACCGCCATTGTAATGCGTTCCACTTTTTCCTTAATGTCCTTGTTTTGGTCAAAATAATCGATCAGGTTGCATGGCTGGTTGTCAGGCATACCGAGCCGATTGATCTCGTCAACCTTTTCTGCGATGGATGTCTGATACTGCACCAGGTCAGGTCCTTCCAATGGCTCCGCATCATCCAGATTCACAATATCTGAATAGTCCGGAATAAACTCTGCCATCAGAGGTGACAGCATTTCCACTTCTATTTTATCTTTCAAAGCATCACCTCGCTTCCCTATTCTGCCGTTTCTCCGGTGTACGGGCAGCCATTTTTGCCATGTCTGCCCAGTCTGCCCCTTCGATTTCCGGCAGGTTCTCGATGATCCGATAGCTTCCCTCGTAGGCTTTTCGGATATGTTCACACGCCCACCGTCCGGCAAAGTCATTGTCGGTACACACTTCGATCTCGGTGATCTCCGGGTGCTGGGACAGAAAATGTTCCAATGCCTGCGGCTTTTTCATGCTCCGCTGGCTCTGCCCTTCTTTTGGTGCGCTGATCCCGCCAAGCTCCAGACGGTACTTATCCCGGCTTCCCTGTCTCTGTTCCAATGTCATGTGGGCAAGCACATCCACACAGGCTTCATAAACAGCAACCCGTCTGCATCCCGATTTCGCCGGAACACAAAAAGCGTATGCCTTTTCACTTCCGGCCTGTTCCATCTTAAAAGACTTTCCGCTGGCATCGTAAATCCCACGCAGGAAAGCATATCTTGCCACCTGGTTTTCATCCCGTCCTATGAACACGGCATTGTGGTAGGGCAGACTCTCATATAAGATTTCCAAATGAACACACCGCTGTAAGACCTCGCCACTGATGCCCCGCTCTTTCAGATAGCGGAACACCCTGCGGCAGTCTGGGCTGGCCGTAGGCAGGACAAATGGCTTCTTTGGCTTTGCTTCCACTGGAGGAGGGATATAGGTGGGATACTCATCTTTCAGCATTTGCACTGCCTCCAGAAAAGAACACCCGTCTACATGAATCAGGAAATTTAAAGCACTGGTGCCCCCGATATCTCTGGATTTCCAGTGCCACTGGCTGGTCTGCTCGTTAATCTTAAAGCTGTCGTGGTCTGTCAGCTCCCATTCATTTCTGGCTGAAGATTTTTTCAGACGGTTTGGCTGATATTTCTTCAGGTATTCAATGGCGGTGATCTCCCTTGCACGTTTGATTTCTTCTTCCGGAATCCACGGCATTACATCACGGTATCCCGGAGCTGCTCTGCCTTATCCGTTTTCTCCCACGGGAATTCCTTTCTTCCAAAATGCCCGAACACCGCACTCTGTCGGTAGATTGGCCGCTTCAGGTGCAGGGTGTCACAGATCTGGCTTGGGGTAAGCCCGAACACCAGAGGGATCGCTGCGGCGAGGCAGTCATCCGCACAGATCTTTCCCGTTCCAAAGGTATCCACCTGCACCATGACTGGCTGGGCAACCCCAATGGCATAGGCAAGGGACACCTGGCATCGGCTGGCAAGTCCGGCAGCTACCATGTTTTTGGCGATGTAACGGGCCATGTATGCCCCGGAACGGTCAACTTTGGAACAATCCTTCCCGGAGAATGCACCGCCGCCATGCGGTACCAGGCTGCCGTAGGTATCCACCATTAGTTTCCTTCCGGTCAGTCCGGTGTCTGCATCCAGACCTCCGCACACAAATCTACCCGATGGGTTAATCAGGATCTTGGTATCCTCATCCGGTGGCAGCATACGGAGTGCCGGGCGTAACACTTTCTCCCGGATCTCATGCTCCAGCTTCCGAAGGGATTTTTCCTTTTCATGCTGGCAGGACACAATGACGGTATCCAGCCGGGCAGGTCTGTCATCTTCATACTCCACGGTCACCTGCGCCTTTCCATCTGGCAAGATTCCCGTGATATATCCGCTTCTACGGCTTGCAGACAGTTCCCTTACAATGCGGTTCGCCAGAACCACTGGCATCGGCATAAGCTGCGGTGTCTCATCGCAGGCGTAACCAATCATGATGCCCTGATCCCCGGCACCGCTGGCAAGTCCGCTCTGAACAGAAACAGTCCCTGCCCTTCGTTCTCTGGATCTCTCCACTGCCCCGGCGATATCCGGACTCTGTTTGTGGATGAGGGCATCCATGTGGATTTCCTCTGCTTCATAGCCTGCACTCTCCAGCACCTTTTTGATGATTTCAAACACCTGTGGCTCAAATCGGCTGGTGATTTCTCCTGCCACAATGATGTTCCTTTTGGTCGCCAGCACCTCGCAGGCCACTCTGGAATTTTCGTCCTCTTTCAGACACGCGTCCAGAATGCTGTCTGCGATCAGGTCGCAGAGCTTATCCGGATGTCCTTCTGTTACGGATTCTGCTGTATAAAATCGTTTCATAATCGTTACCATCCTTTCCAAGTAAATAATAACGGCAGGAAACGCTCCTTTCTGGAACACTTTCTGCCGGATCTGGGTTATAAGTTGTCTCACATTCTGCACTTTTCTGGTACTTTCAGACACTTTTTTCAACCTAAATACTACCAATGCACACCCTTACATAATCCCCCTGTTTTGAACACATCCCTGCCCGTGCGGTCATTATTTGTCTCATTTTCTGCACTTTTCTGGTACTTACGAACACTTCTGACTCCACACTGCCCCGGAAACCGGCACCGCCAGGACGATGTTCCTGGCACCGCTCCATTCATATGAACACGTGACGAGCGTCAAAACCTTATCGTATATACACTTCAGGTAATCATCCCCGGTTTCGAACACTTCCCTCTGCTTAGCTGCTTTTAAATATTCCTGCACTGCCTCCGCATCTGCGAGTTTCTGCTGGAATGGGAACAAATTCCTGTCTGCTTTCAGCACCGTGACAATTCGGTATTCCTGAATGCTATCCTCTGTCTGAAGATAAGCAAAGGGATGCTCCTGATAATATGTTTCATCTGCATAGAAGTCCAGATTTCCGAACATTGCCCCACTGTTCATGTTGTGACCGTAAATGATAAGGTTCCGACTTTCAGACACTTTGCAGTCTGCCTGTAAAAACAGGCTTCCGTTGATGTCATATTCCTTTTTGTAATTCCGTTTCAGGTAAAACTCCCCATTCTCCTGTTCGGACTGAAGCACCGGATAATCGATTCCGGTATCTGGTATCGTCAGCCATCCCTGCACATCCAGGTATTGTTTCCGAAGAGTAACAAGGTCTACCGCAGCCACCGGGCATTTTCTTCCAGCTGGTTGGTCTTTCTTTTCAGAGCCTGAGGCTCCCGGAGCTTCCGGCTCCGGGAAATTCCCTTTCAGCTCTGCCACCAGCTTTTTGTTTTCCATTGGAAGATATACCATGTGGTAAATCAGAAATCCGGCACTTAAGAAAAGAGCAGCAAGACATACCGCTTGAAAAAGTTTTTTCACGATTTTCATCGTTCCTGTCCGGCTTTTCTCTTCTTTGGCTGACTCTTCTGTGTCTGTCCCGGCACAGGCGGTTTCCTTGCTGCTTTCAGGATTGGTTCTGTTGGAATCTGATTCTGCCTGCAGCCCTTTAAGATTCCGGTCAGGTACGACCGTCCGGGCGGATTAAAGTTCTGCATGTAATCTTTTGTCATGATATAGACAATGGCTTTGATCTCTCTTCCGCCTTTATTCTTGACGGTGATTTCCTGTTTGTCGTAAAAATCAGGATAGCCTTCATAAAGATCCAGACTCTTTTCGCAGTCCCCGGTCAGTGACCAGAGGACGCCGTCCACATGGCTTCCCTCTTCCGGGAAGATGGTGGCAAGACCGCTTCCTGCGGCTGCAAAGGTCAGCCGATACCCCTCCAGGCGGACGGTTTCTACCACCTCCGCCTTTGGGCACCGATATGCCATCTGGTCCAGATCCATGTTGCTTCCATACGCAAAATATAATTGTTTCAGCCTATCTGCCCCCTTTTTTCTTCTTTCTTCTGGATGCCACACTCATACCAATCAGACCGCCTGCGGAAAGAATCAGGCACAGGGCCGGAATCCAGAGGTTGGTGTCATCACCTGTTTTCGGGTTGCTTACAGACGGGGTATCCTCCGGCAGCTTCTCGTTCGTCACTTTCTGGATGACTTCGATCACTGGAGTTTTGTCATCTACATAGGTAAATGTCACCTCATGTTTGGTCCCATCCAGCTGATAGCCCTCCGGTGCTTTGGTCTCAACCAGATAATAGGTGGCTGCCTTATCAAATTTGCCGTCCTTATAAGTTCCGATTGCAAGCAGTCCGCTGGTTGCATGGCCGTTTTCATCAGTGGTTAGGGTTTCTACCACTTTGCCATCCGCATCCCTCAGTTCAAATTCCGCATCTTTCAGTGCAGCTCCGGTATCCTTATCTGTTTTCTCAACGATCAGACGTCCCTTTGCGGTATCATCTTTCATGGCTACCTTCTGGATCTCTGCGGTATCTGCCACCTCGAAGGTGATCTCTTCTGCAACAACATAACCGTTTGGAGCCTGCTCTTCTTTCAGGGTGTATTCACCGATCGGAAGTTTTTCGATATAATGCGGCTCTTTACCGGAAGTCCAGGTTTCTACGATGTTGCCATTTTCATCTGTGATGGTCAGTTTAGCTCCTTCGATCTCAGTATCTCCGGTAATATCCGTTTTGCTAATCTCCACTTTGGTCACGTCATCTTCCATTATCTGTTTCTGGATCTCTACAGTATTCTCCACGGTGAATGTGATGCTTTCCGCAGTGGCATATCCATCGGTCGGCTTGGTTTCTGTCAGGGTGTACGATTTTCCTACAACCAGTTCTTTGATGATGTGCGGCTCCTTGGTGGATGTCCATTCCTCAACAACAGCCCCGTTTTCATCCGTCAGCTGTAATCTGGCTCCCGGCAGTTCCTCGCCTGTGGTCAGATCGGTTTTGGAAAGTTCCACGGTTGTCGGCTCATCTTCAAATACGAACTCATAGGACACTTCTGCTTCTTTGTCTCCCTGGTACTCAAAAACAAATTCCTGTTCTTCTCCGGTGGTGACAAATCCATCCGGTGCATACAGCTCCTTCACATAATAGGTTCCGTCAATCGGCAGGTCTGCAATAAAGGAAATCTTTCCATCTGCATCCGTTGTTTTTAATTCGATCAGGGTATCGGCCTCCATCAGCACCTTTCCAGATGCGGACAGGATATCGTTTCTGGTGTACAAACCAAAGATGCCGCCTTTTAATACACGGTCGGTATCCTTTTCTTTCTTCAGGACGTTCACTTTTACCTTCTGGCGGTTGTTCTGCCAGTCCTCATCGTATACGACAACAGGGGTATCCTGGTCACGGTAGGAAAGATCTACATATCGTGGTTCATCATCCAGGACGTAACCATATGCTGTGCCGACCTCTTTGACATAGTATTTTCCAACCGGAAGATCAGATACTTCTGCAATGCCGTTTGCGTCCGTTGTCACAGTTGCTACCAGCTCATCTTTGGAATAGTAATCCGGGCTTACGCCATCGGCTGCTTTGATATCCTCTGCAGCGTAAATCTCAAAGGTAACGTCTGACAGGCTTCCTGTGATGTACTCAAACAGATGCTCTACAACGCCTTTGACATTGTCCAGCAGGGTGATCTTATCAAGGAATTCACCCTTCTTGTTTACGATCAGCAGTGCTTTCGGCACATCGTCTTTCATTTCCACTTTCTGTACTTCTGCGGTATCCTGAACGGTGAATTCCACATCTGTGGTCTTTAAATAACCAAGCGGTGCAAGGGATTCACGGAGGATATAAGTTTTTCCAACAGTCAGATATTTGATCACATGAGGCTCATCCTTTACGGAAGTCCAGCTGTCGATCACATTTCCATCCTTGTCCAGAACAGAAAGGGATGCCCCGTTCAGCTCTACGCCTGTGGTCAGATCGGATTTGGTCATCTCGATGGTGGTCGGCTGGTTCTTCTTCACAGATTTCAGCTTGATGGTCGGAATGTCCTGCCCCTGATAGGTGGCATCAAATTCCAGTACCTCATCAGAGGATACAAAACCGTCCGGTGCGGAAATCTCTTTTACATAATAAGTTCCAAGCGGCAGGTCCAGGGTAAAGTGTGCCTGTCCTTTTTCATCGCTTGTGATCTCCTGTAATAAGGTATCTGCTTTCACGATGACCTTGTTGCCTGATTTGATTTCCTTCTTATTGTAAAGTCCAAATACAGCTCCGGCTACCACGCTTCCGGTTTCTGCGTCCTGTTTTTCCACGGTGATGCTTACTTTCTGGCGTTCATTTTTAAATGTCACTTCTTCGTCTACGACCGGGGTATCCTGTCCGGCATAGGTAAAGGTTACCTCTTCCCCTTTGGCATTCCAGGTGTAGCCTTCCGGTGCTTTTTTCTCTTCTACCCGGTATGTTCCGAGCGGAAGATTCTCGATTACGGCACTTCCGGTTTCATCAGTTGTCACCGTTGCCACCAGTGTATCTTTGGCATATTCCAGATAACGGTTGCCGTTCTCATCTTTCTGATGGTCTGCGGTATAGATATCTTCTGCGGCATAAACCTCAAACACGGCTCCTGCAAGGCTGGCTTCCTCATAGGTGAAATCCTTGTCAAAACCTTTGACTACTTCTCCTTCCTTGTGGATGGTCAGTCTGCCTTTTGCCGGGTGGTTCTCGAATTCCACCTCGATGATCAGGTCACCGCTGACCGGATCTTCCTGGTATGCGGTATCGCTGTCTACCTTGATTTCCACGGTATTGGCACTGTGGGTGTATCCATCCGGTGCAGTCACTTCTTCGATGCGGTAATTTCCACAAGCCAGATTCTGTGGCAGGATCAGGTATCCATTCTCATCCGTAAAATAAGATTTATGTACCGTAGTAGATGGGTAGGTGGTCACCTGTTCCACATATTTCTTGTTATCCAGATTGTATACTTTAAACTCGGTATTCGGAACCAGGACAGATTTCTTTGTCTCGTCATCTTTTTTGACGATCTTTAATTTTGCTTCAAACTCTTCGTCCAGAAGCACACGCCATACCTGCGGCTGATCCGGATTGTTTTCCGAGATCACAACCTTAAAGTCATCGACTGGTTGGAAGTTGTGCGGTGTGGTGGTCTCCCTTACAATGTAGGTTCCGTATGCAAGCGGAATGGAGCATGCATATCCACGCTCATCCGTGAACATTTCTGTCTGTCCGTCTGCGGTCAGCACGACCGGAGTAGCAGATGCAAAGTCATAGGAACCGTCCTTATTTTTCTTCAGGCTGCTCTCCAGATATGCACTGAATCCCACACCTTTTAACAGATCGGCATCGGTCTTACCATTGTTGGCTGCTTTAATGACCTGGAACGGCTGTTTGATCACATCTTCCAGAGAAGTTGCGGTACGTTCTACCGTCTGAACCAGATCTCCCTCGTCATTACACTCCAGATCATGTTCTTCCGTGTCTGCCAGATATCCGACAGGCGGAGTCAGTTCTTTCACATAATACTTTCCGAGATAGAGGTCTGCGACTTCTGCATTTCCCTCTGTATCCGTAGTCAGGGTTGCAATCTGTGTTCCTGCCGGGTAAAGAACACCTGTCTGTCCATCTGGATGTACGATATCTTCACGGGCATACAATCCGTAAACAGCACCCTCAAGTGTTGCATCTCCCTGTGCGGTCTTTCCGGTTTCGGAATCCTCTTTTACCAGTTTGATCTTCGCATTGATCCGCTCATTCTGGAACGTATGGTTGAAAGAAACCGTTGCCTCTTTGTCTGTTGTGTACTGGAAGGTAAAGGAGTACACATCCTCGCCGTTTCTCACATATCCAGCTGGTGCACCCAGCTCTTTCATGTAGTAGCTGTTGGCGATTGGCAGGTCTGCCTGATATACGGCTTTTCCGTCTGTTCCGGTCACTGCTTTCTCAATGAGAGTATCTTTCTTGACCACAATGGTTCCGTCCGCTGCTTTGATGTCATTTCCGGCATACAGACCATAAGTGCCGCCCGGAAGATATTTCCTGGTTTCTTTATCCTGTTTGTATACACTCACGCTTGCTTTCTGGCGGTCATTTTTGAATGTCACGCTTCCCATGACCTTTTCCACATTACTTCCGGCATAGGAAAGGGTGATCTCCTGGCTTTCACCAGTGCATACCAGATTTTGTGGTGCCTGCATTTCTTTTACCACATATTTCCCCAGATATAACTTATCCAGTGTGGCACTTCCGTCATCCCCGGTGGTGAGTCCGGCTTTAACCAGTGCATCTTTTTTGTAGATGATTGTTCCGTCTGCGGATACAATTTCCTCTGCAGCATAAACGTTGTAAACCGCGCCTTTTTGTTTCTGCTCTGTATAAACAAAGGAAACACCATCATCGGTCACCTTTGCTCCGGTCAGGACTTCGCCTAATTTGTAAACGGTCAGGCTTGCCATCTGCTCTGCATCGGTAACGGTCTGTTTTACGGTATCCCCGATGACCAGTTTCACATCGTAGGCTTTGGTATCCAGCAGATATCCGTTTGGTACGGAGATCTCTTTCAGGTATACGGTATCCTGTGTTTTGGTGATCGTAACGCTGGAAGCTCCGTTAGCATCTGTGGCCGGCATCTTTGTGATCAGGTTCTTTCCATCCTTGTCACTATAAACGCCATAAACTGCACCTGCGATGGCTTTGTTGCTCTTACGGTCTTTCTTTACGATCTCCAGAGTTGCCTGTTTTACCCATGATACTTTAAAATCTACATATTTCTCATCGGTCACACCCTCGCCAAATACCAGGGCAAGGTCCTGTGTCTCGCTTCCGGTTGTGATCTTATAAGCGGAATAATCTTTGATGATGCTTCCCTTCATGGTGACAGACCATTCCCCTTTGACATTCACTGCCTGTGTCAGCGGTGCAGATAAGTAGAATTTGGTACCGCCGCAGATCTCCACGGATGCACCTGCACTGCTTGTTTTTCCCGTTGTCACATTATGCAGTTTGACACCGGACGGCAGCTTCATGGTGATGGTCTGCAGTTCGGATGCCTTGAAGGTGATCTCTTCTGTTCTCTGGCTGTTGCCGCTGATATATGCGGTAACATTTGCATTGGAGAAACTCATGTCCACTTCCGGTATCTCCGGCTGGCTCATGCAATAATTGTAGAGTTCCATTGCCAGAGCCTGTCCGGTTGCATTCGTACCGGAAAAAGCGTCACTACTGTTATTGGCATAAGACGCAGCCAGATGGACAATGATAAACTGTTTTCCAGCGGAAAAATCAGGATGTTTCTCTGAGAAAAATCCATTTTCGCCGGATGCTTTTGTGCCGTAGTAGCATACTTTTGCCAGTGCTTTGCTGTCACCCAGTTTGGTGATCTTATAGACACCATCCCCAGGTCCTGCCTTGGACGGCTGCACACAGTAGGCAGTTGCAGACACGTTTCCAAATTTTACGGTATATTTATAAGTTACATAGGAACCCAGACCGTAGTCTGCATAATAGTATGCAGCCCCTCTTGTCACACCTACGTCCTGTGTTGCTCTTGTACTGGTATTGACTGCGGTGAATGAAACGGTTTCCCCATCTTCCATTGCCATCAGGTCAATATCCTGTTCCCCTGCCTGCTCCAGAACATCGCTGAGTGTCAGCCCGGATTCTTCATCGGTTGTATTTTCCGTTTCGGATTCCTCTAATGCAGCATCAAACTCGGATTCGGAAAGTCCGTCCTGAAATTCGGGTTCTGTTTCTTCCGGTTCTTCTGTTTCAGATTCAGCTGTCTCCGGCTCAACAATTTCTGTCTCTACAGGCACTGTCTCAGTTTCTTCCTGCGAGGCAGCTTCCTCATCATCAGAACCTGTATCCTCTTCGGTAACTGCCTGTTCTGTCTGCGGTTCACTCTGAGCTGCTGTCACAGGCTCTTTTACGATCAGGTTTCTCCCAATCTGATAAACCGGCTGGTTCTGGTTGACTGGCTCCACATAATAAACGGCATGGTAAGTGTCTGCATGGCTGGTGCTGAAGTTCTCCCCGGCGTCATTCTCTGCTTTCTGGAATGTCACTTTGACTTTGCTTTCGTCCTTGATTTCCAAATTTGTAAAATCCGTGGAAACATCAAAGTCCTGTCCGACTTCCAGCTCCAGATCGGTGGCTTTTACCACTTCATTTTCATCCAGCTGATCCTTTACGGATTCATACGCTGGCGGTTCCGCCGCTTTCGGCTCTTCCGAAGCATACACCGTCAGCGGTGAAATGACCGTGGATAAGATGGTGACTGCCGCCATCACCCCTGAAAGGATTCGCCTGAATCGATATTTACTCTTCATGTTTTCTACCTCTTTCTTCTTTTTCTTCATTTTGCATAAGAACAGCCGGATGTTTCCACCCGGCCTGTCTGTTCTCATTATTCTGTTATCTCGCATCATCTGTCCGTCTTGGATTCTGCAGACAGGCATAGGTACTTTTGTCATACCGCCATGCCTTATCCCCGTCCAGATTGGCAAGCAGATGCTTCCGCACATTTTTGTATTCGTCCCCGATCAATCCGAGGCGGAGCAGAAAGGTGCGGAACGTAAATGCCGGGTTATCCCCGATCTCCGTCTTTTTTGCATGGGTACAAGATTGGTTGATCGCCTGTGCGGATATGGCAAGTGCCAGTGTGATATTCGACCGGACTTTTCCTGCATGGAGGGTGCTTTCAAAACAACGCCATTCCAGTGTTCCCTTGGAAAAAACAGCATGTAGGTTTAAGGCATAATACCTTGTCCAGTTGTAATGCTCGGAGCTTCCGTCATTTCCCTCATACCATGCCCTTTTGAATTTTTCCATCGTGATGGTGCTGTTTGGCATCCGGCGGATCTTCTCCAATACCATAGGACGGACTTTCTGGCAATACTCATCTTCCCTTCTCGTCTGTACATTTAAGGCTTTGAACAGAATATCCTCTTTGCAGTACATGATCGTCAGTGCATTTTTCAGACTCCTTGGTGTATGATTGGATGCGTCCACATGGACATGCATGCCACAGGATGAATTGACAAAAGCACCTGCGTTTTTGACACACCGCACCACTTCCTGGAGTTTCCCCATTTCCGAATATTCCAATTTCGGGGATACCATTTCTGTCGAATAATCTCCATCGGCATCTATTACAGTACCATTTGCCAGCCTTTCACAGTCGATACTGCTGTCTCTTGAAAATTTCCACGTTTTTCCATCTGAATCTTTTACACACCATGAATCGTAAGAACGGATATGATATGGCTCTGTTCCGAACATTCTTCCAATCGCAACAGCCGCATCATAGCGGCTGATACCTGTCATCTCAATCTCTGTACCAAAATACTGGTCTTTTAGGTCGATCTGCTTCACCCACCCTTCGCTTCTGGAACAGGTGAGCCGCTTTGGATCTCTTCATCTACTGCTTTCAAATTTCTGCCTATTGCTTCAATAACATTGACAGTGACACCATTACCGGCCTGCTTGTAAAGCTGGTTATCCGATGTTTCTTTTTCCATCTTGGAAATCTGACCATCCCGATATCCCTGCAGCCGCAGACACTCCCTTGGCGTCAGCCTGCGGATTCTGCCGTGGTAAATCACTCCATGACGGTCAGTTGCCGTAATGGTGAACATTGGCTCTTCCGGTTCTTTCATCCTTCTTCCATTCTGGCGGACTTTTTCCTTGGCCGGTGTCAGCACTGCCCTTGGCGCTTCTTCCACCAGCACCCCGGAACTTTCGCCTCTGTGGTTATGGATGCTGGAATCCTGTCTGGTATTCAGACATCTTGCAACGTCTGTCACCAGCGGCGGAGGGGAGATATCTACAAAATGCAGTGTTCCCTGCTGGTTTCCGGTCGTCAGGGTATGGGCGATCTCATGCCCGACTCTCCCCCTGCGACTGTTGATTCCCGGATATCCGAGATCGATGCTGTCCCCCTCGTAGGCCATCTTGTATCCTTTTCGGGTGTTTTCCTTGATTGGGATACCGACTTCGTATAATCCGGTCTTGCCGCCCATACCACCAGCCCCGCTGGTCAGCGTGCAGCTCAGTCCTTCTTCTGCGTAGACTCTTTCTCCCTGTTTGCCAGCATGGACTTGTATAAGAGCTGTTCCATTTGCTTTTGGGAAAGGTAATATTTTTCCGGCACATCTTCCATCAAGATATCCGACAATATACACCCGCTTCCTTGACTGGGGGACTCCGAAATCCTTGCTGTTAAGCACTTTCCATTCGACATGATACCCCAGTTCAGATAGCGTACTGAGGATGGTGTGAAACGTCCGCCCTTTGTCATGCGAAAGCAGACCGGGTACGTTTTCAAGGAGAAAATACGCAGGTCGTTTGTCTGCAACCAGTCTGGCAACTTCAAAGAAAAGGGTTCCTCTTGCATCGGCAAATCCTTCCCTTCGTCCAGCGATTGAGAATGCCTGGCAAGGAAATCCCGCACATAAAAGATCAAAGTCCGGCATTCGTTCTGTTTCAATATTTCTTGCGTCATTGCAGAACCACTCTCCTTCCGTATCAAACAGCACCCGGTAGTTGTGGTCTGCATATGCATCTGCTTCACAGTGTCCGACACAGGTGAAGCCCCCTGCCCTGTGCAGCCCTTCTCGGAATCCTCCGATTCCACTGAACAGGTCAAAAAATCGAATTGTTCCGGCTATCAGCCTCCCTTCGCTGCGAAAAAAACAGTGCAGATTTCTCTGCACCGTTTCCGTCTCTTGGTTTCTGTTTTGTGATGTCTATTCTTCTGATTCCGCTTCCTCTGGCTCAGATTCTTCTGCTTCTTCGGTTTCCAGTTCTGTTGGCTCTGCTTCCGCTGGCTCTTCGTTTTCTGGCTCTGTCGGCTCTTCATCTGCTTCAGCTTCGTCCGGTTCTGTCATTTCTCCGTCTGTTTCAGCTTCCAGTGCTTCTGTCTCAGGCTCTTCTGCTTCAGGTTCTACTGACTCTTCATCCGGTTCTGATTTCGCAGTCTCAGGATCTTCCATTTCTGTTTCTTCGGCTTCCTCTGACTCTGCTTTCCATTTGGCTTCTTCTTTTTCGATTGCATCTTCGATAAGCCCGATTAAGAAGTCTTTCTGTTTCATGCCATTCCTGGCGAGGACTGCTTTCAGTCTGGAAAATAAATCCTCGGTTACCTGTACTGCTACTGTTCTTAAATCTGCCATGTTCGTCTTTTCTCCTTTTCTTGTCATGTGTTCTTCGATTACCATTTCAAGGTATTTTGGTATGCTGATTCCTAACTCTTCGACTTCCAGTTTTAGCTTTTCATGCAGCTCTACCGGGATTTTTCCGCATATGTTTTTCATCTCCATTGTGTTCGTTCTCCTTTCTTTTTTCTACATACAACATACCCTAAAACCTGACAGAAAGCTATTCACAATACCCAACGAATATGAGGCTCTCAAAAGCTCCCAAAGGATGCAGATCCAATAACATTCAATAGGCATCACCCCTTTCAAAAATCCGTGATTTATACTAATTTGACTGCTTGAAATTTGGCTATTTTATCACCAGGAAAGACTTGACTTTTTCAGAATGCATCCTCAAGCCCGGAGAGAAAATCCAGCATCTGGGACGGGATTTCTTCCTTTTTTGAAACACTCTCCCCGGAGCCAGAAATGGAAACACCTGCCAGTTCTTCCCGGATTGCCTGCCGGATGCTTTTCTCCAGCTGGTTGTTTTCCTGATCTTTTAAGATCACCTGAACCAGATAGCTGCTCTTCTGTCCATCTGGAACACTTTGCAGGATCTCCCATGCCTTTTTGTGATCTGGGTTATCAAGGTTCAGGCGGAACGAGAAAACGGGTCTCTTTACTTCGCGCACATCTGCCCCACAATCCGCTCATAGCCGGAAGCATTGGCGTGTACGTCTGTCAGGTAAATCTGCCGACACAGCCCGTCCTGCGGTGTCACGTGCCGTTTCAGAATGCTGGCTCCGCCGCCCATGATCACGGACGGAATTGCCTTCAGATCGAACCCGGCTTCCATAATTGCAGACAGTATTTTCTCCGTGTAGAGCCTTCCCTGCCGGACAATGATTTCTTTTGCGGCCGGGTCCATGCTGCAGCTCTGGCCGTTCAGAACACGTTCGATCTGAATATCCGTTACAGACAGTCCGGTATTTCTGCGTACCTGCTCGGTGATCTCATCCACACACCGGATCACACCAAGTTCCAGGCTGCGGCAGGTAGCGGCATTTGGAACACTGTTGTCCAGCCGCATCAGGTCTACGGTCCAGCCACCGATATCTGCGAGAAGAACAGAAGGCTCGTCCCGAACACATTCCGGGTGGAGAGCCAGGGCTGAGTATCCCTGTGGGAACAGTTTTACATCCTGAATCCGGATCTCATAGCTCTCATCCTCGTACCGGAAACGCAGAGGCTGCTCTTTCCGAAACAGATATTCCCGGAAGCCTTTTTTCTCCCTGCCAAAACTTGCCAGTGGAAGACCGGCTGCCAGAACTACATCTGTTTTCCGCTCTCCCCGGCGATAGCGGATTTCCTGGGCAATGGCTGCCATTGTCAAAAGATAATAATTGTCATTGGAAGTCTTACTTCTCACCAGCGTCTGCCGCCCGGTTCCACACACATAAAATTTCCCATTGTACTGCAGGACATTCTGCATGGTATACGGCTCGTAATCGTATCCGGTCAGTCCGGTCGGGAAACATACATGGGGAGTTTTTATGGCATAATATCCATGGTCAATTCCTATAATGATAAGTCACCACATCCTTTCTGGTTTTTCTTGTTCTTTTCCAGCAGGTGGTCTTTTGGTCTGGAAAAAGAGAAAAAGGGCAGAACCCCGAAGAGCCCTGCCCGTAATAAAAAATACAGTTATGTATATTTACAAACAAATATGCATAACTGTATGCTATCACTTTTAATTAATTTATAATTTGGATTCTCTATTTCTGTTCTTGTAGCACATAAATACTGCTTTAAAATGTTCCTACTAGCTGCCTATGTTACTATTCTTTATTTCACCAATTCATGAATAGCTTTTACCATTGTAAGTCCATAATCAACAAGGAAATTTTTTTGTTCTTCGGAGTATGTCTTTCTTTCCTCTATTGCTTCATCTGTGCAATGTCTAAAGCACTGCATTTTCTTTCTATAATTCTTTACTATCGTATCGTCAATGAAGCCACAACATACATCTTCATATTCTGGTGTGATAAATTTTCCATCTTGTTTCAACAGGTTTTCAATAAGGTTTGCAATCTCAGCAATTTTTTCATCTATATGCATACTATTGAAAGATGCCTGTCTAGTAGAAATTTCAATAAATTTCTGATTTATAGAATCGTTCACCTCAATATTACAAGACTTTTGCTCAAATGTCAGATCTGCTACAAAGGTTCTTCTAGTCGCATAACGAACAGTTCCATTATCATCTCCACCTAGAGCAATAATTCGATTTCTAATATCTCTATATGTAAAGTCTGTTGGATCAACAGGGGGCCTTGCTAGTATTCTAGGAAACTCTTTTATCTCATAACCGAGCATATGTAGATAATATGTTATTAGATAAAACCAACATTTATTTTCACCTGAAAAATCAACATCTGGCTGACACAGTTCTTTAAATTTAGTTATTGCTTCTTCAACATCATAAATCTCAAATTGATAATTCTGAGTTTCCTCTTCACCACAAAAAATATTATATGTATAATTTACCTTTTTAACAGATTCCAGAAAACGATAATGGTATTCGGATTCCTTTATATTTTGAAAATAAAATTCTTTTAAATCCATGAACATACTCCATTCAAAAATCAAGCCACAACATCGACAATTCAGCATCTCTTCTCATTTTCACAAATTCTTCTGCAAATGTTTTTGCTGTTTCTCTATTATGATCTACATCCCAATGTTCCTTATTATAGTTTGCAGCGTTTGTCCAATTGAAAGTACCGTGCATTGCAACTTCTAAATCGATCACACAAAACTTCCTATGCATTATATTTTTGTACCGCTCTGACATCACATCCACCCGATAAACCTCAAAGTGATCTTCCAAAGTGAACGAAGGTTTCTCCTTATTAACACGATTATTATCAATAATAATTTTTACATCTAACCCTTCATTTCTTTTTTTCAATAATTCATCAAATATTTTTTTATTGGTGAACCATGCCATTGCTATCCAAATTGAGAACTTTGCTTCTCGAATTTCATCAATTATCCGATTTTGTATATCATCAAAAAGTATCTCTTGGCTTACTTCTTCTGGTGCAATATTAAGTATTCCGGGTTTTAATACCAATCCGCTATACTCATTATAATCGTTTGGTTCATAAACCTGTTTGCACAAATCATCAACAAAATCTTCATGTTCTTTCAAGACAATTAATTTATCTGGAACAACGCTAATAATAATATACTCTTGACGATGATCTGGCAAATGATATGTAAAAGTCCATTCCTTTTGAAATGAAACAGAAGCAACTTTAAGCGCCTCCACCACCTCATCTTTATGCTCATAATCACTCATCTTTGCTGTTGCTATCAATAAATCCTTATACTGCTGTTCTGTCATAACATCCCCCTATAGCTTTATATATCGCAATGCTATGAGCAATTTCTTTATCACTACTCATTATCGTATCATTTCCTAACAAAATTCGATTTCTACCACTAATGATATCATATTTTTTATTTATAATCTAGGTCTTGTATCCACTCTCCGATCTCTTTTGGTGTGCTTTTGCAAAAATCCTGAATCCACATCTCATGGAGTTTAACTTCTGATTCTGTACTATCTATGTTTCCAACACACCCACCTGTTTCCTGAAGTGCTTCCAGGCAATCCCATTCCTTTTGGAAGTCCCCAGCAAATTCCATCCATACTTTTATATGATATTCCTTAAAACCTAAATGGTAAATCAAGTAGGTCAACCTGTCAAAATCAGCTAACGGCATTTTTTCTTTTTTCAGCAATAACCTTTTATCATGCTCGCTGCATAGATATAAAAATGCAAGCTGCTCTATTTTTGCCTGCTCCATATATTTCTCCCTTCTCTTCTGTCCTTGTCTCACTTTTACAACCGATTCTACCTTGTCCAATCGTTAAAATCAATACAGATGGTGCAAAAAGTGAGACAAGCCATCCTTTACCAGAGAGGAAGAGATTTAAGATGCCAAAGCCAAGGACACAGTCTGGTGAGAAGAATCTGATTAGCCAGCGATTGATTGAACTTCGCAAGACCCACAATATGTCTCAGCGTGATCTTGCCTATAAACTCCAGTTAGCTGGTTACGATATGGATAAAAATGTAATCACCAGAATCGAAACAAACAAGCGTTATGTCACTGATCTTGAATTAAAAGCCATTGCTGAAATCTTTCAGGTTTCATACATATTTCTCATTGATGGCAAAGATGAATAGAAGTGACAAATGGGGAAGTTCCTTTCGTGCTTCCCCATTTTATCCGTCCCTTTTTTACAAATTTAATAGTTCCAGAATTTTCTGCATGCCAGCCTGATATAAAGATTCCGCATATAATATCCATCTCTCACTAACTTCAGTAACGTATTTGTCTATTGTTTTTCGCTTTTCTTTTGATAATCCCATTGTCTGAACCTGTTCTTCATATTTCGATATTTTTTCAAGCATTCCCTGGTACACTGTATTTTCTTTCAGCTGATCTTCAACCTCATCAATCCAGGTATCCAGCAGCAACTCCAGCAGTTTCTTTGTGTCACCGTCATCATTTCCCAATATTGCTTTTTTAATTTTTCCAAGCATTGCTCCATAGGAGATCATTTGAGCCTGTCCCATATAAAAATGGTACTGTTCTTCTATCATTTCCTTTTCGCTTTCCAGTCGGAAATATTGATGCACTGCCTTATGCTCTTCTGTCGTTAGACTGATTGCCTGATTCGACTCCATAAATGTTTCTATTACTGGATACCTCTCTGTAAGTTCCAGTATTTTATTTTGCAGTCTCTGGTATTCCGCATCATGCTTTTTCAGATAGGTGCAAACCTGTTCTCCTATCCGTATCCCCAAGCATTGCTCATTCCAGATGATATCTGGCTGTGTTGTCATATCGGTGTCTCCCTTCTGTGTAGTTTTCCTGTTCCAAGCACAAGACTATACCACACTTCTGGGAGAAAGCTATTCACCAAACCTACTGAAATCTCCTGGCAGATCCTGTGCAACCTATCCCTTTTCCCACAAAAAAACTGGTATGAAAGACTCCTTGTTCTCTCATACCAGCTATCTATTTCTTATTTAACTGAATACACATTCTTTTCTATTCTCTGTGTATCCTGTACTTATTTATGGCAAAAATCAGACTACAGACACGCTATACACTCTTATGCTACATAATCCAGTTTACTGCATCCAGGTTCAAATGTCACATTAAAAATTCCAACCTGAGAAGTAGAAATCGGTGCAAGAAAACTTCTGCCGGAAAAATACTGTGCAAAACCATCATTTGGTGCACCGATTGGAAATACCATCTCTTTAGCATGCGCACGCATCGCTTCCTCTTCGTATGGCAAATCTCCTTCGCCTGTTTCCCACACTTCCTTTGCAAGATTGAAAACAGCCCATGCTTTTGGCCAACCTGCATAGAATGCGGCATGTGTGATCACTGCCGCAATCTCTTTTTGTGTCACACCATGATTTTTTGCATTTTGAAGATGATATTTTAAAGAAGAATCCGTAATTCCGGAAGCCATCAGAGCAACCACTGTGATAATGCTTCTTGTTTTTACGTCGATGTCCTGGTTATTCCAGTTTTCGCCGAAAAGTACATCATCGTTAAAATGTGCAAATTCCGGTGCAAATTCGCCAAGTGCATTTCTTCCTGCTGTCTGTATTATTTTTCCCATTTTCTGTATACCTCCATAATACTGTTGTTTATAAAGAGTTTCCCCATTCATTGATTTCCTGTTTTGTTCCACGATTTAACAGTCTGCCTTCTGTAATAACTGCATCTGGTGCAGATGACTGCAATTCTCTCACAGTGTTCCCAAATCCACTTCCTCCGGATGTTGCAAAAAGCACAATCTTTTTACCACTGAAATCGTAAGCTTCTAAAAATGTATTGATGATTGTCGGAGCCACATACCACCAGATTGGGAATCCCAGAAGGATCTCGTCATAAGAACTCATATCCATCTCTTTTTTCATAATCGCCGGTCTATATTTTTTATCACTCATTTCCACACTGCTTCTGGATTTTTTATTCATCCAGTCAAGATCAGGCTTTGTATATGGAACTTTCGGCTCAATCTCAAACAAATCCGCTTTTACTTCCTCTGCGATCATCTGTGCTACTTTTTTTGTTGTTCCGCTTGCACTGAAAAATGCCACTAATTTTTTACTCATAATAAAAAGCCCCTTTCTTTGCGTATTTTTCACAAAAAATAGATGTATAAGATTTACATTCATCTTACACATCTATTTTAAGCTCTATCGCTTCATTATGTCTAATGCTTATATTGAATTTTGTTTTATGCCTGGAAAGCATTAATCTCCTCGATCATTTTACGGACTGCCAAAGAATATGGGATATTCCGTCGCCAGGCAATCACAGTGCTTGTCGTGATTTCAGGAGAAATTCTTCGCTGTACAAGAATATCCTCTCGCCAATACTTTGCAGCACCTTCGATTGATATTGGATAGCCCAGTCCATTTGCCGCCATGACTCCGGCATTGGTTCCGAGATTACTTGTAAAAGCAATCTGAAGTTTTGAATAGTCTTTTCCAAACCAATTGGCAAGTTCACTTTGAACACTCACTCTTTCGGGCAGTATCAATGGTTTTCCTATGAGATCTTCTTTTTTTATAAACTCTTTTTCTGCCAGTGGATCATCTGGCCGCATTCCGACACACCAGTGATCACAATCTGTGATTCTGATATAATCCAGCCCTTCGGTGTCCACCGGCTCCATGAATAATGCAATATCTACAAGTCCTTTGTTCATCATCTCATACACTGCATCTGCTGTTGCAGTATGCAATACAATCTGAACCAGCGGATATTTTTCTTTATATGTTTTACATATCTTCGCCAATGTCTCCACTGCTGCAAATTCACCGCATCCAATGGTTATCGTGCTCTCTACAACCTCTTCTTTTCCTTTCAGTTCCTCAAGCGTCCTTTCCTCAAGATTAAGAATCTCCAAGGCACGCCTTTTTAATAAAATTCCTTCATCAGTGAGCGATATTTTCTTCCCGTTTCGAATAAATAATGTTATTCCCAGGTCCTCTTCAAATGCCGCCATTTGTCTGGATAGCGTTGGCTGGGTAATATGCAATTGTTCTGCTGCTTTTGTAAAACTCTGTTCTTTTGCTACTGTCAGAAAATAGCGTAATAATCTTAATTCCATATCTTTATATTCCTACAAATTTTTCTTGTAATCATTCTATCATATTGCGTCCCAAGCATCATCTATATTTACATGTAATATCTGCACAAAATACCGTGTGTTATTTTCGGGTTATTTTTCAACTGTCTATGCCTTCCAGGCCTTGATTTTACTGGCTTTTTGACGAAGCTTTCAAAGAGTGCCGTGGCAAATGAAAAGTACTTTAATCATAAAATTCTTCTGTTCTGAAATGCCCTATAATGCCGAGTTTTGCAAGGTTTTATCGGCTTTTTCGAGCATTGTATTTTTCTTGTTAATTACTACACTTTTTGCAAACCACTTCAAAATAGGGCAAGGTATACTTGCCTTCATGCTTTTCATTTACAAAAACATCGTCTTCCGATATGTAGAAATACTCCTGCATAGCTTTTCGAATAGAAACAAGAGTATCCTGCCTGCATTCTAGCAAATATCCCAATATTGGGTTATACAATTCTTGTATTCCAGGTATTCCCATTTTCCTTTCTCCTTTATTCTATCCAATAAACAAAACAAAAAATCTCTTAACTGTTCATAATAAAAAATTGTATAGAATGTTACTCCTATCATCTTTTTATTTTAATGCATTTTTATCCGTCCCCACTTGAACAAGTTCAGACTCAAATAATTCATATGGGCTTTTATTCAATTCGACAACAAGTCCATTGATTATTTTTATCAAATCATCTATCTCTCTTATTGTTTCTACCACCTCATATTTTTTTTCAATTCATCGGTCCAATATTCAGAAACATAATATTCCTGCTCCACTTCTTCACTTAACAAAATATATGGTGTGTCCTCGTCAATCCATGAGTCACAAGAATTAACACCCATTCTTTCCTTATGATACTCCTCATAATAATCCGCAAAAAACTCTATATCTTTTTCATATCCTGAATCAAATGCATCGTAGATCTGGCGACTTATATCCTCCATAACATTTTGCACTCCACATATATCTGATAATACAGTTTCCATTAGCTTTCCATCACAAGATTCAAGTTGCATAATAACTTCCTTCATCTTATTCAAGAGCATCATATATGTTTTCTTCATATTGTCTGCATTTTCAGCCCTATCCTCAAAATAATATATAAAGGTCTCAATATCCATTTTTAAATTTTCTAAGCCCTCAGCAATTGATAATATTTTCAATCTGATAGTATCGTATTCATCTGAATAATACCTAACGGCCACGATTTCATCAAAATATTTTTCATAAATCTCCTTTATAACAGACTTATCCCTTATAATCATACCTGCTTCATAATTTTGAACGCTATTATCAGAATAGTTTGCAGAACCAATATAAAGAACATTTTCCGTCCCAATTAACTTGGCATGATTTTTAAAGCAGACATACATTTCTACATCCTTTGACGAATATTGGCTTATATCAAATTGTTGCTTGATTTTACCCAATTCCATCACGATGGAGTCCTCTCTAAACTGGTTATGTTCATACTGACCATCAATCTTTGGATTCTTCAATCCGGGTAATGCAACAATAATACATAATTTTGTTTCAGGCGATAGTGTTTGTAATTCTCTCAGTTTAAGATTATTATTTCCATAACCTATTCTACTATATGTTAATATTCGGACTTCCTTAGCATTTGGAAAATCGTCAACGACCTGAGCAAATCCGTATTTTCCTTTTGTCCCTACAAACATTGCTGTTATCTCAGGTATTTCAACATTTATTTCAGCTTCATTATTCATAATAGTGATCCTTCTGTATACTAAATACAACCTTTATAACATCAGTTAACTGCTGCCTTGTTCTATCTTCGTCCTCTTCAAATATAAACGGCATTCTTATAAAATGAACATTTATATCTCCGCTAGGACTTTCACTCACCGCCACAGGAAATTCTTTCTCTTTTTCCTCGTACCTGTACATTGGGTAAAGCAAATAAACATCTTGAATATCACGCTTTCTCGCATATTCAAGGACTTGGTATAAATCACCTTGTTTATTGTTAATGATTGTTTTGGATACTGATACATAAAATAATCCACAAATAAAAAGTCCCACCGGGTTGCGCATAAAAATCAGAGGCGTGGTGGGTTCTGTTAACATTATTGTACAGCATTCAATGTTACTGTCAAGATTTCTTTTGTAAAAAATCGGCAACTTCCCATTGTTCCTTAAAATTATGCCAGCATTCTTGTCTCCGTATGTTCCCACGGTTCTCCCGAAAAATCAAGCAGAGACACAGGCTGCAATCCCACATAACCGTCATCTGAAAGTGTAAATGCCACAGCACAATCATCACCCACTACAAGATAATAGTCCCATTCTTTGATCCGGAACTTTGGTGCTTTGATCTGTGTTCTTGAATATTGCTGCAACTGCTTTCTCGACCAGCCCGGCTCCGCAATATTGCCATATTCATCTAAAAGCTGCTGACTTTTTATAACTTCATGATTTCTTTCTGACATATGCGTTCTCCTCCTTCCAAGGCGCATTGAAGTGCTGTAACCACAAAAATTAGCATCAACGGCTTTACTTATATACTCCAGACTTAAAAGCTTGTTCTCCACAGTGGTATCACATTGATCACCGGTTCTTCATACGGATGTACTTTCTTCACGGCTTCAATTGTCTTATCAACATTTTCTGTATACACGGTTACTTCCACCTTCAACTCCGGTTCGCAGCTGATCTCACCGTTGGTTCCGATATACGGATCACATCCGTCAAGCGGACGCCAGTAACCCGTTACCGGACTTACCGACATGCACGAATCATAGTTCCCGATATGTCCCGCATCAACCTCCTGCAGTGCTTTCTGCACAACTTCCAGATGCGTCGGCGGGAGAAATATTTCTAATTTACAGTATTTAAACTCCATGTTCTATACCTCTTTTCTACACCGTTCTCTATGGTTTTATCTAATTTCTACTCCGGCCATATAAAATTACTGTTTCCTGCTTCCAGTCCATCGATCAGAATATTCTGGCCTGTGCAAAATCTGTTTTGCACCGCCATAAAATAAATCCATTCTGCAGCTTCTTCCACACTCATCCAGCGTTTTAAAGGAGTCAGATCCATGATCGCATTCCACAGTTTTTCATCTTCCATCACCGGTTTATTTAACTCTGTCATCACTCCGCCGAAATCCAGACTGTTGCAGGTCGCCTGATACGGAGCAATTCTCATCGCAACATTTTTGGTATATGAAAGGATCCCACCTTTACTTGCCGCATATTCCGGGAATTCAGATCCGGTATGGCCGCTTGCAGATCCAATCATGATCACAGATCGGATCTCCGGCTGTACTGCGTAATGTTCTGTGACCGCAATGGTTCCTTTCAGATTGATATCAATATCATCTTCATTTTGTACACCTGCGTTGTTGATCACGATCTGCATGGGCGGAAGTTCTGGATACATCTCTTTATCACGGATGTCCAGACAATAATGCTTATAATCCGGATGTTCTATTGTAGATTCTCTCCGGTCAAATCCATAAACTTTATGTCCTTTTTTCAGAAAATATTTCGCACACCCTTTTCCAATTCCGGAGCTTGTACCTGTTATCAATACATTCACTTTCTACCTTCTCCTCTATAAGTTCTCTTTTTAATTTCTCTATAAATTTTCCTCTATATAATCGCCTTTATGAACTTTTCTCTACAAATTTTCCTTATAAGGTCACCTTATAATCTCTCCATCATATTCCTTGGCAGTGCCTTTGTAAGCGCGCTTACCACGAACAGACAGATCACACGGTCAATATAATCTGTAAAGAACTGAACCACAAAGCATGCTCCTACCATTCCCATCGGGGTTTTGGCAAGAAGCTGCACCAGAACCGTAGAACCTGATGATGTAATCCCGCCAAATAAGAATGCCGTAATGCAGGAACTTACAATGGTTGACGGTAATGTAATTACCAGCGCTGCTACAAATATCCACCATTTTTTCGGCTTATATTTCTGATATACCAGACCTGTCACCAGACCAAGAATGATACCGACAGGTGCATAGTATAAAGAATATACGTCAACCGTCATTCCCATGAACAGACCACTGATCACATTCGGAAGCATTCCATAAATCGGGCCTAATGTGGATGCAATGAATACGGTTCCGATACTGTCCAGATAAATTGGAAGCTTCAGAAATAATGCGATCTGTCCTCCAACCAGGTTAATGCAGATTGCAAATGCAACGATGCAGATTTTGTATGTTGATACTCTATATGTTGATGTTTTTTTCATGACTTACTTCTCCTCGCTTATAACATATTTTTCAAAATATCCAGACTCTCCGGTTCTACTTCCTGTACTCTCGAAAGCATCATTTCGAAAAACCGGTATGTATCTACCTGTGTCAGTACCTTTGCATTCGGTTCTTTCCGGTAAAAATTCATCGAATCGACAACCGACTGCCCCAGTGATATCCCTTCTGTCTCAATCTGGACAAAGGACTCAAATCCTTCACAGATTGAAGGATCAATAAAATATGCTACAGCAAGAGGATCGTTGATCACACATCCGACGATGTGTTCCCACTGCCAGTGAAAATCAAAATAAAACTTTGTGATCTTCTTAATAAATACACCTCTTTTTGCATTTATCCGGCACATATACTCAAGAATCGTTGGTGTCAGAACAATTTCTCTCGTCACATCCAGACCGATCATATGGATCTTCCGTCCATTCTGATACATTGCATCATATACTTTCGCTGCCGCATCCGGATCACACCAGTAATTGTATTCCGCTACCGGCGAACAATTTCCATGGCTTTTGAACGTTCCGCCCATAGACACGAATTCTTCGATCTGATCAAACGCAACTCTGTCTTGTTCGAGCAATGTTGCAAGATTCGTCATCGGTCCAAGTGCTATTATGGAAATGTGTCCTTCTTTCAGCTTTGATGCAAGGAATTCTACTGCTCCCATCTCCTGACGAAATCCTTCTACTTCTGGTAAAAAGCTTTCACCAAGTCCATCTTCTCCATGCGTGTCAAGTGCGTTGACATACTCCCGGCGAAGCGGTTTTTCTGCACCTATATAGACAGGAACATCTAACCTGTCCATATGCTTCAGCACTTTTTTCGCATTTCCGAATCCCATCTCTACCGGACAGTTCCCGCATACAATGGTGATTCCAACTACCTCGAGTTCTTCCGACTGCAATGCCAGCATGATAGCCAGGCTGTCATCGATACCCGGATCACAGTCGATGATTACTTTTCTTTTTTCCATTTTTTCTTTCCCTTTCTCAACCATTCAAAAGGCAAAAAAATACTTTTGCTTACAGAACCCCCATAAACAAAAGTAATCATACATGTTATGTACTTTGCCTAGTTTTTTATACTGGGAGGTTTTCGAACCAGTTCAAGGCTATATTTTAGCATGTTTAAGCAATATTGACAATATATTTACAGATAATCTACAGGACTTGCCACCGGCCTTTTTCGAATGTATAACGACATACAGAAAACCTGCCACTGGCAGCTTTTCTTGCATACTTTAGTATCAAAAAGGACCGGCTGACCGGTCCTTTTCATTTGTTATATGCTAATATTCTTAAGTCCTTGTCTTACTTCGGTAAGAATCCCTTACTCGTCTTCACGATCACCTTATCAAATACCATGAACATCGACGGCAGTACAAAGATAACCACGATCATACTGATGATCGCACCTCTCGCCATCAGGATACACAGTGAGCTGATCATATCAATATTCGAATACAATCCGACACCGATCGTTGCTGCGAAGAAGCTCAGTGCACTTACCATGATCGACTGTGCCGATGCGCGGTGTGCAGTTGTGATCGCATCATATTTTTCTGCTCCGTGATTGCGTTCTCTCTTATATCTTGTCGTCATAAGGATCGCATAATCTACGGTAGATCCAAGCTGGATCGTACCGATAACAATCGATGCAACGAATGGCAGCTTCGTTCCTGTATAATATGGTATTCCCATATTTACAAAGATAGCAAATTCAATCACGCCAACCAGAATGATTGGAAGTGAAATGGACTTGAACAGTATTAATATGATCACAAAGATGATACCGATCGATACCACACTGACCGTCTTAAAATCTGTATCTGTAATGTCGATCAGATCTGCCGTCAGCGGTCCTTCACCGATCAGCATACCGCCTTTGTCATATTTGTGCAGAATCTTATTCAGTTCTTTAATCTGGGCATTCAGTTCATCCGATGCAACCTTATACTCAGAATTGACCAGAAGCAGCTGATACTTATCATTCTTCAGCATCTCGGTTACGGAATCCGGGATCATACTCTGCGGGATCGCCGGTCCGATCAGCGCGTCCAGGCCAAGTGCCCATTTGACACCATTCACATCATCCATCTTGTTGATCATCTTTGCCACATCTGCGGATTCAACCGAACTGTCCACGAGGATCATGTGTGTCGTGTTCATGTCATAATCTTCCTTCAGTTTTTCATTTGCAATGATACTCGGAAGATCCTTTGGAAGCGTCTCATCCAGATTGTAATAAACGGATGTATGATTATTTCCATAGATTGCCGGGAATAAAAGTACAAGGAAAATGATCACATAGATCATATACCGCTTTGTAACTTTATCCGATATTCTTCCGATGTCCGGAAGAAACGGCTTATGCATGGTCTTCGTGATCCATTTATCACAGCACAGGATCATGGATGGAAGGATTGTCACACAGGCGATCACGCCGAGGACGACACCTTTTACCATAACCACACCGATGTCCATACCAAGCGTAAATGTCATGAAGCACAATGCGATAAATCCGGCTACCGTTGTAACGGAACTTCCGATTACGGATGAAAATGTCTGGGATATCGCATGTGCCATTGCACGCTCTTTGTCTCCGTTATATCTTGCCTGCTGCTCCTCATAACTGTGCATCAGGAAAATGGAATAATCAAGTGTAACGCCAAGCTGCAGTACCGCCGCCAACGCTTTCGTAATATAGGAAATCTCTCCTAGGAAATAGTTACTTCCCAGATTATAAATGATCGCCATTCCGATACTCAGCATAAAAAGTAACGGGATAAAATACGAATCCATCGTAAGTCCTAATACGATCACCGCCAGAACAACTGCGATCAGTACATATAACGGTGTCTCTTTCTCAGCCAGGTTCTTCGTATCCGTAACAATTGCAGACATACCACTTAAGAAACACTGCTTTCCGGCCAGTTTACGGATCTCCCCGATTGCTTCCATCGTTCCGTCGGAAGAAGTACCCTCATCAAAGAAGATTGCCATCATCGTGCCCGTATCTGAATTGAATACTTCGTAGACATCTTTCGGCATCATGCTCTTCGGCATGCTGATATCTGCAAGTGAATCGTACCACAGAACCTTCTGCACATGATCTACTTTTTCGATCTTTGCTTTCAATGCCGATACATCTTTATCTTCCATTCCGTCCACGATAAACATTGAAAAAGCACCGGTTCCAAAGTCTTTTACCAGGATATCCTGACCCTGCATCGTCTCAATGTCTTCCGGTAAATATGTCAGCACATCATAATTGACTCTTGTATTCACATATCCAAGTCCCGCCGGAATCAAGAGTAAGATACTGATGATCAGTATCGGAATTCTGAACTTCACTACCTTTTTACCAAATGCAACCATATTCATAACCGCCCCTCCTTTTATGATCATTTTTTTACATCCTTTTTTATTTCTTCTTACTCTTATCAGCATTTTTGACCATTGGTCATTTTTGTACCTAATTGCAATATACATCAAAAAAGACCAACAGTCAATACAATTTTTGACTATTGGTCATTTTTTATTCTTATATTTCCAGCATCCCAAGTCTTGCCAGAACTTTCAGATCCATGTTCTTTACATTGTCTCCGAACTGGATACGGATGTGCTCACCTTCCATGTCTACAACGACGCCCTCACCGAATTTCTTATGCTTTACAACCATGCCTTCACCAAGTGCATCCGCAAGTTCCTGATAGCTTTTTCCAGGTTGCTTCTGAGATCCATGCCCGGTGCCATATCCATGATACATTCCATTTCCCTTTATGCCATATGTTCCCGCCGGACTATAATCTCCCCATTTTTTTATTCCTGCATATTCTTTTTGCTGATTCTCTCTCAGATTCCTCTTTCCCAGCAACTCACTGCAGAATTTGGACGGCTTATTCGTCGTAAATACATTCAGCTGATTCTTTGCTCTGGTCACACCTACATAGAAGAGTCTTCTTTCTTCCTCATAAGTTTCAAGTTCTTCCTTTGATGCCGTCCGCGGATTTGCCAGTACTTTTTCCGGCAATATCCCATCCATAACATCCAGAAGATAGACCGTATCATATTCCAGTCCTTTACTTGCATGCATGGTAGACAGAATAAACGGGCAATCCTTATCTGATACTTTTTCCTGAATGATCGTTCTCAGTTCTTCCAGTCGTTCCAGTAATTTTTCCGGAGATTCTACCCTGCTTCCGATCAACTTGACCGTCTCCAGCTTGTTGGCATTCATGCCCATTTTCTTCAGATAATCCTGATATCCCATATATGTCAGGATCTGATTGACAGCCTCATCCCCCGGCATATTTAAGATACGTACCATCTGCCGTTTCAGATTACGGATATTATCTTCCTGATATTTCTCCAGATTGCCGTATTTTAATGCCACATCCAGCACCTCCATATCTTTCTCCTGACTGATCTGTGCATATCTTAATGCATCTTTCTTGTTAAAGAACAATTTCAGCCGGTAATAGATCTGCATGAACAGTTCCGTATCTTTTGGATCCATTGCAAACCGGATGATATTCTGTACATCCAGAACCGTCCGGTGGGTAAAAAAGGAAAGGTCTGCATTCCGCATGCGATACGGAATATTCTTTCTTTCCAGCAGATCGATCAGTGGAATCGCACACTCATTATCCCTGTACAGAACTGCTGTCTCCGTCACCGAAGCATCTGCCCTGCCCCTATGTTCCTCCGATCCGCTCATGCCGGCCATTCCGGTCGTACATTCCTGTGCAGCTTTCATCAGATACACATACTGTGCTTTCCTCGATTTTAGAGAAATTTCCCGGATATCCGCTCCGGCTTCTCTTGCCGCTCTCATATGCTTCTCATGTCGGAGTGTATTCTTCTGAATGAATTTATCTGCCGCTTCTACAATCTTTGCATTTGAGCGGAAATTTTCTTCCATCAGAAGGACTTTTGCTCCCGAATGCTTCTTTTCAAATGACAGCAATGCCTCCGGATATGCCGCCCGGAATCCATAGATACTCTGGTCTTCATCTCCAACCATAAAAAGATTGCCTGTTCCGGCTGCCAGCAGCGCAATAATCGCATGCTGGATCTTTGATGTATCCTGCGCTTCATCCACACATATATATGGATATCTATTTTGAAAATATGCAAGCACACCCGGATCTTTTCGCAGAATATTATAGGCATACAACATCTGATCGTCATAATCCATCAGCTTCTGTTCTCGCATCTGCCTACAGTATTCACGGTAGATTCCTACAATCCGGATATCTGACTCTTCCTCTAATTTTTGAAGTTCTTCTTCGTTCAGCATCATATTTTTTATATATGTGATCAACGTTCTTACATTCTTAAGATCACTCTCCGTCGGATATCCCATGCCATGATCCTGACAGATTCTGATCAGCATCCCCGTCGTTGCCTTTTCATCCTTCACAAGTTCAAACGGTGTCTTTCCGATCCGTCTTCCGTAATACTGGATAATCCTTGCGCAGATTCCGTTGATCGTCCGAAATTCCAGTCGCTTTGCCATATCCTCGCCAAAACGGACTGCAAATCTTTCGGACATATCTTTTGTCGCTGCCACCGTATATGTAACCGTAAGTATTCTCTCCGGAGGAATATTCTTACAGTAGATCATATAACCAAGACGTGTCACCAGTACCGTGGTCTTTCCTGATCCGGGCACAGCAAGAAGCAGTACCGGCCCTTTTGTGCTCTGTACTGCTTCTTTTTGCTGTTGATTTAATTTTACCGAAAATGTTGTTTCAAATTCTTTCCATTCCATACTTCTTTTTATGTTAATTTGTGAATCCACTTATAGCTCCTAAACCGTAAAAATACCGGAATCCCCTTGAACAACTGATCTGACTGCACTGCAACCACAACCAGTTCCACCGGAAGTTTCCATACAAATGCCGCAAGAAAAGAAAGCGGCATAACGATTCCCCAAGTAGAGATCATATTCATATACATAGAGAATCTGGTATCTCCACCACCTTGAATTACACCTACCGATACCGGCATCTGATAAGACATTCCCACCATAACAACACTCATGATCATAATAAAATGATTTGCCAGTACTGCTGCCGTATCCGTTAATTTATACATAGACAAAAGTGGTCCTCTTAGTACAAATAACAAAGAAGCGAGTACTATACCGATCAGAACATCGATCACAGAAAGTGTCCTTCCATCGGATTTTACCCTTTCTATATCTCCCTCTCCGATATCTTTCCCGATCACAACGGCCGATGCCGATGATATAGCGATTACAATGACCTTCAGATACTGGAAAAATGTGCTGGATACAGAATTTGCGGCAATTGCATCCGCAGACAAATGCCCCAGAATCGCCGTCTGCATCGGTACCGAGATTGCCCAGATCATCCCTGAGCACATGATCGGAAACGCAACTTTGAAAAATGCTCCCCATATCTTTCTGTTCTCCGGCAGAAATATAGTTCTGAACAAATTAATGTCAAATAATCTGACTTTCGTATCTATCTTCCATATATATACTACGATGATCAGAAGCTCCAGCATCCTTGCTGTCAGTGTTCCGACTGCAGCTCCTTGGATTCCCATCTCCGGGAATCCAAAATGTCCAAAGATCAGAGTGTAATTAATACAACCGTTCGTGATCAACGACACTACCGATATAACAAACGAAATCTTCACTGTCTCCACACTTCTAAGCATGGCGATCAGCAGATTACTTATCATGAACAGTAAAAATGTCCATTTCAGAAGTCCAAGATACGCCTTTCCTTCGGCAATAATCTCCGGTGATGTCGTAAATATTCTCAAGAGCTGCTCCGGAATACGGGTGCATGCTGTCACGACTATTGCCCCGATCAGGACACTAAGCGCCAGTGCCACTCCCGTCATCTTACGAATCGCTCCTGTCTCCTGCTTTCCCCAGTACTGAGAACATATCGCTACCAGTGCATTTCCGATGGAAAGTGCCAGCTGATTCACAATAAAGAAGATCTGATTTACCGTCGCCGCACCGGACAGCGCATTCTGACTGTAACTTCCAAGCATAATATTATCTAACATATTCACGCTGTATGCCACCAGATTCTGAAGTGCTACGACCAGCATCAACCGGAAAAATGTCTTATAAAATTTTTTATCTCTTGTAAAAAATGTTGTTCTTGTAGTTTTCATTTATTTTAACAGATTTCTTACCATTTCTGCATCAAATGTAACAGACTTCACATGATCTACCTCGATCTGATACAGGGCATTTGCCGCAATATGCTCAGCTGCCTGCTCCAGATCACGGATTCCGGATGTATTCGAATATAATTCGATCACTTCGTCCAGACCTTCTTCACTCATGATGCACTCATCTTCCTTAAGGCTCATTCGCTTTAATACCTTCGGAAGTGCGAATTTGGAGAAGATCACTTTCTTCTCTTCCGGTGTATAATCCGGGATATCGATCACGGCGAAACGTGACATCAACGGTGCACTGATCTGAGACTTGTCATTAGCAGTCGCGATCGGGTATACACCTACCGTCGGAATCATACACTCGATATAGTTGTCTGTAAATCCAAGGTTATCCAGTAATGTCAGAAGTACATCGGCCGGATTGCCATTGCCTTTACCGGATGCTGCTTTATCCAGCTCGTTGATGATAAATACCAGATTCGATTCTCCGGCCATGGCAAATGCATCCATGATGATACCCGTCTTTGCATTGGCATAGATACGGGAACTTCCGGTTAACTGTTCCGGATCATTGATCGAACTCATATCCAGTGTTGTCCAAGGAAGCTTCAGGATACGTGCTACCGCATAGGCAATCTGGGATTTACCGGTTCCTGCAGGTCCTACTAACAGAAGTCCGTAAGCCGGTAATGTATGGGTACGGTTGATCTGGATGATCGTCTCGATGATTCTCTGTTTTACACGTTCCATTCCGTAAAGTTCTTCGTCAAGGATACGACGCGCTTCATCCGGATCGATTGCTTCAAAATAATTGCTCTTCCACTGTACATTCATCATAATGGAAAGTGCTCTCTGTGCATGGCGTCTTTCCTCCGGTGATACTTCGTGCGAACGTGCCACCGCAAGGTTACGTCTTGCCCACAGACGGATATTATCCGGAAGTGTTCTTCCCGCACAGTTCATGAAGTCCGTGATGCTCTGAAGACTGGTCAGCTTCATGTCATCTCCTGCCTCGTCTTCATCTTCGTCGTCCACCTCTTCTGCCGGTGCATTGCTTGCAAGCAGACGCTCGATCATAAACTGAAGGAATCCGTCTTCTGCAGATAATTTCGTACCGCCGCCAAATGCGATCTCGCGGATCTTATATACCGCATATCCTTCTTCTGTATTCTCCCCAGAGAGACGTACATTAATATGATTCTCTCCAAGCCATTTTAACAGGCTTACGAATCTTGCATCGATTTTTAAGATGTCTGCACTTACGGTTCCGTCTTCCTGCTGGAATTCGAAAGAGGTTCTCTTAATCGGGTTCGTAAATACACCGCAGGAATGATGATCCCACTGGCAGATCTTATTATCGAGAACCATCATTGGTTTCTCGGCTGTTGCTTCATTTTCATTCGAACGGATGACTGTATATGTACATTCCGCTGGTTTCTTTTCATCTGGTGTTGAATTAAAATCAAAAACTGGCATTGGTTTCTCCTTTTTGTATCTTTACTTTCTTTAATATCATTCTGTATTTTTATGTTCTTGCATATTCTTACATATTTCTTGTATATTCCATGCATACTATATTAGTTTATCATTCTTCCGGATTCTTTCCAAGTCTGATTTTTTCCATTTTTCTCACGAATTCCTCATCCGCATGGTCAAACAGATAATTCCTGTCACTCACTCGTTGCTTTTCATTATCCTCTTCGATCAGCTTTCTGGTATATTCGATCTCCTCGAGAAAATCTCTGGAAGAAATACGGGTTCCACCCTGTCCCATCGTGATCACCTGCTCTACTCCGTCAGACGTCACAACTGTTACATGATACTTTCTTCCTATATGATGAACAACCTTTTCGATGTACTGATCGGCTGTCTCTGCTTCTTTTGTATATACAACATGGATATTGTGGTATTTCTGGATCTCAAGCGCATAACCCTCTACCTTGTATGCATCGAACACAAGAATCAGAACGCATTTCTTATATCCCTGATAATTACACAGGATGTCCATCAGCTTATCCCGTGCCGCCTCAATACTGACTTTCGCCAGTTCTTTCAGCTCTTCCCATGCGAAAATGACATTGTATCCGTCAACCAGCAGATATTCCTGCATGGCTTCTTCTTTTTTAAGTTGCTTTTTGGCATACTCACTTTCATAAGTTTTCGGTGTCAGTCCGCCTTTTCTTTCTACTTTTCCATATGTCCGGATAAATATCTCTTCCAGCTCTTTTTCTTCCGCTTTGGAATAGACTTTCGGAGTTCTTGCTGCTCTTGGCATCTGACGGGCTGCCTGCTCCGACTGTCTCTTTGCTTCTTCTAATGCACGTTCCTTTTCTAACTGATTCTCCAGATGCATATATTCCGGTACCTTGTCCCATGAAACGTTAAATCCTGCACCATGGGAACAGAATACGGAACCGGTCGGGTTCTCAATGTCGCGTTCCGGATCATAACCAATCTCTTCGATCACTGCTTCTGCATTCTGGCAAGGTTCATAACCGCGGAATGTACAGGTCAGATGTCCCTGTCCTCTTGTGTAGGAATTCACTTCCATCTGATAATCCCGCATATCTGCAACCGGTGCATAGCCTTCGATCGTCGTCATCTCTCCTTCTGTCTGCGGCGTACCGGCCTCCCCATTCATCCGCTGGATATCTGTAAGTGCCCGTCCGATCATTCCTGACGGGACCTCCAGCTGGAAATCATAATACGGTTCCAACAGTACACTCTCTGCCTGCATCAGTCCCTGACGCACCGCACGGTAAGTTGCCTGCCGGAAATCTCCTCCCTCGGTATGTTTCAGATGCGCCCTTCCTGCCGTCAATGTAATCTTCATATCTGTGATCACAGAACCGGTCAGCACACCTCTATGTTCTTTCTCCAGAAGATGGGTAAGGATCAGACGCTGCCAGTTTTTATCTAGCATATCTTCACTGCAGTCTGTTCCAATCACAATACCGCTGCCTCTTTCTCCCGGTTCCATCTTCAGATGTACTTCCGCATAATGCCGGAGCGGCTCAAAATGTCCCACACCTTCCACGGTATTCTGTATAGTCTCTTTATATACGATATTACCGGTGTCAAATTCTACTTCTACGCCGAACCTGTCTTTGATCAGGCTTTTTAATATCTCAATCTGGACTGCTCCCATGAGTTTTGCATGAATCTCTCCCAGTTCTTCATTCCACACGATCTTAAGCATCGGATCTTCTTCTTCGAGTATCCGTAAGTTTCCAAGCATTTTGTGAACGTCACAGCCTTCCGGGAGTTCGATTTTGTAACTTAAGACAGGTTCCAGTGCCGGTGCTTCGGAATCGCATTCTATGCCGAGGCCTTCCCCCGGATAAGTGTAATTCAGTCCGGTTACCGCACAGATCCTGCCGGAGCCTGCTTCCTGTACCATCTCGTATTTTTCTCCAGAATAGATCCGGATCTGGTTGACCTTTTCTTCCCAGCCGTTCATAGCTGTCTCGGATGTATCTTGTGTACGGTCAGATTCGTTCTTGCTCTGCTGCCTTCCTGTCGTTCCCGTCAATGTATCTTTTACCTTCAGAGTTCCGGATGTCACTTTCAGATGCGTCAGTCGGCCGCCGGATGGGTCTCTCGATATCTTGAAAACTTTTGCACCAAAATCACATGTACCAGTGTCTGTATTATTTATCTGCTCATTTCGTCCTATATAAGCAGACATCCCGTCCATAAATTCCTGCACACCTTCAATCTTTAGCGCCGAACCGAAATAACACGGATACACCTTTCTGCTTCCGATCATCTCCGCAATCGTATTTTCTTCCACTTTCTCCGATTCCAGATACTCTTCCATCGCTTTCTCATCACACATGGCAATGCTGTCATATGTTTCTTCCGACATTTCCGAAAAATCAATGCATCCTTCATCCAGTCTGTTCTGCAGATCTGCCAGTACCTTTGCCTTATCTGTTCCCACCTGATCCATCTTATTGATGAATATGAACGTCGGTATCTGATATCTTTTCAACAGGCTCCAGAGCGTGCGTGTATGTCCCTGCACCCCGTCAGCTCCGTTGATCACCAGGATCGCATAATCCAGTACCTGCAAGGTACGCTCCATTTCTGCGGAGAAATCCACATGCCCCGGTGTATCCAGAAGCGTTATCCCCAGATTGCCCATTTTTAATTCTGCCTGTTTGGAAAAGATCGTGATTCCTCTTTCCCGTTCCAGTTCGTATGTATCTAAGAATGCATCTTTATGGTCGACTCTTCCAAGCTTTCTAATCTGCCCGCTTAAGTAGAGCATGCATTCCGATAATGTCGTTTTCCCAGCATCCACATGCGCCAGAATTCCAATTGTAATATGTCTCATAATTTCGTTCCTTACTGTCTTTTATTTTTTCTTTCTTTTGTCTTTTCTCTGCTTCATATTTTCACCGATTTTCCGCTTATTATCTGTCGTTATCAGTCACTATTACCATTACTTATCAGTATTCTTTTTTACGATATTGTTATTATACAACATAATTTATATTTTGTACTTTTTTTCGAAATTTTGCAATTTACTATTGTTTTTTTCCGCAAAATCTGTTTGACTATTAGTGAAGACATATTAAAAAAAATAATAAATAAGCGAGGTATTGTTATGAAACCAATAAAAGAAGGTAAAGTCCGTGAAATTTATGATAACGGAGACAGCCTGATTATGGTTGCCACTGATCGTATCAGTTGTTTTGACGTAATTCTTAAGAACGTTGTTTCCAAGAAAGGAACCGTTCTGACACAGATGTCTAAATTCTGGTTCGACCTGACAAAAGACATTCTTCCAAACCACATGATCTCTACTGATGTGAAAGATATGCCTGAATTCTTCCAGAAACCAGAATATGACGGAAACAGCATGATGTGCAAAAAGCTTGAGATGCTTCCAATCGAATGTATCGTACGTGGTTACATTACAGGAAGCGGATGGAAGAGCTATAAAGAAAATGGCACTGTATGCGGTATCAAACTTCCGGAAGGATTAAAAGAATCCGACAAGCTTCCAGAGCCAATCTACACACCATCCACAAAAGCTGAGATCGGAGATCATGACGAAAATATTTCTTATGAGCAGAGTATTGCCCACCTTGAGAAATATTTCCCTGGCAAAGGCGAAGAATACGCAGCCAAACTTCGTGACTGTACAATCGCTCTCTATAAAAAATGTGCAGACTACGCATTAAGCCGTGGTATTATCATCGCCGATACAAAATTCGAATTCGGTCTTGATGAGAATGGTAACATGGTGATCGGTGATGAGATGCTTACACCTGACAGTTCTCGTTTCTGGCCAGTAGAAGGTTATGAACCGGGACATGGACAGCCATCATTCGACAAACAGTTTGCACGTGACTGGCTGACTTCTCACCCGGATAACGACTGGACTCTTCCGGATGACGTAGTTCAGAAAACAATCGACAAATATCTTCAGTGCTACAAGATGATCACAGGCAAAGAACTTGCTTAATTTTCCTGTATCCAGAGAATCAAACTCCTTGCGGTTCTCTCAGATATCTGATTAGGTAGCGATACATACTCCCGTCGGCAACTGTCTCATTGACAGTTTCTGACGGGAGTTTTATTATATTTACAGAACTTGCCATCGACAACGTCTCTTGTATATTTGGATATCTACAGGATCTGCCGATGACAGTTTTTACATTTTTATACAAAATTCTATAGAAAGAAGTGGCTTTATATATGCAAAAAACATATTTTTACCGTGGACTTTTCTATCTCATGGGACTTCTTATTCTCGCTCTGGGAATCACGCTGAACACAAAAACCGGACTCGGTGTATCTCCTATCATCTCAGTGTCATTCAGTATCTCTACGATCTGGCATTTTAATTTTGGAAATACTACACTGGTTCTTTATGCTCTTTTTGTTGTCGTAGAGATGATCCTACATACGATCCGAAGTCTCCATGCCAGACAATCGGAAGGTCTTCCTCTGGAACACGCTAATCAGATGAACCTGAAACTGGTCCTTTTTATGGACATTTTACAATTCCCGCTAAGCCTGATTTTCACCCGGTTCCTGAATATATTTTCCGGTATGATCCCTGATCTTTGGACAACTTATCCTGATTCTTTTTCCGGAAGTTTTCCCGGAAGGATCCTCTTTCTGATCATTGCCATCATTCTGACAGGCGTCGGTGCCGCCATGTCTTTGAACATGCGTATCATCCCCAATCCCGGAGATGGAATTGTTCAGGCAATCTCCGATTTCATCCACAAAAGCGTAGGATTTACCAAAAATTGTTTCGACCTTTTTAATATCTGTCTGACAATCTCTGTTGGTCTTATCTTTGCGCATCACCTGGTAGGCATCGGAATCGGAACGATCCTTGCCGTGATCGGGGTCGGACGTGCTATCGCCGCATTTAATCATTTCTTCAAACAGCCGATGGCAGTACTTTCCGGTATGAACGAATCTTAATGATCTCTTAATCCGGGTTCACAGCTATTTCTTCATCTTTGGCTCAAAGATCAGGGACGCCAGATAGCCAAAGATGAGAGCCGCTGATATACCTACTGCACTGGCTTTAAATCCTCCCATAAAGATTCCGATAAATCCTTCTTTTTCTACGGCTTCTTTTACACCTTTCCACAGAAGATTTCCAAACCCCAGTAACGGTACACTGGCTCCTGCTCCGGCAAAATCCTGAATAACCGGATATATCTTAAATGCTCCCAGTACAGAACCGCTGCAGACCAGAAGCACCATGATTCTTCCGGGCATCAGCTTCGTCCTGTCCAGCAGTATCTGCGTCAGAGCACAGATCAGTCCCCCTACCCAGAATGCATTGATATAATCCATAATCTTTTCCTCCTAGCAATGTTCTAAGACAATTCCATGTGCGATCCCCGGTACACTGGCTCCTTCATTATAACTGACGGTTGACATAAGTGCTCCCGTCGGTACAAAGAGTACACGTTTCCACTCTCCTCTTGATATCTTTGGCAGGATATAAGCGGATAATGTTGCGGCCGCACAACCACAGCCACTTCCTCCGGCATGTGTATCCTGCATATTCTGATCAAAGATTGTCATTCCGCAATCCATATGATTTATCTTGATATCATGTTCTTTTCCCCTCATAAGGTCGAATAAAATACTCTGCCCCACATAGCCAATATCTCCGGTAATGATCCTGTCGTAATCCGTTTCTTTTCTTTCAAAATCCTCCAGATTCTGAATGATCGTATCACATGCGGCCGGAGCCATACATGCTCCCATATTCTGTGAGTCTTTCAGACCGTAATCCACAATTTTTCCTACTGTCACCCCGGTTATCCTCACATGACTTCTATTTTTCCCCACGATAAATGCTCCGCTTCCGGTCACTGTCCAGTGTGCCGATAATGGTCTCTGATTCGCATATCCGAGAGGAAAACGGAATTCTTTCTCAGCACTTCCGAAATGACTGGATGTTACCGCCAGCATCCGTTCTCCATATCCCGCAGCTACACTCATCGAAGCCAGGGCAAGTGCTTCTCCGGAAGTCGAACATGCTCCATATAATCCGAACATCGGGATCTGAAGTGTCTCTACTCCCATTGAAGTTGCCACTCCCTGCCTTAACAGATCTCCACCGAACAGATAACGGATACTCTCCGGTGCCAAATGTGCTTTACCAAGAGCCAGAAGACATGCTTCCTTCTGCATGGTGCTTTCTGCTTCTTCCCAGGTATTCTCCCCGAAAAGATCTTTCTCTGCCACCATATCGAACATACCGCCCAAAGGTCCTTCTCCTTCTTTTTTCCCAACAACCGAAGCACTCTCTTCAAGGTACGGAGATACCTCAAAGGCTATACTTTGCTTTCCCTTTATCATTCATCTTATCCTTTCCCGACATATTTACATATCTGAGATCCTCTGCCGTCATAATACTCCGACAATTCTTAACAGCCAGTAGAACAGTCCCAGAACCCAGCTTGTAAAGATTCCATACAGAATCACCGGACCTGCAATCGTAAATATCTTACAGCCGATTCCCATAACCTGTCCTTCTTTTTTGTATTCGATTGCCGGTGCTGCCACCGAATTGGCAAATCCGGTGATCGGAACCAGCGCTCCGGCTCCGCCCCATTTTGCAATCCTTGGATAGACATTGAATCCCGTCAGTACTGCACTCAGAAATACCAGAAGCATAGAACACCAGCCGCCACTTATATCTTTATCTAATCCTGCCTTCTCACAGATATTCAAAATTCCCTGTCCCAGCACGCAGATTGCGCCTCCTGTTACGAATGCTTTTGTCATATTAGCAGGCAGATTATGCACCGGTGTTTTTTGCTTTACATAATTTTCATAAGCCTGCTGCTGTCTTTTTTTATCCATTTTTTACCACCTTTTCCAAAAAAACAGTAATGCTCCTAATCCTTTTCCAAAAGCGATTCCTATAATGATCGCTCCAATCCCTCTCACAAGCCGGATTCTCCTGATGAAGATTGGAAAGAGATCCAGCATCTCAGTAAGAGCCATCGCCCAGCATCCTACAAAGATTCCACCGAAAAGTCCCGCCAGCGGAACCAGCCAGCTTCCGTATGGTATCGTGGGATGATAGACAGAGATGATTGCTCCGATACTGCCGCCCACTGCAATGGCATCTTCATAGAGCATAACATGCTCACCTGTATGTGTCCTGTCCGCAAAATCCGACACCACCCCCAGTCCGATAATAAAAGAAAATAAACCTCCGGCCGCCGTAATTCCGGCACTAAGTCCCAGAATTGCCAGGAATATGTTTTTCATCCACATCCAATTCTTTCTCCTTTCTGGAGTACGTTTCCACAAGCGTCGTCTGTATATCATTTTCATACAGTCGCATCTCTACCTCCATTGGTGTCGGATCTACCGACAGCCGTTTTTTACCGAAATGATTAAAGAATGTCAGAATTCCGATGATAATACCAATACAATACATAAATTCCAGAATCGTAAATCCATTCGACTTTGTTCCGGTCAGAAGTTCGTATATCTGTCCGAACATTTTTGTCACGCCTACATCATTATTGAATGCCATTGTTGAAAATGCCGCTCCGAAAAAACTGATCATCACCACCATGACAATCTTCGCCACGTGAATAACTCCGCCTTTCCCATCCTGTTCTTCATATGTCACGATGAAATCCGTCTCCCCGATATTTTCCACAGAAGCCTCCGGATAGATTTCATGGATCTTCTGTATCACTTTTAAGACCGACATGACCACTCGTCTTTCCCTTTTATTATCCGGGTGATGAAATGTCAGAAGATGCGTACTTCTGATTCTGGCCAGCATTGCAGGATTGACGCATTCAATCTTCAATACATCTCCAAGCGTTACCGACTTTTTTGCGACCTCTATATTCCGGTCTGCTTTTATATATATATCATCAGAATTCGCGGTCATCTTCTTCACCTCCTGTTTATCTCATCATTTTTTGCAGTTATTTCCATTCTTTTTATCAGTGTTCCTTCATTGACTCCGTGATTGCCTCTTACATCATGGAAGTAATAAATCAGCCCGATGATCACTGCCAATGTCACAACAAAGATCAGGCACATCCTGATCTTTCTTCTGGCATCCTCCATCTTACTCACCCTTTCCATCCAAGTTTCATGAGTTAGTATGGCTGATTTTCCAGAATATATTCATGATGTGCCTGTCAGATACGTTCTCTTAGATTTTTTAATATTTTCTTTTCCATTCTGGAAACCTGAACCTGGGAAATTCCCATTTCCTTTCCTATCTGAGTCTGTGTCTTTTCGGCAAAATATCGCAGATAGATCAGTTTTCTTTCTTCTTTATCCAGACTTGTCAGGAGCTCTTTTAACAGCAGATGATCCAATACTCTTTCTTCCGCACCGTCCTCCTTTCCTACTTTTTCCATCAGTGAAATCTCCTGTCCTTCTTTTTTGTATACCGGCCGGTGTAGTGATTCCACATCCGTACATGCATCCATCGCCATCGTAAGTTCTTCCGGTGACACATCAAGATACTCTGCAAGTTCTGTGACCGACGGCTCCCTTCCAAGCTTTCTTCCGAGTACTTCCTGGGCCTGATATCCTTTATAAGACAGTTCTTTTAACGACCGGCTTACCTTTATCATCCCATCATCTCTTAAGAAGCGCTTGATTTCTCCACTGATCATCGGAACAGCATAAGTTGAGAATTTCACTTCATAACTCAGATCAAACTTGTCGATTGCTTTCAGTAATCCAATCGTTCCAATCTGAAACAGATCTTCCAGCTCTGTTCCCCTTCCCGTAAATCTTCTTACAATACACCAGACCAGTCCTGTATTTTCCTCCACAATCTGAGCTCTTGCTTCTTCATCCCCTTCGTGAGATTTCTGAATTAAAGCGATTGTGTGGTCCATACCTTTCGTCCTTTTCCAATTGTTTTCTGCATTTTCACAATAGTTCCTTTTCCCGGCTTTGAACTTACTTCTACCTGATCCATGAAAGCTTCCATAAAAGAAAATCCCATCCCGGACCGGTCAAGCTCCGGTCTTGTAGTAAATAACGGTTCCATCGCCTTCTTTACATCTTCCATTCCTTTTCCATGATCTTCTATCTCGATATACAAAGTATCCCCGCATGTCTTACAACGAAGCGTGATCTTCTCTATCCGGCTTTCGTATCCGTGGATGATCGCATTGGTTACAGCCTCTGATACCGCAGTCTTTACATCTGCTACTTCCTCCACTGTCGGATTCAGCGATGTCATAAATGCAGCAACCGCCACTCTTGCAAATGCTTCATTGGATGAATAACTGTCAAAAATAATCGTCATTTCATTGGTATTTTCCATTTATTTCTCCTCCTCATAAATCTGCATAATCTTTGTTACTCCTGACATCATAAGAATCTTCCTGATCCTCTCGCTTGTATGTACCGCACACACTTCACCGCCCAGCATATAGATCTTTCTGTAACGACCCATGATCACTCCGATTCCGGAACTGTCACAGAATTTTGTATCCGCAAAGTCAAAGATCACATAACGTATGTGATTGTGTTCAATCAGATGATCTGATTCTTTTCGTATCTCTTCTGCATTATGATGATCCAGCTCCCCCGGTAAAAATATAGTAAGACAATTTTCCTGTACCTGATATTTCATGTTATATACTCCCCTTACATACTTAAGTATAAAAGAAAAGGACATACACTTTACCGTGTATATCCTTTTCTTTCGTACATTTTCTAATTATTATTGTCTTTGGTCTTTTTGGCATTTTGTACATCAAGAGCATTCTGTGCCTCTGTTGCTGCCTCTGTCCCGTTATATTTTTCGATGATCTTCTGATAATACGTATTCGCCTTATCCTGCTTACCCTGTTTTTCATAGGACTGTGCAAGAAGAAGCATAGCCGCACCATCCTGATATCCTTCGTCCATCTGTACGACTTGCTCCAGATTCGTCACTGCCGTATCATAATTTGCCACCTGATAATTCTTCTGTGATGTTACATACAGACTCTCACAGACTCTTGGATATATCTTTCCTGTCAGTGTATCATACTCTTCTTTTCCAGATGCTCCAAGTGTCTCTGAATTAATCTTCAGAAGTTCCTCTGCCAGTGCCGAATTACTCATATCTCCGGTTGAATAATGAGATATAACGGTCATCAGTGATTCATAGCTTGTCTTTGTGATCTCTGCTGTCTGCTGCTGATTCTCTGCTTCTTTACTGCTGCTCCGGTAATTATCCAGCTCTTTTTTCAGTGCACTGATCTGTGATTTCTGAGTTGCGATCTGATCACTGAACTTAACGGTCTGCTTATTCAGCTTACTCTGTCTTGATGCAGACACAGCCGGCATGATTAAGAATCCCATAACTGCCACACCTACAATAACACCGATTGCAATATTAACCATTGTATGCAGGCCGACATTATCTTTTAATCCTGAAGCAACCGGTTGAATGATCGTCTCATTTCCGATATTATAAGTAACTGTCTGTCTGCCCTTTTTCTTCTTTCCGGTATCTTTATCGTCTATCAGGCGGATGTTTCTTGACTTCCGTACCTGATTCAACTCATGCATGTAACGCATCGTGATATCGTCGGTCTTATCCAGTTTGTGAGCGATCCGGATATTCTTTCTCGCTTCTGCATACTGTTCTTCCATAATGTAAAGGAGCGCCAGAAGCTGGTATGCTTTCACATACGTCGGATGCATCTCGATTGCTTTCTTAAGCTGCATAACTGCCAGATCTTCACATCTCTGATAACAGTAATCCAAAGCCTGATTATATCTTTTTATAGCCTGATTGATTCTGTCCAGATCATCTCTTTTTTCTTTTACTTTCTGGATATAATAATTCGCAATATTCTCCTTAGGCTGAAGATTCTTGCTTAAGACCCATTCTGCCAGCGCTTCTACCACATCGCCTCGTCCATAATAAACAAGTCCCAGAAGATTTCTTGACGCAATATTATCTCTGTTATATTGTAAACTCTTCTTAAGCGATGTAATGGCACCGGTCAGATCCCGGATATTCGCTTTGTTAAGTCCGTCATTATACCAGTAATTCGACTGATACGCCAGTTTTGTTGTGTAATCCATATACTTCCCTCTATATTCTCTCTACCGCAGTTTACTGTGGATCATCCTGCTTTGTCTGTTCGATTACTTCTCTTAAAAGATCTGTCATGTCTGTCAGATCATCCTGGTAAATCGCATCTCCCAGTTCCTCTACTTCCAGACTTGGCTGGAACTTCTTTAATTCTTCTTCAAAATCAAGCATCTATGGCACCTCCTGCCAGTAACTTCTTCATCATTCCTACGAGGTACAAAGAGCCAAGACAGTATATCTCTCCCGTCTCTCCCCGTTCATTCATTGCTGTTCTCACGGCATCTTCTAATCGTTCTTTACAGTACACCGGTCTGTCTGTGTATCTTCGGAAGACATCAGCAAGTTCCTCTGCCGGAACACCTCTTTCGTCCTCGATCTGTGTGACAACATAAGCTTTCACATCCAGATTCTCACACAGATATTCTATCATCTGATCGTACTTTTTATCCGATACTGCTGAAAATAGTAATACCATTTCTCCACGTTCGGACTCATCCAGTGCTTTTACGCTTTCTACAAACGCTTCCATTGCGCCCGGGTTATGTGCACCGTCTACGGTAATATGTGCTCCTACCCGTTCCATTCTTCCTTCCCAGTGAAGTTCTGCAAGTGCTTCCTTCCACCGGTCCATATGTATCTCTTCTCCCGCAAGCAGATATTCCGACGCCTCCAGTGCAAGCTCTGCATTCATCGCCTGGTAACATCCGCACATCGGTACCTGAAAGATAACATCTTTATCATACGCACTCCGTCTGGAAAATGCAATATATTTGCGGTGAACTTCCTGAATTTCATACGCATTTTTCGTAACTTCTCTACAAGATACGCCCAGTTCCGAAGCTTTTGCCTTAATGACTTCCGCTGCTTTTTTACTGCTTCCGTCAAAGAACACCGGAACACCCGGCTTAATAATTCCGGCTTTCTCACCCGCAATCTTCTCGATCGTATCACCGAGGATCGCCGTATGATCCAGACTGATTGATGTTATGATGGCAAGTGCCGGATTGTCTATTGCGTTTGTCGCATCCAGCCGTCCGCCAAGTCCCGTCTCCAGAATGATATATTCTACATCTGTCTCTGCAAATGCTGTCATACCCATTCCAAATAGAAATTCGAAATACGAAGGATGTTCGATCCCGTCTTCCACCATCTGACGTACTATCTTTAAAACTTTTCGAAACACCTTCAGAAATGTCTCATTATCAATCTGTATATTATCTACCCGTATCCGCTCATTTACAGATACAAGATGAGGGGATGTAAAGAACCCTGTTCTCTTCCCCTCTGCCATAAGTATGGCCTGTAAGTATGCACATACAGACCCTTTTCCATTTGTACCGGCGACGTGGACAATTTTTCTGTCCGCCGCCGGATTACCCAATCTTTTTAAAAACGTTTTTGTGTGCTCCAGCGTATGTTTCTTTGTAAATTTCGGAATTTCTTCGATATACGCTGCTGCCTCTTCATATGTGAACGTTTCCGGTTCTTTTTTAGTTAACATCATAATCCTGATCCACCCAAGATTTGCTCTTATCGGTTGCTGTGCCTTCCTGTTTTACAAGCTGTCCGTTCTGATATGTGTACTTATCCGACATCCGGAATATCGTATCACTGGAACCAACCTGTCCAACCTGAATCACATCACCGTCTTTTAATTCTGTCTCCGACAGATTAATACGCGTATTATTCAGGAAGCTGCTCTTCTGCTTTTCACCATTGACATATACGCGGCTGTATTTTGTGAAGTTCTCACCGTACAGACTATATCCACTGTTCAACTGCGGAACAATACTGCTCAGTGACACATTACGGATTCCCATCACCATATGGCCTTCGGTGATTGGTGCTTTTCCGTTATATACATACTGCTTTCCATACAGGATATCATACTGCAGGAGTTCCAGATCTGAAAGGTAATTCTTTGTTCCCTTTCTCTGCTGATGATAATTGAATACGGTACCGGAATGGATATCCAGTCTGTTCAGTACCTCTGACATCAGCTGATATGCCGGGATATTCTTATCATCCTTCTGAAGTCCGATATTATCCCAGATTACATAATTCGTATTATATAAGTAACGGCTCTTTAAGTCTTCTGCCTTCAGTCCCATAGTCGGAAGATGATCTCCGTAGAATACGACAACAGATGGTTCATTTCTTTCTTCCACTGCCTTGATCAGATCACCTACAAACTGATCCATCTCATAGACCTGGTTAACATAATATTCCCATTTATTTTTCAGCGCTTCGTCTTCGATTCCTTCAACCTTGATCTTCGGATTCTCGATCACCTGTGTCTCCGGATAGTTTCCATGTCCCTGTACACTGACAGTAAATACAAAATCTTCCTGTTTTGTTGTATCCATGGCTTCCATAATATGATGTGTCAGAATCTCATCTTTTGCCCATCCATTCTCTGTCGTCTGCAGGACATTCATAAACTCCTTACTGGTAAATGTATCAAATCCCATGTTATTAAATACATTGGCACGGCTGTAGAAATTTCCTGTGTTATCATGTAATGCATGTGTTCCGTATCCAAGAGAAGCAAGCGCTGTCGCCGCACTCTCCGTCGGATGTTTTTTTGAATAAGTCTTATACGGATATTCTCCAGGTCCGAAATAACGAAGGTTCATACCTGTCAGCACTTCAAACTCTGTATTTGCCGTACCTGCTCCTACAGACGGTACTTTAAAATATCCGTTTGAATAATTCTGATATAAATTGTGCAGATTCGGGCATGCATCTTCAGATGTGGTGAAAAACTCTGCGTTTGCAACGTCAAAATATGACTCCAGCTGCACAACAATGATATTCGGAAGTTCATCAGAAGAACGGCTCGTAGCCGTCTGATTTAATTCTCCGTCCTTGTCAATCTTTGCCATTGCTTTCTTCGTATATCCATTTGGCTCACTGATTCCCGTGTTAAAAAGACTTGCCGAGAAGCAGTATGGAAGACCATAATCCTCATAAGCAAATGCAATATTTCCAAAATAAGTAGATACCACTCGTTTATCTATTGCTATATTCGTTACAAAAGTGTAAAGAACGCCACATACAATAATTCCGATCAGTGCTGCAATATGATGTATCTTACCTGCATACTGCCCACCGCGTCTCCACATAGATATCAGCCAGATCAGAAGTGCTACCGCTCCGACAGCGATCACAACCACTTCAAATCCATTACAGTAATTATTGATCAGCGCAATTCCATCCCCTGCGATCTTAAGATCCTGTGCATTGAACGGTGTAACTCTCTTTAACAGGATATAACCATTCGCGATTCCAAGAATCACCCAGATCGCACCGATGATCATACGGACAAATATCCTTCGTTTGAACAGATATACAATCGAAAATGTCACAAAGATCATAAATGCATTGTATAAGAATACCAGCGGTGTTCCTGTCATATAGTCCCAGGCTGCAACAACGGAGTGTCTGGAAATTGCTTCTATTACAAAGTTAATGATGCATGCAAGCAACGCATGAAATATCAAAGAGAATCTATTCATGAATGCATAGACCGGCTGCATCTTCTTTGCAAATGCACTGTTGCGTCTTGCTTCCAGTATTCTCTCACGTCGTTCATGTCTGCCTTTCCAGTATGCAATGACATCCTCTTTCTTCAAATTTTTTATTTTGCGGATTTTACCCTTGATATCCGGTTTTTTTAACTGAAGTTTTTTCATATAATCCCCTTTGATATCTAATCCGCAGTTATCCTGTTACCGATAACTGCGGAAATGTATTGTTTATGACTGTTTTGCTTTTAATCCTTCCAGTCTTTCTTTTACCTGTGCCATCATCTGCTGGTAGGTCTCCAGTTTGTCTCTTTCTTCCTGAACCTTTGCAGCAGGTGCTTTACTTACGAATTTCTCGTTATTTAACATACCGTTAGAACGTGCGATTTCTTTGGTAAGTCTTGCCTCTTCTTTTGTCAGACGCTCGATCTCCTGTTCAAAGTCGATCAGCTCTTCCAGTGGAAGGTATACGGTTGCATCCGGAACTACGATAGATACTGCATCGTCTGCAATACCGCTCTTGTCTTTCTGGATTACCAGTTCGTTCAGAGCTGCCATGTTCTGTGCAGCATGTCCAAGAAGTGCAAGTCCTGCTCCCAGTTCTTCATCCTCACATACAACGAATGCTGTAGCTTTTCTTGAATTTGGAACGTTCATCTCGGCACGTACGTTACGGATTCCGCGGATAATCTCTTTGTAGTGGTCTACAATGTTCTCATCTACTGGGAAGTTCCACTCTTCTTCATATACCGGCCAGTCAGACATCATCAGTGATTCTTCTTCCGGTACTAACTTGCTGTAGATCTCTTCTGTAACGAACGGCATATATGGATGCAGCAGTTTCAGTGATTTCTTCAGGACTTCTCTTAATGTCCACAGTGCCGCATTGGCTGCTTCCTGATCTTCATCTGCATGATAGATCGGATATTTTGCCATCTCAATGTACCAGTCACAGAACTCATCCCACATAAAGTCGTAAATCTTGGAAAGTGCGATACCAAGTTCGAACTTATCCATATTTTCTGTAACATCTTTTACAAGGCTGTTGCATTTTGACATGATCCAGCAGTCTGCAGGACGTTTTTCAAAGTTCGCCGGTTTCTTCAATTCTTTTTCATCCAGGTTCATCATGATAAATCTGGAAGCATTCCATACTTTATTGGCAAAGTTACGGCTTGCCTCTACACGTTCGTTATAGAAACGCATATCGTTACCAGGTGCATTACCTGTCATCAGTGTCATACGAAGTGCATCTGCACCATACTGATCAATGATCTCCAGTGGATCGATACCATTTCCAAGAGATTTACTCATCTTACGTCCCTGAGAGTCACGGACCAGACCGTGGATAAATACGGTGTGGAACGGTGCCTTTCCGGTATGCGCGTATCCTGAGAATACCATACGGATTACCCAGAAGAAGATGATGTCATAGCCTGTTACCAGCACATCTGTCGGATAGAAGTAATCCAGATCTTCTGTCTGATCCGGCCATCCAAGTGTTGAGAATGGCCACAGCGCAGAACTGAACCATGTATCCAGTGTATCTTCATCCTGTGTAAAGTGTGTGCATCCACATTTCGGGCATTTCTCCGGTGCGCCGTGTCCAACGACTACTTCACCGCACTCATCACAGTAGTAAGCCGGGATTCTGTGTCCCCACCAGATCTGACGGGAAATACACCAGTCACGGATATTCTCAAGCCAGTGCAGGTAGATCTTGTTGAAACGTTCCGGTACGAATCTTAAATCGCCGTTCTTGATTGCTTCGATGGCTGGTTTTGCCAGTTCTTCCATCTTAACAAACCACTGCTGCTTGATCATTGGCTCTACAGTTGTATGGCAGCGGTCATGTGTTCCTACGTTATGAGAATGTGGAACAACTTTTACCAGGTATCCCTGCTCTTCCAGGTCAGCTACCATTGCTTTTCTTGCTTCGTAGCGGTCCATTCCGGCATATTTTCCACCATACTGCTCATTGATCGTTGCATCATCGTTCATGATGTTGATCTCCGGCAGGTTGTGACGTTTTCCGACTTCAAAGTCGTTAGGGTCATGTGCCGGTGTGATCTTAACCGCACCTGTTCCGAATTCTTTGTCTACATAGTAGTCGGCAACGATCGGAATCTCTCTGTCTGTCAGAGGCAGTTTACACATTTTTCCTACGATGTCTTTGTATCTTTCATCATCCGGGTGAACTGCGATTGCAGTATCTCCAAGTAATGTCTCCGGACGTGTGGTTGCGATCTCCAGATAATCATCTGTTCCAACGATTGGATATTTGATGTGCCAGAAGAATCCGTCCTGTTCCTCATGTTCAACTTCTGCATCGGAAAGAGAAGTCTTACATACCGGACACCAGTTGATGATTCTGGATCCTTTGTAAATATATCCTTCGTTGTATAATTTGATAAATACTTCTTCTACGGCTTTGGAACATCCTTCGTCCATTGTGAAACGTTCTCTGTCCCAGTCACAGGATACACCTAATTTCTTTAACTGTCCTTCGATAGTTCCGGCGTATTCTTCTTTCCACTGCCATGTTCTTTCCAGGAATTTCTCTCTTCCTAATTCTTTCTTGTCAATTCCTTCTTCTTTTAACTGATTTGTAACCTTAACCTCAGTAGAGATAGCCGCATGGTCTGTTCCCGGAATCCAGAGTGCATTGTATCCCTGCATTCTCTTATAACGGATCAGGATGTCCTGCAGTGTATTATCCAGGGCATGTCCCATGTGAAGTTTACCTGTAATGTTCGGTGGCGGCATTACTGTAGTAAATGGTTTCTTGCTTCTGTCTACTTCGGCGTGGAAATATTTGTTATCACACCATTTTTCATATAATTTTGCTTCAATCGCTTTGGGATTGTAAGTCTTTTCCAGGTTTTCGCTCATAGTTTCCTCCTCATTTCACACATTTTTCACATTTTTTTATTAAATGAAAAAACCCTTTACATCGACGTAAAGGGCGATTGTAGTCGCGGTACCACCTTCATTATATAGGAAGAAATCCTTCGCTATATATCTCATCTTATTCTTTAACGGGAACGACTCCGGGATGAACTAATTCTACTTTATCATAAGTTACAGGTTCATTCATCCGGCTCCGAAGCTACCTTCCGACGTCTCGTATTCCTTAAGTGTCTCTCAGCCGATGGATCACTCTCTCTGGTATGGACGAACTTACGTGTACTCCTCTTCATCAATGCCTTTACGTATAAACTACTGAATATGATAGCCATCGAATCCCCATTTGTCAAGGATTTTAGGGATTTTTCAGAAACTCTTAAGGGTTACACCAATCCGAAACACTTCATGATATAGAGCCATCCCGTCAGGGTAAATGCGCTGCACATAGTCGTCAGCATAACTACACTCGAAGACACAACTCCTTCATGTCCCATATTCTTAGCCATAACATAACTGCTGACTGTTGTTGCCGATCCGAGCATGACTAAGATTGCGATCAGTTTCTCTCTCCGAAACCCGGTTGCCACTGCAAGCGGCATGAACACTGCTACAAATCCCACTAATTTGATAAACGCAGCGATCACGGTCGGTTTAATCTTGCCAAATGCTTTCTTAATGTCAAATGTAGCTCCCATCGCCATCAGTCCCATCGGTGTTGCTACGCCGCCAATACCGCTGACGGCCTTATGTAAGATCACCGGCATCGGAAGTTTCAGTGCCGACCATAACAGACCTGCCACAATACCGATGATGATTGGATTCGTAATGATACCGATCAGTGTCTTCTTGATCAGTGCTTTATCCATGCCTTTTTGTCCCGGCTTGAAAAATGACAGTACAACCACCGCCATAATATTATAAAGCGGCACACTTCCAATGATCATAAGCGGTGCCTGACCGGAATTACCATAGATATTCTGGATAAATGCGATCCCCAGAAGTGCCGCACTGCTTCTGTACGCTCCCTGGATAAATTCTCCCTGAATACTTCTGTCTTTCAACAGGCAGGAGATTCCGATTGCGATCGTGATACTGATCAATGTAATAATAAAACAGAAGATTACAAATTTCGTATCCCACGCCTCTTTAATGTCTACAACTGCCAGATCGCCAAATAATAATACCGGAAGCGGAACACGGAACACGAATTTGTTCATCTTATTAGCAAATTCCTCATCCATCCACCCGATCTTATTGAAGAACAGTCCCAGTATCATCATTAAGAAAATGGGGACTGTTGCATTTAAACTGAATACCAGATTGTCCATTTCTTTATTTCCTCTCTTGTTCCTTTACTCTTATGCAAATATCTTCTTATATATATTATAGTCCTCTTCTTTAAATACGTTGAAAATCACTCTTTCCAGTTTTGAAGAAGACAGATACTTGTCCACCGTCTTCACCGCAATCTCTGCCGCCAGTTTATTCGGGAAATGGAATTCTCCCGTTGAGATACAGCAAAATGCAATCGACTTAAGTCCTTCTTTTTCCGCCAGTTTCATACAATTCAGATAACACGACTTTAATTCTTCTTCCTGCTTTTCTGTCACCTGCATGCCAACAATCGGACCTACGGTATGGATGACATGTTTCGCCGGGAGATTATATCCTTTTGTAATCTTCGCTTTTCCGGTCGGTTCTTCATGTCCTTGTGCTTCCATAATCTGTGCACATTCATTACGAAGCTGGATACCTGCTGCCGAATGGATCGCATTGTCGATGCATCCATGACACGGCACAAAACATCCAAGCATCTGGCTGTTCGCCGCATTTACGATCGCATCTACGGAAAGTCTTGTAATATCTCCCCGCCAGAGAGATATCTTATCCACATTCTTGATCGTCTCACATGGGAATTGTCCACCGATAGTCGGAAGTTGTCCCCATTCTACGATTCCTTTCTGTTCTGCTTCTTCCTTTAGCAGTTCATCCTGGATCCTGGTATACTCCGGATCTGCCTCGCCCGGCCAGCGGACATTCATAAGACTTCTTAGAAGTCTTCTTCTCCCGGTATAATCTACCGGATCTGCAAGTGATGCATAACCTGTATTTTCTTTTTTCAGATAGTCGATCAGTATTCTTACTCGTTCTTCCCGGTTCATATGGTCTAATACGCCTTCTTTCTTGATTCTTACTTATTTAGAAATCTTATTTATTTTCATCGTTGTTATATATATTTCTTAATTTCAGAATATGCCTCGAACAACTGCTCATACGATGTTCTGCAGTTCGCCGGACTCGTAGACGGCAATCCAATTGCCATAATCCCAGTCTTAGGATAGCAAAATTTCTTATATAGTTGAAATGCTTTCGTTCCTGTCGTAAAAATGGCCTTAATATCTGCACATTCAAGGATCCGGCTCAGATCATTCGGCTGTGGATTACGGATACTGCTGTCATCTGCTCCTTTAATATCACACCCCGCCAGCACATCCCAGACTGCAATACCATTTCTTAATGCAAATGCGATCTTGCCTTCTCTCGTCTCCGGATACGCTTCGCCACAGACATCGGATACAACTTTCCAGAATCTGTTTCTTGGGTGTCCATAGTAGAATCCGACTTCTCTGGATTTCGGCGATGGCATAGTTCCGAGCATCAGAATCTTAGAATGTTCATTATAGATTGGCTCAAAATTGTGGATAATGTGTTGTGTTTCCATGTCTGAATTAACTCCTCTGTTTTCTATTGTATTCCATACATCTACGGAAAAAGACATTACTTTTATGATAGCATGCCCCATATAATATTTCCAGTATGCTATCCGTATGTAATGTAAAACACCTATAATCAATCCGATTACTGCTCTAAAAGATACAGGATGTAAAATATAACCTTTCTCATACCTGTTACATTTACATCCTGTTCATTCACTCTGTTACACTTCTATATCTTCTGTATCAAATGTTCCGAATACTTCATTATAAAAATCTGTTACTCATTTACATCTATCCTTTTTTGGTCTTTCCACTTTATTATAAATCCCGCAAGCAGGAATATCACACCTGCCCCGGCAAATATACAGCCCATCCAGAAATATGACTTTAACCCTATATCTACCGTACGCCCCAGCATCTTGTCCGATAAGAAGCCCATAGTCCGGCTTCCCATAACTCCTATAAGTCCGGCAAAAATTCCTCCACAAATCAAACTTTCCACTCCGAGTGAAAATAATCCTCTGTGTCTTGGATACCCAAGCAATACCGTCAGGATTGCAAAGAGCAGAACTGCTGCTCCCGATACGGCCCGGCAGGTCGTTGATACCAGCGTCGTATATAATCTGGCAACTTTCCCCTGTATCGTACTGGTATCTTTCATATTACCATACAGATTAGATGCATAACTATTCAGTACATCCTGAACGTCATCCATCTCATCTTTTAACTGCTGCTTCATAAGTTTCAGCATATCTTCCGTTAACTCCGGATTTGAATCCTTAATTTCTTTCATGCTGTCTTCCAGTAACTGATTCAGTTCTTTGGAAATATCTACATCCTTATAGCCCGTTCCTTTTGAAAGATCATTCACCATTTCATCCATGACCTTTTCTGTAATTTTCTGTACTTCCTCGTTCTTCTCAATCTTGTTCTGTATCTTCGCAATCCACTGTGTATCATCTGCTCCTGCATAGCCAAATACTGCATCCATCATTCTGTGAGAGATTGCCGTATCAATCCCTGCCTGACTGATTGCTTTGACAAGTACCTGCTTTGCAAGCAGACTTCCTCCAAGTACCGACACACTTATAATGAAGAGGATACCGATCAGTACACTTAATATTCTTTTACCAATTCCCATGATTTCTTCCTTTCTTTATGATTCATTAATTCGCCGTAACTAATCTGTATACTTCTATTAAAAACGCATCTGCATGAATTGTCAATTTATATTTTTTAATATATTTATCTTATTTTTCTATTTCTCCATATCACTTCTTTCTTTACATTGTTCGGCAAGTAATTGTTTGTTATAATAATGTGAGATATTATGATCAATAACATACGGGCAAAGGAATGATTTTCATGAATGAAACGAACTTATCTTTAAAATATCTGATCGATCAATTGCATAAAGAACAGACCCTGACCAAAGAAGAATGGATCACACTGATCGAGGGACACACTCCGGAACTTTCCGAATATCTCTTTTCCCTGGCCCGCGAAGAACGCCACCGTTATTATGGACACGATGTCTACGTCCGCGGTCTGATCGAATTTACCAATTATTGTAAAAACGACTGTCTGTACTGCGGTATACGGAAAAGCAACGGCAACGCACACCGGTACCGCCTGTCAGAAGCCGATATCCTAAAGTGCTGTAAGGAAGGTTATGAACTTGGATTCCGCACCTTTGTCCTGCAGGGCGGCGAAGACGGATATTATACAGATGAACGCATCATACATTTGATCCGGATAATTAAAGAACGCTATCCCGACTGTGCCATTACACTTTCCATCGGGGAAAAATCCAAAGATAGCTATCAGGCTTACTATGATGCCGGCGCCGACCGCTATCTTCTGCGGCATGAAACTTATAACCACGAACATTACAGAAAGCTTCATCCACCGAACCTTAGTCCTGAACACAGGCAGCAATGTCTGCGGGATTTAAAGGACATCGGTTATCAGATTGGCTGCGGATTCATGGTTGGCTCTCCTTACCAGACTTCGGAACACCTTGCAGAAGACATGCTCTTCATGAAAGAACTGAATCCACACATGATCGGAATCGGTCCGTTTATCCCACATCATGACACTCCGTTTGCCGGAGAATCTGCGGGAACACTGGAACTTACTTTATATATGCTCGGCCTGATCCGGCTGATGATCCCGAAGGTTTTACTTCCTGCCACAACCGCACTTGGAACCATCCACCCAAAGGGGCGTGAACTTGGAATCCTGGCAGGCGCCAATGTCGTAATGCCGAACCTTTCACCAACGGAAGTACGGAAAGATTATCTTCTATATGATAATAAGATCTGTACCGGTGATGAATCCGCCCAGTGCAGACACTGTCTGGAAATGCGGATGAAATCCATAGGCTATCAGGTTGTAACAGACCGTGGCGATTCTTTGAATATTTAGGTAACATCAACTTTTTATACAGTCAGCTTTTATATACAGCTGTCAGAAAGTGAGGAACATATCATGAGTTTAAACAGCACACCTTCTTCAGAACGTATACATATCGGGATCTTCGGCAGACGCAATGCCGGAAAATCAAGTCTTATTAATGCTCTCACCGGGCAGAATCTTGCGATTGTCTCCGATGTGCGCGGAACAACGACCGATCCTGTATTCAAATCCATGGAGCTGCTTCCACTGGGCCCTATCGTCATGATCGACACTCCGGGGCTCGACGATGAAGGCGAACTTGGAAAACTCCGCATTCAGAAAGCTTATCAGGTCCTGAACAAGACCGACATCGCTGTGCTCGTGATCGATGGCACCTCAGGAATTACGCCGCAGGACAATGCGATCCTTACACGCATACAGGATAAAAATATTCCCCTCTTACTCGTCCTTAATAAAGCCGATCTGGTATCGGAACATACACATCAGGAAATGATCGTGTCCACTCATCTGAAATATAAGATTCCTTTAGAGCATATCCTGTGGACCAATACAACTGAAAATCTTCATATTCATGAGTTGAAAGAACATCTCGGAACTTTAGTCCCTGCGGAAGAATCTTCCAGATTCATCGTCCGGGATCTTGTAACCCCCGGAGATTTCATTGTACTTGTTGTTCCGATCGATTCTGCCGCGCCAAAGGGAAGGCTGATTCTCCCACAGCAGCAGACGATCCGCGATCTTCTGGATGCCGGAACTACTGCAATCGTTGTAAAGGAAACAGAACTCAAAAGTACGTTGGATTCACTCGGGAAAAAACCTGCACTGGTGATTACCGACAGTCAGGCATTTAAAGAAGTTGACAAAGATACTCCTTCCGATATCCCGCTTACTTCTTTCTCCATTCTTTTTGCAAGATATAAGGGGAATCTGGGAACCGTCGTCCACGGCGCAAGAGCACTGGACACGCTGGAAGACGGAGATACGATCCTGATCAGCGAAGGCTGTACACACCACCGCCAGTGTGACGATATCGGTACTGTCAAGCTGCCACGCTGGGTTCGTGAATATACGGGAAAAGATATAGATTTTGAATTTACCAGTGGAACTGAATTTCCACTGAAGCTGAACCATTATAAAATGATCATTCACTGCGGTGGCTGTATGCTGAATGAGCGCGAAATGAAATATCGCCTGAAATGCGCCGGTGACGCCTCTGTACCAATCACCAATTACGGAACTGCGATTGCTTATATGAAAGGGATACTTGAACGCAGTATTGAGATATTCCCACAGTTACGAAAATAAACAAAGTAATGAATAACAAAAGGAGATTTTTATGCAGATCAGAAAAGCGACAATGAATGACCTTCCGGACATCCTTGCAATCTATGCTTATGCCCGGAAATATATGAAAGAACACGGCAATCCGGACCAGTGGCGGGACAGTTATCCTCCGGTTTCACTTACCACACAGGATATCCAGTCCGACTGCTTATATGTCTGCATCATTCAGATAGAAGAAGATGAGCAAATCGGAGGCGTATTCTATTTTCACAGGGAAGAAGACCCTGATTACCAGACAATTGACGGTTCCTGGTTAAATGACAGACCCTATGCCGTTGTTCACAGAGTTGCCACGGCACCTGGTACAAAGGGCGTAGCTACCTTCTGTCTGAACTGGGCTTATGAACAGTTCCCAAATATTAAAATTGATACACACGATGATAATATTCCCATGCAGCATCTGCTCGTCAAATTAGGCTTCACCTGCTGCGGGCATACTACACTGCAAAACGGTGATATCCGCCTGATCTATCAAAAAGCTGACTAAATAGAACCCGGCAGCCGGAGATATTATACATTCTATGTAACATCCCCGGCTGCCAGGTTTTTATCTATTCTTCTTTTTCTTCTAATGCTTCCACATTCAATCCCCTTGGCTCAACCGGTGTAGAGAATACAATCTGTGTCTGTGTCTTTCCGAAATGCTGGAGCTGTCCGATGAATCCATCCAACTCAATCGTACTCGGGAATGCCACCTTCATAAGCATAGAATTCTTCTTGTTATAACTACAAGAAGGCGGCAACACTTGGAATTTAATGCACCCTTCCAAGTATCTCCCCAATCGGTGCCGCTATCGTAAGCTTTGCACCTACTTCTCTGGCTGTTGCACTCTTATTGATCACCACAAGATGTTTCCCACGGAAATAATCAATAAATCCTGCCGCGGGATACACAACCAGAGACGTGCCTCCTATGATTAGCGTATCTGCTTCACTGATCGCTTTGATACTCCTGCTGATCACATCCGAATCCAGTCCTTCCTCATAGAGTACTACATCCGGTTTGATCATTCCGCCACAAGTGCATCTTGGAATTCCGGATGCATTTTTTACATATGCCGCATCATAGAATTTGTGGCATTTCATACAATAGTTCCGGTGAATACTTCCGTGCAGTTCCAGTACATTCTTACTTCCGGCCGCCTGATGAAGTCCGTCAATATTCTGTGTGATCACGGCCGTTAATTTACCCGCCTCTTCCAATTCTGCAAGTTTCAAGTGTGCAGCATTCGGTTTGGCATCCAGAAACATCATCTTCTCCTTATAAAATTCATAAAACCCTTCTGGGTTCCGTACAAAGAAACTATGACTTACGATCTGCTCCGGCGAATATTTATACTTTTGTTGATATAACCCGTCCGCACTTCGGAAATCCGGAATATTGCTCTCTGTAGAAACCCCTGCTCCTCCGAAGAATACGATTCTTTTACTGTCATCAATAATATTCTGTAATTGTTCTACTTCTTTCTCGTACATATCTGTTCCTCCTGAATCTTTATATTTTTTATTCCTTACAAATGCATGGCGATGCAAAAAAACTGCCCACAGCCTCCAAAGGCTGCATGACAGTCATTTTCCTTCTTACTTTTTATTCTCTTTTCTGATCCATGCAGCCACTTCATGCAAGTCCGCCAGTTCTGCCGTAATTCCTTCTTTTGCCTCTTTTGACACAACTGCTATGTCCGGCACATAGATCGTATATCCGCCCGCTGCCTTTCCTGCCAGAAGTCCCGGTGCACTGTCCTCCAGTACCAGGCATTCCTTTGGATCCTGCCCAATCAGCTCTGCTGCTTTCAGGAAAATGTCCGGCTCCGGCTTCCCACGCTCCACCATATCTCCGTAAATCGCATTCGAAATCAGATGTTCTATACCGGACATATGTATCAGCCTGCTCGCACGCTTTCTTTCTGTGGATGTCGCAACCACAGCCGGAATCTCATGTTCTTTTAAATATTCTAATAAATCCTGCAGTCCTTCTTTATGCGGAACAGATTCTTTTGTCACTTCGTCGAAATACTCATGCTTCATTGCACGCGCTGTATCGTAATCCAGTCTGTCTCCAAAATATGCTGCAAATTTTTTTCGAATCGCCTGTGGATTTCTTCCCCGAAAAGAATCTGTCAATGCTACCGGAATATCCACGCCCAGCTTTTTACCTGCGTAAATCCATCCTTTGGTAGAAAGACATTCTGTATCGAACATCGTTCCATCCATATCAAAGATTACACCTTTTACCATATACTTTATGACTCCTTATTCTCACTGTAACCGGTAAAGAATTCGGATAACGCATCCAATGTCTTCACAAGCACCGGAAGCTCGGTATCATCCAGTTTATCCAGAATGGCCTGTGTCATCTGTCTGTGATAATCTTCATGATGGTGGTAAGCCTTCACACCTTTTTCTGTCAGCTTGACAAGAACGACTCTTCTGTCTTCTTCGCTGCGATGACGCTCTACATATCTTTTGTTCACCAGACTGTTCATGGCAGTCGTAAGGGATCCTACGGTAATATTAAGCTTTCTGGCAATCGAAGACATATTATTCCCGTCGCCAAGTCCGACTGCTTCGATCACATGCATATCATTATTCGTAAGGTCTTTGAACTCATCCGTAATGATTGCCTTTTCTTCCAGTTCCCATATTTCATTGATCAGACTGACCAGTGTCTGATTAATCATCTTATATGCGTCATCCATTCCCATCTTCTGTAATTTCCTTCACTTTAACTCTTCATTCTTTACTCTTATTTTTTATTATACCCTTTCTGGTATCAGAGAATCAATAACTTCTTTTACAGTTTCCAGATGAGTTGCCTGATATGCATACGCTCCACAGAAAAGTAACGCATCATCTATCTTTCCTTTTGCCGCATTGATCAGTGCCTGAGTGATACAATACGGCGTGGTTCCCGGATTACAATGCTTCAGACACTGAAAACAATGCGCCGGTGCAATACGCCCCAGTTCTTTTACTTTTTTCATAAATGGATTCAAGATTGCACGTCCCGGCATTCCCACCGGACTTTTTACGATCACGATGTCTTCTTTTCTTGCATTCAGGTAGGCTTCTTTATAGCGGATATCTGCATCGCATTCTTCTGTTGTAACGAATCTCGTCGCCACCTGTATGGCATCTGCTCCGAGGGAAAATGCACGCGCTGCGCTTTCACTGTCATGAATTCCTCCCCCCATCGCAACAGGAATCTTTTTTCCATATTTTTCCGAAAATGTATGAATGACCTGCATGATGGCTATGATTTCTTTTTCGTAGGAAGTTCGGCATTTTACATAGTCTTCTGCCCCAGCATCTATACCATACGTTTCCAGCTGCTCTTCATGAAATCCAAGATGTCCCCCTGCGAGCGGTCCTTCGATCACAACCAGATCCGGGATTCTGTGGTATTTTTTGTCCCAATATTTTAATATCACATTTGCCGATTTTGCAGTCGATACGATCGGTGCGAGTAAGATGTCTGACTCACCCACATATTTCGGAAGATCCGTCGGAAGTCCCGCTCCCGATACGATCAGATCTGCTCCTGCTTCTACCACCGCATGCACATATTCTTCATAGTGCTCCATGGCAACCATCAGATTGAATCCAATGATTCCGTCCGATGCAATCTTTCTTGCTTTCTCATACTCTGATTTTATCGCTCTTAAATTCGCTTTTAATGGATCTTTTATAAAATCTTCTTCTCTAAAACCAGGCTGAGCGGCAGAGATGATCCCTATGCCGCCCTCCTTTGCAACTGCTCCAGCAAGATTTCCAAGGCTGATACCAACTCCCATACCACCTTGAATGACTGGAACTTTTGCTGTCTTTGTTCCTATTTTCAGTGGTTGTATTTTCATATATTTTCCTCACTCTATTATAGAATCTGTTCGTCCATAAACATTGCCTGTAAAATACATCGTTTTCTTATGATATATAGCAGTGATTTACTCTGCTCCATATTACATATTCCTGAAACGCTCATATCTATGTTCTATTAACTCCTGCTCTGACAAACTTTTATATTTCATCAGAAATTCTTCGATTGCCTCATCCATCTGCATGATCACAACATCCATATTCTGAACGATATATTCCTCCGGCTCTGCAAAGACACGCTCTACAATTCCCTGTGCCTTCAGATTCTCTGCCGTCAATTTCATCACTTCTGCTGCTTCTTTGGCCTTGGAGCTGTCTTTCCAGAGGATACTTGCGAATCCTTCCGGTGAGAGGATGGAATAGATGGAATTTTCCAACATCCATACTTCATCTGAAGTGGCCATCGCAAGTGCTCCGCCACTTCCGCCTTCTCCAATGATGATTGAAACAACCGGAACCCTTAATCCGGACATCTCATAGATATTTCTGGCAATGGCTTCTCCCTGTCCGCGTTCTTCTGCTTCGAGTCCACAGAATGCTCCCGGTGTATCAACCAGACAGATGACCGGACGAGAGAATTTCTCTGCCTGTTTCATAAGTCTTAAGGCTTTTCTGTATCCCTCCGGCTGTGGCATACCAAAGTTTCTTTCGATATTTTCCTTCGTATTTCTTCCCTTTGCCTGTGCAATCACTGTTACCGGCGTGCCATGGAATCTTGCAACGCCACCGATGATAGCTTTGTCATCTGCGAAATACCGGTCTCCGTGGAATTCTACAAAATCTGTAAAGAGTGCGTCAATGTAATCACTGCCTACTGGCCGGTCTTTGCGTCTGGAAAGTTCTACTCTCTGCCATGCGGTCATATTCATCTTGCTGCCTGATGTCAGTTCCACATCACATTTTTTTCTATTAAATCCTGTTCCTTCTCCTACCTCATGAAGTGCCAGAATCTTAGAAAGTGTCTCTTTCATCTGAGGGCGCTCCACAATGGCATCCAGAAATCCATGTTCCAGTAAAAACTCTGCTCTCTGGAAACCATCCGGAAGCTTCTGTCCGATGGTCTGCTCGATCACTCTTGGGCCTGCGAACCCGATCAGAGCTTTTGGCTCTGCCAGGATCACATCACCGAGCATCGCAAAGCTTGCGGTTACTCCGCCAGTCGTGGGATCGGTCAGTACGCTGATGTAAAGAAGTCCGGCATCACTGTGGCGCTTCAGTGCTGCGGATGTCTTTGCCATCTGCATCAGAGAGACGATTCCCTCCTGCATACGGGCCCCTCCGGAGCAGGCAAATAAGATGACCGGAAGTCTTTCTTTCGTTGCCCGTTCTACCGCCCTTGCTATCTTCTCTCCAACTGCCTCTCCCATGCTGGCCATCAGGAATCTTCCATCACAGACTCCGATAACCGCCTCGCGGCCGTCAATCTTTGCTTTTCCTGTTACAACTGCTTCTGAAAGCCCTGTCTTTTCCTGTAATTTCTTCAGTTTTTCTTCGTATCCTTTGTATTCCAGAGGATTTCCTCCCTGAAGATCCGAATCCCATTCTTCAAAAGAACCTTCATCTGTGATCATCTCGATTCTGCGTCTTGCATGCACGCGGAAATATCCTCCGCACTTTGGACAGATATAATGATCTTTCTTTACATCCTCCGCAATGATCGCTCCCCCACATTTATTACATTTGCGAAGTAATCCTTCCGGAACTTCCGGTCGTCTGGTAAATGTAATATAATTCTTTCTTCCGACAGCAATTCTGGTCTTTTTAAATACGTTGTCCAGCTTCATCAGCAGTCACCTCTACAGCCTTTCAATAAATTCAATATCTATATTTCCCTCAATATAATCCGGATGATTGACAATCCCATACTGATAATCAACATTCGTATCGATTCCTTCTATAATGACTTCTCCAAGTGCACTCTGCATCTTACGGATCGCTTCCTGACGATTCTTCGCCCACACGATCAGCTTGGCCACCATGGAATCATAATACGGCGGAATCGTATAGCCGCTGTATATCGCAGAATCAATACGGATACCCTTTCCTCCCGGAAGATACATATCTGTGATCGTTCCCGGGGACGGACGGAATCCTTTCTCTGGATTCTCTGCATTGATCCTGCACTCGATCGCATGACCGGTCAGTCTGATATCTTCCTGTGTATAGGATAATTTCTGTCCGGATGCAATGCGGATCTGTTCTTTCACAAGATCTACACCTGTCACCCATTCTGTGACCGGATGTTCCACCTGGATTCTGGTATTCATTTCCATGAAATAAAAGTTCCCGGATTTTTCTAATAAGAATTCGATGGTTCCGGCATTCTCATAACCTGCCGCTTTGGCAGCTTTTACCGCAGCGTCACCCATCTTCTTTCTCAGTTCATCCGATAATGCAACAGACGGAGATTCTTCGATCAGCTTCTGATGATTGCGCTGAATAGAACAATCTCTTTCTCCCAGATGGATCACATTGCCATATTTATCCGCCAGGATCTGGAACTCAATGTGTCTTGGATTCTCTACAAAATGTTCAATGTACATCGTCGAATCGGCAAATGCCATCTCGGTCTCTTTCTGAGCCGTCTGGAATGCAGACTCGAACTCTTCCGGTGTCCAGGCGGTACGCATACCTTTGCCCCCACCTCCTAAAGCTGCCTTAATGATAACCGGATAGCCAATCTCTCGGGCAAGTTCTGCACCGGTCTTTGCATCGTAGACGGGTTCTTTGCTTCCCGGAATGACCGGTACTCCCGCTGCCATCATCGTATTTCTCGCAACCTGTTTATTTCCAAGACTTGCAATGACTTTGGAATCCGGCCCGATGAATGTAATATTGCACTGCTCGCACAGCTCTGCAAATTTACTATTCTCTGACAGGAATCCAAATCCCGGATGGATTGCATCTGCACCGCTTATGATCGTTGCACTGATGATATTTTCCATACTGAGATAGCTGTCCTTTGACGGAGCCGGCCCGATGCAGATGGCTTCGTCTGCAAGCTTGGTATGCAGTGCTTCTTTGTCTGCCTCTGAATAGACCGCTACGGTCTCAATTCCCATCTCACGGCAGGCGCGGATGATACGCACCGCGATCTCTCCTCTGTTTGCGATCAATACTTTTTTAATCATCTTTCTTTACACTCTCCTATGTTGCTCTTATCTATCCGACCATGAATGTAAGCTCTGCACTTACGACTACTTTTCCATCCACGCTCGCAACTGCCTCGCCGACACCGACAGGTCCTTTTCTGCGGATGATCTTCGTCTCCAGACGTACCTTGTCTCCCGGGACGATCTTTCCTTTGAATTTGCATTTATTGATACCGCCGAAATATGCAATCTTTCCTTTATTTTCTTCCAGGCTTAAGATTGCAACCGCACCGGCCTGTGCCAGTGCTTCGACCGTCAGCACGCCCGGCATTACAGGTTCTTCCGGGAAGTGTCCCGCAAAGAATTCTTCTCTGTAAGATACGCATTTATATCCCACTGCATATTCTCCCGGCACATAATCTTCGATGTAATCCAACAGAAGAAATGGATGACGGTGCGGAATGATTTCTTTGATCTGATTGATGTTCAAATGATTCATATTGTCCTCCTACACGATGCGAAATAACGGCTGTCCGTATTCCACGCCTTCCTGATTATTTACCAGAATCTCTGCAACCGTTCCGCTGTAATCGCTTTCGATCTCATTCATCAGCTTCATGGCTTCCACGATTCCGAGTGTCTGTCCTTTTTCTACTCTGTCTCCGACTTTTACGAAGCTTTCTGCATCTTCTGCAGGTGCTGAATAAAATGTTCCTACCAGCGGAGACTCTACAATATTTCCTACGACTGCTTCTTCCGCAGCTGCTCCCAGTGTCTGATCCCCTTCTGCATTCGTTTTTCCCATCTCAGCAGAAACCACTCCAGCAGAAGCTGTTCCGGTCATATTCACCGGTGCAGACACATTTTCCGTCACATAGCATGTATTTTCTTTCTTGCTCAAATGCAGTTTGATACCGTCTTCCTCATATTTAAAGCCTGTCAGATCTGACTTTGACACAGCATCTATGAGTTCGATCATTTTCTCCATTTCCATATGTCTTTGTCCCTCCTGCAATTCTCCGCTAGTCTTCATATCTCTTTAACAGTAACACCGCATTATGTCCGCCAAATCCAAGTGAATTTGTCAGTACATAATTGACTTCTTTTTCTACCGGCGCACCGATCGCATAGTTCAGGTCACACTCTTCATCCGGAGTTTCCGTTCCGACTGTCTGATGGATGAAGTTGTCCTGGATTGTCTTCACACAAGTGATAAATTCCACACCTCCAGCCGCACCGAGCAGATGGCCGATCATGGATTTTGTCGAGTTGATCACAACATCTTTTGCCGCATCGCCAAGAGCCAGTTTGATCGCACGTGTCTCGAACAGGTCATTGTGATGTGTACTGGTTCCGTGTGCGTTGATGTAATCCACCTGGGAAGGTTCGATTCCGCCTTCTTCCATCGCAAGTTCCATTGCTTTGGCTGCACCGCTTCCGTCTTCTGCCGGAGAAGTAATGTGATATGCATCTCCCGTAGAACCGTATCCGACAAGTTCAGCATAGATGACTGCACCACGTTGTTTTGCATGTTCCAGTTCTTCCAGAACAACTACACCTGCACCTTCTCCGAGAACGAATCCATCCCTGTCTTTATCAAATGGTCTGGATGCCTTCATCGGATCTGTAGAAGTCGAAAGTGCTGTCAGACTTGTGAATCCTGCGACTCCGGTCTCACAGATACATCCTTCTGCTCCACCCGCCAGCATCACTTCTGCGTCACCATACTGGATCGCACGGAATGCATCACCGATGCAGTTTGTTCCACTGGCACATGCTGTAACGACATTCGTACATTTTCCCTTCAGACCGAGCTGAATGGAAATATTTCCTGCTGCCATGTTCGAGATCATCATCGGAACCAGAAGCGGATTAACTCTTCCCGGTCCTTTAGTCCGGATTTTTTCGTATTCTTTTTCTACAGCCTGCAGGCTTCCGATACCGGAACCCACAATTACACCGACACGGAACGGATCTTCCTTTGACATATCAAGTCCGGCATCTTCGAATGCTTCTTTTGCCGCTGCCACCGCATACTGGGAAAATGGTTCCATTCTTCTTGCTGCCTTAAAATCCATTCTGTCTTTTGCCTGAAAATCTTTTACCTCTGCTGCAATCTTTACTTTATATTCTGTGGTGTCGAATTTGGTAATCTCTCCGATTCCCACTTTTCCTTCTTTGATGCCGCTCCAGAACTCCTCTACCGTATTTCCGATCGGAGTCACTGCTCCAAGTCCTGTCACTACAACTCTTCTCTTCATATATCTTAATCTCCTTTACATCACCATACCGCCGTCTACATGCAATACCTGTCCAGTAATATATCCCGCATCCTCTGACGCAAGAAATGCAACCGCATTCGCCACATCTTCTGCTTTTCCGAATTTTCCAAGCGGAATCTGTGCGGCAGACGCTTCTTTTATCTTTTCCGGAAGTACTTCTGTCATGTCGGTCTCGATAAATCCCGGTGCAACTGCATTGACCGTGATTCCTCTGGATGCCACTTCTCTGGCTGCTGTTTTGGTCAGTCCGATCACACCTGCTTTGGACGCCGCATAATTTGCCTGTCCTGCATTACCGCTGACACCTACAACAGATGCCATATTTATGATGCGTCCGCTTCTCTGGCGGATCATCTGGCGGAGCGCAGCTCTTATTGTATGAAATGTTCCCTTCAAGTTTGTGTCCAATACCTTATCAAAATCTTCTTCTGACATCTTCATAAGGAGTCCATCCTTTGTGATTCCTGCATTATTAACCAGAATATCAATTCTTCCCTGCTCCTTGATCACCGTCTCGATGAATTCTTTACAGGCATCAAAATCGGCCACATTACATTGTATGATCACCGCTTTACCGCCTGCAGACTCAACTTCATTCTTTACTTCTTCGGCTCTTTCTCTGGAACCGTTATAGTTGATCACAACTGTTGCTCCTTTTGATGCAAGCTTTACAGCGATTGCTTTTCCGATTCCTCTGGACGCTCCGGTTACAACTGCAACTTTTCCTTCCATTGTCTGACTCATCTTTAAGCTTCCTCCATCATCTTTCCACTATCTGCAAGTTCGGTGCAGACTTTATCCACATCCTCCCACTGGGAAATGTGGAATACTTTCACACTTCGGTCGATTTTTCTTAAAAATCCTTCCAGTGTCTTGCCCGGTCCGATCTCAACAAATGTATCAACACCGTCTGCGATCATGCGTTCCATGCTCTGCATCCAGCGCACCGGTGAACTGATCTGTGTCGTAAGAAGTCCCGGAGTTTCTCTGATGTCTGTTACCTTCTCTGCTGTTACATTCGTTACATACGGAATTCTTAATTCGTGAAATCTGGTATGTTCCAGTTCTTCCGCCAGTTTCTCTCCTGCCGGAACCAGCATCTGAGAATGGAACGGTCCGCTGACATTTAACATAATGGTGCGTCTCGCCCCTGCTTCTTTTAACTTTGCAGCCGCTTCTTCTACAGCGTCTGTCTTACCGGTGATGACGATTTGTCCCGGACAGTTATAGTTCGCGACCGACACATCAGCAATCGGTTCGATCACTTTTTCGATTTCCTCTGCCGCCATAGAAATGACCGCACACATGGCTCCTTCTCCTGCCGGAACCGTGTTCTGCATCAGGATTCCTCTTTTTCTTACCAGGCGGATCGCATCCATATCGTTCATTCCTCCGGCAGCTGCGATCGCCGGGTATTCTCCCAGGCTTAATCCTGCTGTGATATCTGCTTTCAGTCCTTTACTTTCCGCAACTCTTGTCATTGCCAGACAGGTCGTGACCATTGCTGCCTGTGTATATTCCGTCAAATCCAGCCTGTCATTTTCTTCAAAGCAAAGTTCCTTCATATCCAGATCAAGTTCCTCACCTGCCTGGTCAAATATGTATCTTGCAATCTCACTGTTTTCATAAAAGTCGGCTCCCATGCCAGCTTTCTGAGCACCCTGTCCCGGATAAATAAATGCAATCTTACTCATAGAATCCCTGTCCTCCGATTAATGCATCTGTCTCTGTTACCAGTTTCTGGATCAGATCTTTACATGACATTCTTTCTTTTACCATGCCGGCAATCTGTCCTGCCATTACGCTTCCGTTCTTTACATCACCCTCTACGACTGCTTTTCTGAGGCCGCCAAGTGTGAGCTTTTCCAGTTCTTCGAATTCTGCTCCGGCATTTTCCAGTTCCAGATATTTTCTCGTCATATCATTGCGAAGGGCTCTGACCGGATGTCCTGTGGTTCTTCCTGTTACTCTGGAATCAATATCCTTCGCTTTGATGATTCTTTCTTTGTAATTCTCATGTACCTGGGATTCATCTGTTACAACAAAATGTGTTCCCATCTGGACGCCTTTTGCTCCCAGCATGAATGCCGCAGCAATTCCTCTTCCATCGGCAATTCCTCCGGCTGCAATAACCGGAATACTGACTGCATCTACAATCTGTGGAACAAGTACCATCGTTGTACTCTCGCCGATATGTCCGCCGGCTTCACAACCTTCTGCTACCAGTGCATCCGCACCACAGCGTTCCATTCTTTTTGCCAGGGCCACAGAAGCAACGACCGGAATAACCTTTACGCCGGCTTCCTTCCACATCTTCATGTATTTCTCCGGATTACCCGCACCGGTGGTAACAACCTTTACGCCTTCTTCGACAATCACCTTTGCAACTTCATCTGCATAAGGACTCATCAGCATGATGTTGACACCGAATGGTTTGTCTGTCAGTTCTTTTGCCTTGCGTACCTGATCTCTTACCCAGTCTGCCGGAGCACTTGCTGCACCGATGAGTCCCAGTCCGCCGGCTTCGGATACACCTGCTGCCAGATGGTATTCTGCCACCCAGGCCATACCGCCCTGAATGATCGGGTATTCAATTCCTAATAATCTGGTTACTTCTGTCTGCATAATCTCTATACTCCCTGTCTTTTTATAATTTTCTTACTCTTTATGAGCGTTCACATACTCTACAACATCACCGACTGTTACGATCTTTTCCAGATCTTCCGACGGAATCTCGATTCCATATTCATCTTCCAGTGCCATTGTCAGTTCAAAAAGATCTAAGGAATCTGCTCCGAGGTCATCTTTGAATGATGCGTTTTCTGTGATTTTGCTTTCCTCTACTCCTAAGTTATCTGCTACCATTTTTTTAATCTGTTCTAACATATCTTTGTTCTCCTTTTATTTCTGTTTTTGTCTCTCTTTTTTAGCTTTGGTTCCTTTTTAATTCTTTTGCACTTATAAGGGTTGCTTATCTGAGGCTTCTTACCACTCCAGAATGCTGGCCCCCCAGGTGAGTCCTGCACCAAATCCTGCCAGGATAATCTTCTGTCCTCTGTTCAGTTTCCCGGCTCGGTTCAGTTCATCGAGAAGAATTGGAATACTTGCGGAAGATGTATTTCCGTATTCTTCCAGATTCATCGGAAATTTTTCTATCGGTTCACCCAGCCGCTTTGCGATTGCTTCTACAATTCTTCTGTTCGCCTGATGCAAGATGTAAAAACTGATTTCTTCCTGTGCCGTGTCATTCTTTTCCAATACTTCTTTTATTGCCTGCGGCACGCTCTTTACAGCAAACATAAATACTTCTCTTCCATCCATCTGCATCAGATATTCTTTTTCTTCCGGCTTTGGCATATCTTCCGGTGATAATTCACTTCTGTCATATCTGCTTTTACAGCGAAGTGCTTCTCCTCTAAAACCATCGGAGTGTGTTACCGGAAGATAATATTCCGTATCTTCGCGTTTCAGCACTGCCGCTCCTGCGCCATCCCCGAACAGGATACACGTCCCGCGGTCCTTCCAGTTCGTCAGATTCGATAAACTCTCGCTGCCAATGATCAGTGCAGTCTGATACACGCCCGCATTCAGATAAGCCGCTGCCGTATTATAAGCAACCACAAATCCAGTGCATGCCGCACTCAGATCAAAACATGTCGCATGCTTTGCCCCAAGGTCTTTCTGCACTTCACAGGCTGTACAGGGAAGTATTACATTTGAAGAAATCGTAGACACGATGATCAGATCCACATCTTCTGCAGCAATTCCCGCATTTTCAAGTGCCTGCCTTCCGGCTTCGGCTGCCATGGATACCGTCGTCTCTTCTCTGATAATATGACGTCTCACGACTCCGGTTCTCTCCCGGATCCACTCATCACTGGTATCAACCAGTTTCGCAATGTCATTGTTGTCCATTGCAAATGATGGTACGCAAGATCCTGTCCCACATATTCTTCCAGTCATTATAAATACCTCTGATTTATTTTGATTCTAAATTATTTTGACTTTCAAAGTATATATCAAGAAATTTTGTTTGTCAAGTATTTTGAATATCAAAATATATTTTTATTTTTCCGGGCGTCTGGTGTTTACCTGAAATTCATATAATTATGATAATATATTTTAACTTATAGCAGTTTCTCTTCCCATTCTTTTTCTTTGAAGCCGGTCAGAACGAAATTATCTCCGATTACTAATGGGCGTTTTACGAGCATTCCGTCGGTTGCCAGGAGTTTTAACTGGTCGTCTTCGGTCATTTCTTTTAATTTGTCTTTCAGGTTCATCTGTTTGTATATCATACCACTGGTATTGAAGAACTTTTTGAGTGGAAGTCCGCTCATTGTGTACCATTCTTTTAATTCTTCGTAAGTTGGATTTTCTTCTTTAATTGCTCGTTCTTCAAATTCTACGTTGTGTACTTCCAGCCACTTTAATGCTTTCATACAGGTGCTGCATTTTCTGTATGCAAATACTTTCATCATAGATTCTCCTTTTCCATCTTTCTAATTTTTTACAATATCATTACTGACGTTTCATATCGTTCTTCCAACGTTTTATTTCTTCTACACTATGTCCTACTGCTTCTGCAATCATGTCTTCCCTTGCTCCTAATTCAAGCAACTTCATTGCTGTTTCATATTTTCCTTTTTCTTTTCCACGCTCTTCTCCTATTAACTCTCCCGCTTTGTAAATCTTATCCATCTCTTTACACATAATCTCCACTCCTTCCTGTGTCTCTTTCAATACTCTTACCCGCTCTGCCAATACTTTGCTATACATGTCTTCTGCCTTTGTACAATGAAAATCATGCATCAATCTGCCCAGATCTGTATTTTCTTTCATCCGGGCGTTAATATATATAATTTCGCTTTTATCATTATAATCTCTGCCGGTTTCTCTTACAGTCCGTTTGATATGTAAGATGGGTGCAACTTCATTTTCTACTTCCTCATCTACGATAAAAATAACCTTTGATTCCGGCAGTTTTTCAAAATCTTCTCCCGCAAACAGACTATGTGCGTCTATTATACTGCTGTGGTAGCGCAATCTTTTTGGGCCTGCTCCGGCTTTTTCCTGCTGTACTTCTATATCATATATTTCTTTTCTGCCATTCACAGCCACACAGTCAAGTACAGCCGATCTTCCCTGTAAATTCTTGTAATCTTTCTGAACAACGACTTCTGTTAATTCCAGATCATCATTTTCAGTAATAACTCTTAATACATATTCCGCACATTCCAGAATATTTAACACGTTCCGCATGAACATATCACTCATCATTGTCAGCTCTGCGACTAACTTCTCATAATATCGGAACCGTTCATTAACAAAACCTGTCTTTAACAAATTCGTATTATTCATAGGCTTCTCCTCTCAGTATAAACTTATCTTTACAGTATTTCAATGCGATAATAATTATATTATCAAGTATATTTGCAAATGATTTTAATCTTCCGTTTCCATCCTTCATAATGGAATCCCACATTTCGAATATCTGATAATTCAACATTTATTTGCTTATTCTTTTGTTATATATTTTGAAAAATTTTGATATATTTATCGATGTATTTCATGATTGGAACGAAATGTTCCTTAACTCAACGAATTATAATATAGAATGATATGTTATAATCATGAATGCACCAGTTTTATCTGATGCATTCACCTAATATGACTTTTTATTTTATCCAATCCTTTTTGCTTTAGAAACCATGCTGGATCTGATATACGTCATTCCTGTGACCAGATAAATGACAGCTACAACAAGAACCGCCAATATACCAGTATTCAAGAACATATTTGCTATTAATGTAAGCAACAATAATATCGGTATTACTTTGTTCAATACAATATACGTCTTATATGCACTTTTGTATATAATTTCTTTTTCTGCTTCATCACAGCTTTCCACCCACTGTTCCGTAAATTTGCTTGAAGTTGGATCACCTTTTTTCTCCGGATGTGCCGCCTGTATCGCTTTTACATAACGTACAGAAAGATAAATATCGTAGAAATAGCACAGTATAAATATAATGCAGGCGAATAAAAAATATCTGGATTTTCCTGATTCTATATACTTCAAAGAATATCCAAAGGATAAAATTATGATGCAGGCCACCTGTGACACCAAATTAACCCCACTGGTCCACGCTCCCCATTTTTCTTCTTCGTAATCCAGTTCATAGAATCTGTCCTCATCTGCATCCTTCATTTCTTTGTATGCATTCTTTAACCGGTATAAACTGTATTCACCAACAACTACCGTAACAACCGCGATTATAATCAGAGCTGGAAATATATATTGCTGAATCGTTCCGTTAATCGTTCTGATTCCTGCATCTATTCCTTTTTTCATCAGTTCATAGATGACTACCGACACGCCTCCGGCGATTCCCCCGATTATCACTGCCGCAAGCATCTTCCACGTTGCTGTAAAATAACTACTTTTCTTTTCCTTCATCGTTTATCTCCTCCTCATATATAAAAATATCTTCTACATTGACTTCACAAATCTTCGCAAGCTTTAATGCAAGTGTTACTGACGGCGAATAGTCTCCTCTCTCTATCTGGCTGATCGTCTGTCTGGATACGCCTGCGAGCTTTCCCATCTCGGTCTGATTGACGCCAAGTCTTGATCTGTATTCCTTCAATCGGTTTAGTAAAGGCAAATGCTCATCTCCTTTATCAATCATATTTTGACAACTTTTCTTGTCATTTAAATTCTAACAGATGACAACTATAGTTGTCAAGTTTCTATTTAATTCACTAGGCCAAATCCCCGAACCCTAATAAAAGCTTACAGTTCTCCATTTAATTATTATGGCATGCGAAACCGCAGGAATAAACTTACAAGGTCCTATCCTGTGCATACGGACTCATGGTTGGTAATTCTTAAGTAAAAAAGTTGACCGTTTGCTCACAAAAAATCCACTGTCTGAGACGAATGTCGAGTTTGGATTTTTTGTGAGCTCGTTTTTAGAGACTTTTTTGCTTTAGAATTTCCCCATGTTGGAGTCAGCACAGGATAGGACCTTGTAAGTTTATTCCGATCGGTGACAGCCGCCATAATGCATTAAATAGAAAACATTCCTCCAAACTGTGAAAATCCCAATATACAAGCCGCACATACCAGCATAAATACAATGATTACTTTTACGCCTATAGATATCTTCGCATAACTTTCACAGATCGGGATCTGTTTATACTCCCACTCCGTCTGCATTTTTCTTCTCTTCCATTTCTGAACCAGTGTGATGCAGTCACATATGAAGAATGCGATAATAAATCCAAAGCTGAATACCATGGCTGCTATATAATATCCCGCATCGGCACCTTCGATATCTATCTGCCGTTTGCACAATACTACAGCCGTTACAATCAATAAGAAATTTAGTAATGTATCCACAATAATCATCTTATCTACGATACTTTTCCTGCCGATTTCCTTCATACGCTCCGCTCCTTCCTGTAACAACCGCTTTTCATCCAGATCTTCTTCTTTTTTCTGTTTCACCGCTTCCAGTTCCGTCTCTAATTCTTTCATATATTTCCTGCATTCACTACATTCTGCTAAATGCTCTTCCACCAGTTTTCTGCTATCTTCGCTGCATACCTTATCCAGATATAACGGTATCAGATCTCTGATAATCTCACATTTCATCATTGCCTGCGCCTCCCATCTTTTCTACAATCATTTTCTTGGCTCTGTAATAGGTCACTCTCGCCCAGCTTTCACTTTTTGAAAATAACTGTCCGATATCTCTGTATGATACCTCTCCCATCACCCGCAGCATGAATACTTCTTTGTACGGTTCCTGTAAGTCATGTAGAATCTTTCGGATGATCTGTCCATTTTCCTGATTGATTATGCCATTTAATAAATCCTCCCCTTGATCTGCATGATTTTCATCTAATTTATTTGCATATCTTTTCTGCTTTTTTGTCCACGCATAATATTCATGCTTCGCAATCTGACATAACCACACCGATAATTTACATTCACCTCTGAAATTTTCCAATTTTTCAAATGCAATGGCAAATGTCTGCTGGGGTAAGTTCTTCTGCTATTTCTCTGTCTCCGGATAATCTCAGCAGAAAACAATATACCTCTTTTAAATATTTCTGATATACTTCCTCAAAAGATTCCATGAACTCACCTCTCTTCTCTCATTTATATCTTCTTTTACTATTAAGAGTCATTTTTCCTCAATTCGTTACAAACTTTTTTATTTTTATAAACCAAAGGTACTTCCATAGATCCCCTTGACATTTTCTCCTATATCTATTATAGTACTTATCGCAATTGTTTACAAAGTAAACTATTATAAAGGAGCAACTATGAAAGACAAAAACTGGACCGATATCGTATCAAAACAAGGCGACCTCCGGCATTTCGCAAGTATGGCGATCCGGAAATCCGGAAAATCAGAGCACACTTCTGCTCAGGAGATTGATTTTCTGTTCCGGATCGCGCTTTCGGAAGAACCACTGACCCCAAGACAGATTACCAACGCTATGGGCATCAGTAAGACTATCGTAAGCCGCCTGACCGACCATCTGGAATCCAAAGGGTTTATCTGTAAAGAGGCCTCTGCGTCCGACCGCCGCAGTTACTGCATCCGCATTACCGGTGCCGGAAAAGATGAGATTGACCGTATGTACTATTACTATCTGGATCCACTCTATACATTACAGAAAAATATGAAGAAAGAGAAATTCGAGACTTTATTCCAACTAATCCGTGAAGCGAACGAGATTCTTTCTTCACAAAAAAAATAAAGGAGATTTTATTATGACATTTTACCAGGAACTACAACTAAGCTCGACCGGCTCTAAACAGCTGATTAAAAACACAACCGATAAAAAAGAAAAACGCCGTCACATACTCATTTACAACTTTAAAGTATATCTTGTAATGGTATTCTGTGTCGCCGTTGTATCTTTATATAGTAAATTCATCGGAAATGACAACAGTGTTGTCGGAGTTACCGTGCTTCTGGCCGTGCTGGTTCTCAGGCAGGCCGATTTCGGAATCCGTACCACACACGGACTTGCCTCTATCGCAGGTATCTACGCAATCCTTATGGCGGGTCCCCGTCTTGCCAACATGGTATCCCCGGTTCCGGCATTCTTTGTCAATGTGGTCTGTATCATGCTGCTGATGATCCTCGGATGCCACAATGTGATCATGTACAATCACTCTACTTTTGTCCTTGGCTATCTATTATTATTTGGATATGATGTAAGCGGACATGCCTACATTTTAAGACTGGAAGGACTCCTTGTCGGAATGATCCTCTGCATGATCATTTTCTATAAGAATCAGAAGAACCGTCCTTACCGGCGTAAATTTTCTCATCTGTTCCAGGAATTCAACATTCATTCCGCACGCAGCAGATGGTATATCAAGCTGACATTCATCGTATCATCAGCGATGCTCATCATGTCCCTGCTCGGACTTCCAAGAGCTATGTGGGCAGGTATCGCATGTATGTCCGTGTGTCTTCCGTTTACAAATGACTGTGTCGCACGTTCCGGAAAGCGTTGGATGTTCAACATCGTAGGAGGTCTGTTATTCATTGTTCTGTATACGGTTCTTCCGAAGTCTATGTATGCCTATATCGGAATCATTGGCGGAATTGGTGTCGGATATTCGGCAGGATATTCCTGGCAGACAGTGTTCAATACATTTGGAGCGCTTTCCATTGCGTCCGGTCTGTTTGGAATGCCATACGCAGTAGCACTCCGAATTGGTGCCAACCTGTTTGGTTCTGTTTATACGGTCCTGTGCAACAAATTATTCGATAAAGCACACGCTTATTTTCATAGCACCGATTTAAAAACAACGCTCTCTTAAAAAGGGGATGTAGCTTACGCTACATCCCTAATTTTTCTACTACTTCCTGTGCTGCAGCTGTTCCGGCAACACCACCGACACCGGTTTCTCTCAATGATACGTCCATCTTGTCCCCGACTTCTTTCATCGCATCTATCACCTGGTCAACAGGTACCTTACTTGTAATCCCTGCCAGTGCCATGTCCGCTGCCGCCAGCGCATTCACTGCACCGCCTACATTACGTTTCACACACGGTACCTCTACCAGACCTCCTACCGGATCACATACAAGTCCCATCAGGTTCTTCAATGCCATCGCACAGGCATGTCCGATCTGATCCGTATCTCCGCCTTTGATATAACAGATTGCCCCGGCTGCCATTCCCGAACCGGAACCAATCTCTGCCTGACATCCTCCCGATGCTCCCGCAAGATATGCCCGGTTGGCAATGATCTGACCAAGTCCGGCTGCCACATACATGGCTTCTATCATCTTTTCTTCCGGAACATTATATTCTTTATAATAAGTAACAAGTACTGCCGGAAGTACACCGCAGGCTCCTGCTGTGGGTGCCGCAACAATTCGTTTCATACAGGCATTATTACACCCCATCTTCAGTGCATTAGACATCACCTTTGAGACAAAATCCCCACACAACGGTTCTTCATTCTCACGGTAATTGTCCATAAGCCCGCCTTCTGTTCCGACCAGACCACTTCTTGATACCTTGTCTGGTTCATAAGCATCCAGCGCATCCAGCATGGACTGCCACATATACTTCATCTTTTCCCAGGAATCTTCTATCTTCACATCCCTCTCCTGTGCATCCTCTAACTGGATTGCTTTCCAGAATGGAATGTTCTCTTTTTCCCCTCTCAGTTTCGCCTCTTCCATTGACTGATATGACATATGTTCTTTTCCTCCATTATCTATACCGATCCATTCGGATCAAGAAATTTCACACGGATAATTCCCGGCTTGCTCTCCAGTTCATCGATCGCACTCTGCGGGATCACCTGGTCTGTCTCTACCACCATAACGGCCGTTCCGCCACGTTTGTCACGGAACACTTGCATGGTCGCCACATTGATCTCGGCTTTACTGAGCGCAGCAGCAACCTCCATGATTCGTCCCGGTTCGTCCACATTACGGATAATAAGCGTACAGCTCTCTCCGCTGAAATTCACATCAATCCCGTCTAATTTACAGACGCAGATACGTCCGCCTCCGATGGAATGTGCCTGGATTTTCATCTGTGGTACGCCCTCTGCTTCCATAATAATCTGGGCAGTATTCGGATGTGCACCCTTGATGTTCTTATTCTTCATTACAAAATCCATCCCCATGTCTTTTGCAACTTCGTAGCTGTCCGGTATCCGCATATCGTCCGGCATCATCCCCAATAATCCGGCGATCAGCGCCCGGTCCGTTCCATGCCCCTTTCCTGTTGCAGCAAAAGAACCATGTAAATAGACTTCTGCCCTCTCCGGCTGATGGCCGAACAACTGTCTTGCAACCATACCTATCCTGACTGCTCCCGCTGTGTGCGAGCTGGATGGACCTACCATCACCGGTCCTAAAATGTCGAATATATTTCCCATATTCTTATTTCCCTTTCTTTTTTACTATAACTATCCCTTTCCCCATATTTTCCAGTGTTGAATAGTTACGTATTTTGACATATTCTATCTATTATTATACGTTCCCGCCCCATCTTTTACAATGGTCTATGATTGTTTTTTCCCGGCTGATATGCTAACATTTTATGATACCGGGGTTAAAATATCCTCCCAGCATATAATAATAAGGAAGTGACAAATATGAACAAAAAAGAAGTATTAGAGATCCGCAAACAGTTTTCTCCTGAAAATTGCGCCATCACACGTATCTGTGGATGCTATGTCGATCACGAAAAAGAGAAAAAAATGGAAATGAAAAAAGCCTTCTTATCTTTACCGGAAGAAGAGGCTTTCAAATATTTTGATATCTTCAAACATACACTTTCCGGAACGATCGGAAAGAACCTCATCAACATGGAATTCCCACTCGACCAGGAATTGAACGGCGGCACACAGGAATTTCTGATGAAATTAAAGAACAGCAAGCTTCAGGACGACCTTCTTCTCGAAGAATTCTATGATAAAGTTGTGGAAAGTTATGAATACGGCGAGAACTACTATATCATCCTGATCCATGCCGTATACGATGTTCCGGGCAAGACGAAAGATGGTCTGGAGATGGAAGATGCATCCGACACTGTATACGAACACATCCTCTGCAGTATCTGCCCGGTCAATCTTACAAAAGCCGGACTTACATACAATGCACAGACAAATAACATCGAAGACCGCATCCGCGACTGGTTCGTAGAGGCTCCGGTCAAAGGATTCTTATTCCCGGCCTTCCAGGATCGTGCAGCCGATGTACATAATGTTCTTTATTATACGAAGAAACCGGAAGAGTTACAGCCATATTTCGTAGAACATGTCCTTGGAAGCACAACACCACTGACTGCAGGCGACCAGAAGACAACCTTCCAGGCAATCGTAAGCGACACCCTCGGCGAAGACAGTAACTACGAAGTGGTCCGCAATATCCACGATAACTTAAACGAAATGATCGAACAGGCCAAGGAAGAACCGGAACCGCTGGAATTATCCAAGACCGATGTCAAGAAGCTCCTGACACGCAGCGGTGTTGCCGAAGAAAAGCTGGAATCATTCGATGATGAATTTGATGAAACAGTCGGTGTACATGGTACACTGCTTGCATCCAACATTGCCAGTGCTAAGACTTTCCAGATTGAGACACCGGACGTGGTAGTCAAAGTTAATCCCGAACGTGCCGATCTGGTAGAGACACGTGAGATTGACGGCCGCCGCTGTCTGGTGATTGCGATTGATGATCATCTTGAGGTAAATGGGATTGAGATTAATTAGAACGGCTAAAAATCGTATTTGAAGAAAAAATTAAAAAAATTTCAATTTTTTACAAAAAACGTTTGCATTTTCCGTCAGACTATGGTAAGATACTTTTTGTCAAGCGGAAATGGCGGAATGGCAGACGCGCTAGATTCAGGTTCTAGTGGGAGCAATCCTGTGAGGGTTCAAGTCCCTTTTTCCGCATGAAAAAAACCTTGAAGATTCATTCTTCAAGGTTTTTTTGTTATTTAATTGATTAACGAAGTTGGCCTCTCGGTCCTTGAAGAACACAGTATATAGCCGGTTTGATGAACTAAATAGCCATTTATTTACTCCGCCGCACCCGCTCCCGCAGCTCCTCAAATATCTCCTTATGCTGCCTTACCTGCATCTTCGGGAACGCTTTCACAAGACGTTCGCCAACCTTTGTACGGTTCTCTGCCATCTCTTCGTATTTTGCTTTTAACTCTTCCATACGGGCCTTCATCTCTTCTACATTGATCTTCGGAGCCAGTTTCTCCATACGGGCTTTTGGTTCTTCCAGGCGTTCCTTTACTCCGTCTCTGAGACCATTCATGATCGCCTTCGGCTCCTCCAGACGTTCCTTCAGCTCTTCTCTTACATTACCAAGCTGCTCTTTCTTCTCTTCCTGGAATTCCATACCTTCCATTACATTTTCATAGATATTCTCTCCGACCTTGTTAGACAGATCTTTCAGCTCGGCTGCAATCTTCTCCATCGTTTCAAGTTTGCGGTTCATCTTCAGAATAGCGGAAGCTGTTACATACAGGTCTGCCAGAAGTCCGACAGCCAGACATGCCATAACTATAATTCCAAGAACAAATGGAATCATTGTCAACACCTTGTAGATCAGCGGATGGATCACTTTTACGATCAGAACACAGAACACGCCCCATATCAATGAGAACAACACGCATACATATCCACCGATATTCAACGGCTGGTCTGAATAATCCCACCATTTATTATGAAAGATCTTCTCCAGCAGGAATCCGGTAATTCCTTCTATTGCCGTCACAAGTATGGTCGAACTGATATACAATAATACCAGATTATTCTCAACCGGTGTCAGAAACTGTACTACAACACCAACTCCGATTCCATATACCGGACAGATCGGTCCGTTTAAGAATCCTCGGTTCACGAATTTTCCCTGTTTCACAGCTGCATATGCAACTTCCGTACACCATCCCAGAAATCCATATACAAAAAATGATAATGCAAAATAATAAAACTCTGTCAAATATACTCTCTCCTTTTTATTATATGATAATAGGATCAAAAGACATTTTATCCCCGTATCATTATATTAATAAACTTCATTATACGTGATTCTTTCTTATTTCTCAATAAACATCTTTTCATATCTGTTAAGCTTTTATTGCATGTAATACAAATCTAAAGTTTTTCTTACAACTTCGTGAATATTCTGTGACCACTCTTGAGAGTTTTTTTCAAACATTATAGAATAAGAGATGGGTATAAATAGGAGGGACTAATAATGAGTTTAAGTAATAAGAAGAAAACACAATCTACTTCCGATATCTTCGACGACGATTTCGAAGTGATCTACGAAGGTGATCTTCCTGATATTTCTATTGATGATGACGATGACTACCGCGATGTACTATCAGGATTATCGGATATTGATCATACAGATTACATCAAAAAAAATGATTACGACAGACTAACAAAGAAATTAAAGAATAAAAATAAGAAGGCTGGTAAGAAAAACAAAAAACAAAGTAAAAAAGATAACTTCTTTGATACCGCCTACTATGATGACGACATCTTTGACGAGCTGGATGATGACCTTTACGATGATGAATATGAAGACGACTACGATAATGAGTATGAAGACGACTGCGACGATCCTCGTAACAACCGACAGAAAGAGAAAAAAAGCCGCAAAAATCGTGGTGTAAAAGTTCCAAATGTTGCAAAACCGGTTGCAAAAACCGCTAAAGCCGGAGGAAAGATCCTATTCAAATTCATCAATCTTCTGTTAAGAATGGGAACACTTCTGCTGATTGCCTGGATCATCTATCTTTTGGGACTGCATTTTCTGGCCAATGCCGGTTCGTTTGGCAATATTGTTTCCCGCTTAACATCAGCGGATCAGGAACTGATCGCATATCTCGCGGTTGGTGCGGTATTATTGCTCTATGAAGTGATCATCTTTTTCTGCGTTCTCGGAGGAAGCAAGAAACAGGGACGCAGAGGAAACAGTATTGATAATGGGCGTGGACTTACATCCTTTATTATCATTGCTGTCGGATCATATCTGTCCGCAATGTTTGCCGTACTCATCCCACAGGCTCCTGCCGCACTTCTGGGTATTCATAATGCTCTGACTGTATACGGCGGATTAAAAGACACACTGCTTCCGATCTGTATCGCCGGAGTTGTAAGCTGTATCATACGTAAATTTATAATCAAATAATATAGAAGCTATACACAAAAATCCTGAAGTTCTAATCAAGAAAAACTTCAGGATTTTTATTTTGCTATACAGTGAACTTGCCACCTACCGGATCTACCACCGGCAGCTCCTTACGGGCGCTTTGGCAACCGGCAACTTCTCTTGCATACTTTGGTATCAAAAAAGACACTGCCTGCAACCGGCAATGTCTCTGCAAATGCGGATAACAGGACTTGAACCTGCACGTCATGGACACTAGATCCTAAGTCTAGCGCGTCTGCCAATTCCGCCATATCCGCGTGTAAACAAAATGCAGATTCTTCATTTTGAAAAACCTGCATTCGTACTGAGCGTGCGGGGATTCGAACCCCGGACAACTTGATTAAAAGTCAAGTGCTCTACCACCTGAGCTACACGCCCATAATAAACTGGGCTAGTTGGATTCGAACCAACGAATGCAGGAGTCAAAGTCCTGTGCCTTACCGCTTGGCGATAGCCCAATAAAAAAGAAAAAGGGTGGGTAATGGGACTCGAACCCATGATATCCAGAACCACAATCTGGCGCGCTAACCAACTGCACCATACCCACCATATTACTTATCGAACTGTCTTTTGTCCAACTAAGTATCACCATATTAAATTTAGTGGTTTAAACGAGCCTGGGGGGATTCGAACCCTCGACCTACGGCTTAGAAGGCCGTTGCTCTATCCAGCTGAGCTACAGACTCATATTTCTTAACCACAACCCGAAACAATTGTTTCAGGAGAGCGGGTGATGGGAATCGAACCCACGTATCCAGCTTGGAAGGCTGGTGTTCTACCATTGAACTACACCCGCATAGCGTATCGGGGTGACAGGATTCGAACCTGCGACCTCCTGGTCCCAAACCAGGCGCTCTAGCCAAGCTGAGCCACACCCCGATGGTGTTTCTTTTGTGTCACATTTTGTATCAGCTCCGTGACACAAGACATATTATATATGACCTCATACTAATTGTCAACAACTTTTTTTGTTTTTTTTATATTTTTTTCAAAAGTGCGGATTTTCTTGAAAAATCAATGGTTTCCGCACTTTTTATTATATTCTAATTTAAATATTCCTGCGTAATTTCAAGTTTTCCGTTACTGTCAATCTGCATGATCATATAACTAGGCTTTCTCCCCGGCTGTCTTGGATAACAAAGGCTTCCCGGATTCAATGTAATAAGCCCTTCTTCCTTTTCATAAAACGGACGATGCGTATGGCCATACATCACAATATCCGCTCCTCGCCCTCTTGCCTCCTGTTTCAACCGCGTTTCTCCCATAGATACATAATACCCGTGTCCGTGCGTTGTAAATATATGATATCCCTCTACCATGAATTCTTCTTCTCCAGGCAGATTTGAAAAAAAGTCATTATTTCCACGCACCATATGTACCGGACAATCTGCAACAGCCGGAATATAATCCTCATCCCCCTCTACATCTCCAAGATGGATCAGCATATCTAAGGGCCGTTCTTTCTCTATTACACGGTCAAAATTCTTATGAGAGCCATGTGTGTCACTTATGATCAATATTTTCATATCTATATCTTCACCCTAACTTTTATTTATGCTCCAGAATCTTACGAATCTTTCTTAGTCCCTCGCCTCTGTGGCTCAGTTCATTTTTCTTTTCCGGTGAAAGTTCTGCGCTTGTACAGCCATACTCCGGAAGGAAGAATATCGGATCATACCCAAATCCGTTTTCTCCCGCGATCTCATGGCCAATAATTCCCTCCATAGTACCTCTTACCACTTCACAGGAACCATCCGGCATGGCCGCTGCAATCGCACATACAAATCTTGCCGTACGTTTTTCATCAGGGACTCCCTCAAGACGATCCAGTAATGTCTGATTCTTAATGTCATAGGAAGTATCTTCTCCCATATAACGTGCAGAATAAATCCCCGGTTCCTTGTTCAAATAATCAATTTCAAGTCCGGAGTCATCTGCCAGAACCACTGCATTCTTATATTCTGGCATCTGATTTGCAATCTTTGCAATCTCTGTAGCTTTGATCATGGCATTTTCTTCAAAAGTTGCCCCGTCTTCTACTACATCAGCCTTAATCCCCGCTTCTTTCTGTGACAGGATCTCTGCTCCCAGATCACTCAGGATTGCACGGATCTCTATCATTTTATGTTCATTTCCCGTCGCAAATATAATTTTTTCCATCTTATCTTTTCTCCTGTTTTTCTCCCGGACGCTTTGCCTTAGGTGGTTTTGGTCCCAGGAACTGGTAAAAATATGTCTTCAACATTCCATTGTAAATTTTCCGGTTACGATCTGCTTTTCGTCCGAAATAGCGTTCTGCATCCTCATAAGAAGTAATCATGTATGCTGACCACGAATCCAGATTTTTAAAACTCTCGCCAAATGTTTTATATAATGCCGGCAGGTCTTTCTTATCTTCCAGCCTCTCCCCATATGGCGGGTTCGTAATAATAAATCCATATTTCTTCGGGTGGCTCAAATCTTTTACATCTCTTTCCTGAAAATGTATCAGATGATCTACTCCTGCTTCTCTTGCATTGCGTCTTGCAATCTTAATTACAGAACCATCTGCATCATACCCTTGAATGTCAACTTCTATGTCATCATCGATCAGTTCATTTGCCTCATTCACCGTATCATACCAAAGCTTCTTTGGGATCAGATTCGTCCATTCTTCCGCTGTAAATGACCGGTTCATTCCGGGTGCGATATTTGCTGCGATCATCGCTGCTTCTATAGGAAATGTTCCACTTCCGCAAAACGGATCTACAAGAATCCTGTCTTTGTGCCATGGCGTCAGCATGATCAGTGCCGCTGCAAGTGTCTCTGTGATCGGAGCTTTTCCCGCAACTTCACGATACCCTCTCTTATGCAGTGATACTCCCGATGTATCGATACCGACCGTTACCACATCTTTTTTCAGAAAAACTCTTACCGGATAAGCCGCACCGTCTTCTTCAAACCACTCTACATGATATTTCTGTTGAAGTCTTCTTACCATTGCCTTTTTCATTACTGACTGGATATCCGATGGACTGAATAATTTACTTTTTACAGATGCTGCTTTCGCAATCCAGAATTTTCCATTTTCCGGTATATAATTTTCCCAGTCAAGTGCCTTTGTATTCTCAAATAATTCTTCATAACTGGTAGCCTTAAAGCTTCCTACTTTTAAGAGCACCCTTTCTGCAGTTCTCAGGAATATATTAGCACGGCAGATTGCTTCCGCATCTCCCCAAAACCCAACTCTTCCATCTTCTACTTCTGAGATATCATATCCCAGATCCAGTATCTCTCTTTTTAATACTGCTTCCAATCCAAAATGACAGGGAGCGATCAATTCCATTTTTTTCATCTATTTCTCCATATAATAAATATTAATTTCTACTTCTTTATCTTACTGACAAGTAATAGTTTTTGTCAATATGTTTTGCTATATCGTATGTAAACCCCAAAACAGGACGTGCGTTTGCACGTCCTGTCCGGAAAACTTTTTCCTAATACTGACTGTTTTCATTTCCGTAATTATAAGAATTCTTGTCTTTCGCATCTTTATCATATGCGTTTTTGTTCGATGCATTCTTGTCGTATGCATTTTTTCCATATGAATTCTTATTTGATGTGTTTCTGGATGCATTTTTGTTTGATGTGTTCTTGTCTGATGCGTTATGACAGTTTTCTGATGAGTTGTAATTTTTAGCCATTTTGAATTCCTCCTAATCTTTTTTGCTACGAGATTAGTATGTCCTGTCATTCACTGATTATACATCCGGCGATATATTAAGAATTTTTTAATATTTTTCTTGATTTTTACATTTTACTATATTATACTGTTGTTGTAGAAAGAATACTTTCTACAACCCCTTATTAATTATTTATACTCCCCTCAAAAGACCGATGGCTCCCCCATCGGTCTTTTATTTTTGCATATATCAAATTTTCCAAAAATCAACGAGTCTTTCCGCTCTCTCACCTTCTGGAACCCTTCACTAGCTTTAAGATCAGACACAGGATCAACAGCGGAATAAATATCGGTGCCAGAATACTGATGATTCCTCCAATTACAGCCACAACTAATACGATAACACCAATGATTCCAAGAAGAAGCACCAGTTTCTTCCACCATGTATCAAGTCCGAAGACATGCACTCCTCTGTGTCCTGATTCCTCGTCATAGCCCTGTTCATACGTCTGGCTTCTCTGTCTTTCCGGCTCATAGCTGTCATATGTTTCCCCCGTATTTCCCTTGATTTCTTCCGAGGTAATGATATTCTTCGCAATTGCCCATGGATCGCCAAGCTCTTCTATTACTTCTGACTCTTTTCTGCCTTTTCGCACTTCTTCTGTAATATAATCATTATAATAATCCACATTATCCCGAATTACATTTCCCGAAAGGTCATTCGCAAGCGCTTTTTTTAATTTATCTAAAAATTCCCGTTTTGTCATGATTGCCCTCCTTACAGGATTTTACATACTTTGGTATAAAAAACCCTGAACTTAGAATAGCACAATCATGTGTCCATTCCAAGTCCAGGGTTCTTAAATTTTTCTAATGTATTTCTAAAATAATTTCTTCGTCTAACGAATGACCTGCTCTTTTTTGTTTATACTTCAAATATCAGATCTCCGTAAGAAGGCATCGGCCATGCTTCTTTATCAACAATCATTTCCAGTTTATCAACCGGTGCACGGAGTGCTTCCATAGCAGGTACTACATCGGAGTGATAGAATCTTGCCTGATCTTCTCCCTCTTCCATAGCTGCTGCCTGATCTGTTACAACCTTCAGTGCTTCCAACGCTTTCTTAGACTCTGCTAATAATCCGGATACTTCTGTCAGAAGTTCTGCCTGAACAGATGCATCTGCGCCGGCTTCTTTTACTGCAACTACTGTATCTGCAAGTTCTTTCGTATATTTAATAATTGCAGGAATAATCTGTTTGCTTGCCATATCGATCATAGTACGTGCTTCAATATTGATTGCCTTTGCATAGCTTTCAAATTTGATCTCTGCACGGGATTCCAGCTCAGCTTTTGTAAATACTTTGAATTTTTCAAACATATTGATAGCCTTGTCTGTAGTCAGGGCAGGTATTGCTTCTACCATAGATCTGATATTTGGAAGTCCACGTCTTTCAGCTTCCTCTACCCATGCATCTGAGTATCCATTACCGTCGAATACCACTCTCTGATGCTCTGTCGCATATTTCTTGATCAGGTCATGAACTGCTTCATCAAAGTTATCTGCTTTTTCAAGGACATCACAAGCCTCTGAGAATGCTTCTGCAACGATTGTATTCAGTACTACGTTTGGTCCTGCGATTGAATCACGGGAACCTACCATACGGAATTCGAATTTGTTACCTGTGAATGCAAATGGTGATGTTCTGTTACGGTCTGTTGCATCTTTTGCAAGATCCGGAAGTGTGTCAACTCCTGTCTGAAGTTTTCCACCTTTCAGACTGTGTGTAGCTTCTCCTGTACTGATCAGCTGTTCCAGCACATCTTCTAACTGTTCTCCAAGGAATACAGAAATGATTGCCGGTGGTGCCTCATTGGCTCCAAGTCTGTGATCATTTCCCGGGTCTGCAGCAGATTCACGAAGAAGATCTGCATGTGTATCTACAGCTTTCAGGATACATGTAAGTACCAGTAAGAACTGAATATTTTCATGAGGAGTTTTTCCTGGCTCTAACAGATTCTTTCCGTCGTCTGTTGTAAGAGACCAGTTATCATGTTTACCAGAACCATTGACTCCTGCAAATGGTTTCTCATGAAGTAAGCACTTCATACCATGCTGGCATGCAACTCTCTTCAGAGTCTGCATTACGATATGGTTATGATCCAGTGCTACGTTACACTCTGCATAGATTGGTGCAAGTTCATGCTGAGCAGGTGCAACTTCGTTGTGCTGTGTCTTAGATGTTACACCAACTTTCCAGAGTTCTTCGTTAACATCTTTCATGAATCCTGCGATTCTCTGGCGGATGGTTCCGAAGTAGTGGTCATCTAATTCCTGTCCTTTTGGAGGCATTGCTCCGAACAGTGTACGTCCTGTATAGATCAAGTCTTTTCTCTGTAAGAATTTATCTGCATCTACAAGAAAATATTCCTGCTCTGGTCCTACAGAAGGAGTTACTTTCTTAGATGTTGTATTTCCAAACAATCTTAACAGTCTCAGCGACTGCTCATTGATTGCCTGCATAGAACGAAGAAGTGGAGTTTTCTGATCAAGTGCCTCTCCTTTGTATGAACAGAATGCTGTCGGGATACAAAGTGTTGCGCCTGCTGCATCATGTCTTACGAATGCTGGTGATGTACAATCCCATGCTGTATATCCTCTTGCTTCGAATGTTGCACGAAGTCCGCCTGATGGGAATGAAGATGCATCCGGCTCACCTTTGATCAGTTCTTTTCCTGAAAAGCTCATCAGTACTTTTCCATTTGGAAGTGGTGCTGAAATAAATGAATCATGCTTTTCAGCAGTTACACCTGTCAGAGGCTGAAACCAGTGAGTATAATGTGTAGCCCCTTTCTCAATTGCCCATTCTTTCATCTCATGTGCAATTACATCTGCTGTAGCAAGGTCTAATTCCTTACCTTCTTCAATTGTTTTCTTCAGATCCTTATAGACTTTCTTTGGAAGACGTTCCTGCATTACAGTATCATTGAATACGTCTTCGCCAAATATCTTGGCTACATTAATTGCTTCACTCATGTCTCCTCGTTTCCTTTCTCATTGTTATTTATAGTATAAGTTTCACACTATGGTATACATAAAATCTGTTGTATGTACTTTCTGTGCATACCATGATATGAAAAAAGGCACTCCAACTTCCGTTGGAACGCCTTTGTTCTTCCTATGCCAGTTAGTATAACTCAACCAGTCAAAAAAGGCAAGTGAAAATTTTTAATTATTCAGCTTTTCCTACTGAACCAAATAATTCCATCTTCTCTTTAACTGTTGCCTGGATAGCTTCAGCACCTGGTTTCAGGAGTTTACGAGGATCGTATCCTTTTCCTTCCAGATCTTTTCCTGCTTCAATATATTTACGTGTAGCATCAGCGAATGACAGCTGGCACTCTGTATTAACATTAATCTTAGCAACTCCGAGACTGATTGCTTTCTTAATCATATCGTCCGGAATTCCTGTACCACCGTGAAGAACTAATGGCATTTTTCCTGTCAGCTGCTGAACAGCATCCAGAGTCTCAAAGCTTAATCCTTCCCAGTTAGCCGGGTATTTTCCATGAATATTACCGATACCAGCTGCAAGCATGTCAACACCGAGATCAGCAATCATCTTACACTCGTTAGGATCAGCACATTCACCTCTACCGATAACTCCGTCTTCTTCTCCACCGATAGATCCTACTTCGGCTTCGATAGACATTCCTTTTTCTCTGCAGATAGCGATAAGTTCTCTTGTCTTCTCTACGTTCTCTTCAATTGGATATTTAGATCCGTCGAACATGATTGAAGAAAATCCTGCATCAATACATTTTTTACATCCTTCGTATGTTCCGTGGTCAAGGTGTAATGCTACAGGAACTGTGATGTTAAGTTCTTCCATCATAGCTTTAACCATAGCTGCTACAGTCTTGAATCCTGTCATGTATTTTCCAGCCCCCTCAGATACACCTAAGATAACTGGTGACTTTAACTCTTCTGCTGTAAGGAGAATAGATTTTGTCCACTCTAAGTTGTTGATGTTAAACTGTCCTACTGCGTAATGACCTTCTACTGCCTTATCGAGCATTTCTTTTGCTGATACTAACATATGTTATTCCTCCAATTCTTGATGCCATAAGTATTACTACTTTCACTATGACAAATTTGTTTCACTTGCATTATATATCATAACTTCTAAAAAAACAAGAAACTTATCCGGCCAATTATGAAAACGGCAAGATATATCAAGATAACAATGTATCCTGCCCTGTCTTCTTTTTTATATGTCAACGGATACATTCTTGAAGTTTCTGTGCTTCCGGTATATCCCCGCGCTTCCATCGCCATAGCCAGATCCGATGATCTCCTGACCGTCATCAGAAACAGCGGAAACAATAACGTCATAACCCCTTTACATTTTTCGACAACATTTCCCTCTTCAAACCTTGCACCTCTTGCCGCCTGTGCATCCATCAACACATTTAACTCTTCCAGCATAATCGGGATAAAACGAAATGCTATCATCACGATCACTGCCATCTCATGTACCGGGACTCCAATCTTCCCCAATCCCGAAAAAGCCTTCTCCAGACCATCTGCCAGTTCTTTCGGCGTTGAAGTGTAAGAAAGCAGAGACGCACCTGTGATCATCAAAGCTATCCTTGCTGTCATCTGCACTGCTTTCCATATTCCCTGTTTTGTTATGGTAAATATCCAAACAGATGCGACCGCATCTCCCGGTGTATACAGCATACGGAACAGAAAAGTAAAGCAAAGCAGAACAAGAATTCCTCTTAATCCTTTTAACAAATATCCCACTGGAACTCTTGCAAGCCTATAAAGAACCAGCATTACAATCAGACATCCGAGATACCACCAGACATTTTTTACAAGAAATAAAGAAATAATATAAACCAGAACTCCCATCAGTTTTGTTCTCGGATCCATCCGGTGAATCACAGATTCCGAATCATAATATCTTCCAATCGTAATATCCCGAATCATCTTTCCTTCTCTCCTTTAAATATTCTCACCAGCATCTCTTCAGCATCCGCTATATTGATTGCCGGCCTCGACAAAGGCAGACCTTCCTGTATCAGCGAATATGTCAAATGCGTAATCTGCGGGATTCCTATATGCATTTCTTCTAACTCTTCCACTCTTCCATATACTTCTTCCGGAGTGCCATCCATTGCGATCTTTCCTTCATGCATCACCCATACCCGATTAGCAAATTGAGCTACATCTTCCATATGGTGCGAAACCAATACAATTGCATTATTTCGTTCTTTCCTTATCCTGCACAACAACTCGAATATTTCATTTTTTGTTTCAGGATCAAGTCCTGCTGCCGGTTCGTCTAACACCAATATCTCCGGCTGCATCGCCAGTACTCCCGCAATCGCAACGCATCGTTTCTGACCTCCCGAAAGTTCCATCGGACTCAAATGATAATACTCTTTTGAGATTCCGACAAGCTCCAGACTTTCTACTGCAGACTTTTCAGCCTCTTCTTCACTCATTCCAAGATTCAGCGGCCCATACATAACATCTTTCAGAATCGTCCTGCCAAATAATTGCTGCTCCGGATACTGAAATACAAGACCAACTTCTTTTCTTAATTTTGAAATCGGATATTTTTTACTATATATATTTTCCCCATTGAAAAAGATCTCTCCCGATTCCGCCTTCAGCAGACCATTCAGATGCTTGATCAATGTTGTCTTTCCCGACCCGGATGTACCAATCAGTCCTATAAAATCATGTTCTCTAATCTCAAATGAGACATCTTTCAAAACATCTATCTTCCCTTTTGCCGAATCTGAATAAGAAAATGTGATATGTTTACCTTGCAGCATCCTTTTTGCCTCCACATTTACTTCTGTATAATTTCACGATTTTTTCGATCATTTCCTGTTCCTGTAAAACCGGACCCTCTAATCCAATTTGCTGTTTTTCTAATCTCATTCCCAACTCTACAACCGGCGGAATATCCATTTTTGCCTTTTTTAACAATTCGTAATCCGCAAATATTTTCTTCGGAATGTCATCCCCGATGATTTTCCCATCCTTCATCAATACAATACGGTCTGCATCTACTACTTCATCCGTGTGATGCGTAATCAGAATAATCGTCATTTCTTCTTTTCGATTCAATTCTTTCACGATATTTATTACTTCTTTTCTTGAATCCGGATCAAGCATAGCTGTCGGTTCATCTAACACCAGACATGCCGGAAGTCCTGCCAGCGCATCGGCCGTTGCCAGTCTCTGTTTTTGTCCGCCGGATAATCTGGAAGGTGACGCCTTTCTCCGATCCCACAGCTTCACTTTTCGCAAAACAGTTTCTACAATTTTTCTTATTTTTTCCGGTTCTATATTTTTGTTTTCCGGACCAAATGCAACATCTTCTTCTACACTCGTCCCAATGATCTGGTTATCCGGATTCTGAAATACCATGCCAACCTGACTTCTGATTTCCCAGAGCCTTTCTTTTGCATGTGTATCTTTCCCGTCAATCCATACCGTTCCTTCATTCGGAAGCAGCAGTACATTTAAATGTTTTGCCAATGTAGACTTTCCGGAACCATTCGGTCCTAAAATTGCCACAAACTGACCAGACGGAATATCTAATGATATTCCGTCCAATACTGTCTTCTCACTTTTTGTATTTTCATCTTTCCATATCGTATACTTATGTACCAGATTTTCAATCTTTATCATATGAGATTTATGCCTCTTTCTTAAAATTATCCATGAATCTCATCGGCATTGCCTTAATGAGCAGGCATCCAATAATACATGTTCCGATCTTATCGATTAAGTTTGATGCAACATTTCTAAGGAATGAAGCCTGGAAAATTGTTTTTCCGCCCTGTACCAGTGACATTACCAGCATATCAGATACAGATCCATTCAGTCCACCATATACATAGATTCCGATTGGTGTTCCAATTGCCGGGCAGATAAAGCTAAGCGCAATACCTGTAATCACTGCTGGTACGATTCCAAATTTCCATTTTTTTGCCACAAGACCTACGATCAGACCGACTGCCATATTTACCAGACAGAATGGGATATCTGACACACTGTAGATCAGCCCCGTAATAATATTGCTCAATGCTCCTACAATGATTCCCGGTACCGGACCAAGAATTGCTGCGGAAAGCACAGTTCCCAGTGTATCCAGATATAACGGGATTCCCAGTGCCGATGTGATAATTCCAAGCACGATGTTCATTGCTACTGCAACACCGCAAAAAGTTGTTACATAGACTTTTCTGTTTTTCATTTTGTTCTCCTCTTTTCTCTCTAACCTTTAGTTGTTCAGCAGTTGCACTGCTTCTTTCATCGTCACAATAGGAATTTTCATATTTCTTTTTTGAAGTTCTTTTTCCAGTACTTCCATATACACACCCGGATTTTCTGTCATTTTCAGAGATTTCTGAATGTCCTGTATTCTTTTTTCATCCGTACCAATCTCACCTTTCCATTCTCCTTCACAGGTCAGATGATATCCACAGTTCGGACTGCCCTCTACAGAAACAATCCCCAGAACATGGAATTTTTCCACATGTTGTGCGTATTCCTGCAACTGAAGCAGAACCGGTTCAAGAATTTTACGGCATTGTTCCATGTAAAATGGATGTTGAAACTGGTTCTTCACATGTCCCCATCTTTGAGATCCATACATAATAAATTCCGGACAAGGCAATTGAAGCAGCTGTACATCTTTTTTCAAAATAAGCTGCATCAGTTCTTCACGGATTTTATATTCTTCAGCCAGCTCAGCTTCATCCTGTTCTACTTTTGCCGCATTATTCAAAATACAATGAGATACTATCAAAAGATTTTTCATAATTCCTATTCCTTTCTGACTGCTTCAATAGTAGCATTTATTGTCTGTTTGTTGAAATTGTTTTTCTTTATATAAAGGGTATATTATAGATTTCATCTATAATATTAATAAATAAATTTTATTAGATTTGCTTCGAGTATTTTAGTGATATACCGAGAACTTATCCTCAGCCTTTTCTCTTACATACTTAGATTAAAAAGAAAAAAAAGATCTACAGAACATTCTGCAGATCTTCATCAGTGACTCCGAGGGGAATCGAACCCCTGATTCCAGCGTGAGAGGCTAGCGTCTTGACCGCTTGACCACGGAGCCATTTGTTTGGTACTTGCCTAGTATAGCAAGGATTTTGCAAAAAGGCAAGTACTTTTTTTAATTTTTTTAAATTTTTTGGATTTTTCTACAATTCATGGATTTTTAGTCTTCTTCATGCGTTCCCGGAACCATGATCTGAAGCTCTTTATTCAAGTTCTCAATCACAACCTCATCATGTTCACCGCCGAATTCCCCATCCAGTGTCCACGGAATCTCCTCAATCGATTCAAACATGATCCGTCCGCTCTTGAACGTATACATATATTTGGAATCCATCTGCTGAATCATCAGTGCAGCAATAATCTCCTGTAATTCGATCGGATTCTTTGGTGTCTTGATCAACGTTACTTCAAACACGCCATCATCAAACCCCACCTGTTTTCCGACCAGATTACGGAATCCGCCGACTGATCTGGAATTCGTAACCATACCATATACGAATTCATCTTCGATCACTTCATCATCATGTGTTACTTTCACTTTGTAAGAAGGAATGTTGAACAGACGCTTCGCCCCTTCCAGAACATACGCCAAATGTCCCAATACATTTTTCATTGACTGTTTGGTCTGGTACGATACATCCGTAAAAAGTCCAAATGCCGCAATATACACAAAAATATCATCATTAAATCTTCCTGCGTCGCAGGAAAATACCTCTCCATTCACAGCATTATCTGCCGCTTCCAGCAAACCTCTCGGGATGTGAAGACTGCTTGCAAAGTCATTCGTTGTTCCGGTCGGGATATAGCCGATCGGATCCCTCTTATCCCTGTCTCGCTTCATCATACCGGTCACAACTTCATCAAGCGTTCCGTCTCCTCCGCTGCACACGACCAGATCATATTCGTTTGAGTCATATTTTTTAATCTTTTTATAGGCATCACGGTATGCCTGCGTCGGATATGCTACAACCTCATATCCCGCTTTCACAAAGATATCAATAACATCTGCAAGTTTCGGTTTTAAAAGTTCTTTTCCTGCATGTGGATTATAGATAAAAAGCAAACGCTTCATAAACATTCCTCCTCCTTATCTTTCTTAATAACGAAGAGGCTATTGCAACTTCCATCACAACGGCCCCTTTATTTTACATATCGTTTCTATATTATTCTCCCGTATTACTTCTGTGCTCCAAGAAATGTTGCCACACCACTTACGGCTGCATCTTCATCCTGGCCATCTGCTATGATCGTAACATCCTCACCTTTCTGAAGTTTCAGGCTCATCATCCCCATAATACTTTTTGCGTTAATCTTTTTGCTTCCCATCAGAATGTATACCTGGCTCGCGTACTGGCTTGCTTCCTGTACAAGATGAGCCACCGGACGGTCTTCCATGTCCATATTGTTTTGAATGGTAACAGGCTTTCTAATCATAACGACTTGCTCCTCCTTGCTGTTCCCTTAACCCTTGTGCTATTTCACTTAACTTCCTGAGTCGATGATTAACCCCTGATTTACCAAGCGGGCTTGCCATCAGTTGACCCAGTTCTTTCAAAGCTGCTTCCGGATACGCCAGACGCGTAAGGGCAACGTCTCTTAATCCCTCCGGCAACTTATCAAAACCGATCTGATCTCTGATATATGTAATATCCTCCATCTGCCTTACTGCAGCAGATACGGTTTTATTAATATTAGCCGTCTCACAATTTACTTTACGGTTCACTGAATTGCGCATCTCTTTCACAATACGTACATTCTCCAGTTCCATCAGAGCCACATGTGCTTCCATCACATTCAGCATATCTACAATCTGTGACCCTTCTTTCAGATATACCACATATGTTCTTTTACGCTGAACGATCTTGGCATCCACGCCAAAACTGTTCATCATCTCTTTCAGATGTTCTGCCTGATTCTCATCATTGCAGACAATTTCAAAATGATAGGACTTACTTGGATCACTCATAGACCCCGATGCAATAAATGCCCCTCTTATATATGCCCTTTTACAGCAGACTGCCTGCACGATCGTGTCACGTATCGCCAGCAATTCTTCACCTTTTGCGTAAATATAATAGCTGTAGTTATCCTTTCCCGTATTTCTGCGGACTACGACATCAGTTTTTATATTAAACGTTTTTACCAATAATGTAAAGCATTTTCTCGCAACTCCAAGATTTTCCGTATGCACCTTAAGGCAGCATACACCTCCGTGTCCCACCTTAAATTCTCCCGCCATGTGAACAATTGCCGATAATTCCGCAATATCACAATGTCTCGCACGGGCATAATGCTCTAACAATTCTTCTTTAACTTTTCCAGAAAATGACATCTGATCTTCTACCTCGCTTTGGTAATAGCATCCTTTCCTATATCTCGGTGTTCTATCCGGATACCATAATTATCATTCTTCTGAAGCGCCTCGTACAGCTCATTCGCGAGCGTAACCGAGCGGTGTTTTCCTCCCGTACATCCGATGCCGATCACAAGCTGTGTCTTTCCTTCCTGTACATAATTAGGAATCAGAAATTCTATCATATCCGTCAATTTTGCAAGGAACTCCCTTGCTTTGTCATTATTCATAACATATTCTCTGACTTCTCTGTCATTACCACTCTTTGGACGAAGTTCATCTATGTAATAAGGATTAGGAAGAAATCTTACATCAAATACCAGATCTGCATCTGCCGGGATTCCATATTTGAACCCAAACGACAGCACAGATATATACAGATTCTTATATTCCTTATTTTCCACAAAAATCTTCGACAGCTCTGCACGCAGTTCTCTGGTCAGCATATGACTGCTGTCAATCAGATAATCTGCCCGTTCTCTTAAGAACTTCAGGCGTTTTCTCTCTTCCCTGATTCCTTCTTCCACCCTGCCGCCTTTTCCGGACAACGGATGAAAACGTCTCGTTTCTTTATATCTTTTGATCAGAACATCATCACGGGATTCCAGATAAAGGATCTCAAATCTGGTTCCTGACTGGTCCAGATCTTTTAAAATCTTTTCAAGTTCAGAAAAATTCTGTCCGCTTCGAATGTCAACTCCAAGTGCCGCTTTATTAATCTCTGTGCCCGGAACACTTAACAGCTCCGCCATCTTCGGTATCAACGGCACCGGCAGATTATCTACACAGAAATATCCCATATCTTCCAGCATCTTAAGTGCTGTACTTTTTCCAGCTCCGGACATTCCGGTAACAATCACACATCTCATCTTAGAATTCTCCCAGTCTCTTTACTTCCGGCTGAAGCCGTACTCCAAACTCTTCATATACCTTATCAGACACCTGGTTCATCAGATTCATCACATCTGATGCTGTAGCCTGATCTTTATTGATCACAAATCCACAATGCTTTTCAGACACCTGTGCTCCTCCTACCTGGAAACCACGAAGCCCTGCATCCTGGATCAGTTTTCCTGCAAAATACCCTTCCGGACGCTTGAATGTACTTCCTGCACTTGGATACTCCAGTGGCTGCTTTGTCACACGTCTTTCCTTCAGATCATCCATCACTGCCTGGATCTTTTCTTTCTCGCCTTTTTGAAGTTCGAGCACTGCCTCTAATACGATATATCCTTTTTTCGCGATCACACTGGTACGGTATCCCAGTTCCAGTTCTTCTTTGGCAAGCGTCTTCACTTCTCCTTTACCTGTCAGTACTGTTACAGACTTAAGGACGTCTTTCATCTCTCCACCGTATGCTCCTGCATTCATTACACAGGCTCCGCCGAGCGTTCCTGGAATTCCTGCCGCGAATTCAAATCCGGTAAGTTCTGCATCCAACGCTCTCTTTGCGATCATCGAAAGCAGCGCACCAGCCTGTGCATGGATCTGTGCACCTTCCACTTTTACCTGATTCATCTGCTTATAGATCTGGATAATCACGCCCTCATATCCTTTATCCGATACCAGAAGATTGCTTCCATTTCCCACTATATAATAAGGAACTTTTTCCTGTGTACATGCTTCTATCACCTTCGCAACTTCTTCTGCTGTCTGCGGTGTCACAAAATAATCTGCCGGACCTCCCACACGAAATGTCGTGTGACTTTTCATCGGTTCGTCTTTTTTTACCTGTTCCTCTTTTAAAATACTTAATAATTTCTTTCCTAATTCCTGATTCATTCTCATCTCCACCCTTTTCATCAGCAGGTTGCTTTTTTCCAACCATTATTATATCATACAGAATTTTCAGTCCAAAAAATTCCCACCCTCAAACAATAACTACATCTTACACTAAACGTATCGCAAATTCAACGTACACTTGCAAATTTGGCGTAAATGCTGTATATTAATGCCAAGTATTTATTTTTTAAAGGAGTGGATTTTACAATTGGACACGAGTGTCGCGATACAGCTCATTATTCTATTGATTTTACTGATACTTTCAGGATTTTTTTCATCTGCGGAGACAGCTCTTACGACGGTCAACCGGATGCGTATCCGTGGTCTTGCCGACGAGGGAAATAAAAAAGCGAAGACCGTCATGCACATCACAGATGACACCAGTAAAATGTTAAGTGCGATCCTGATCGGTAATAATGTGGTGAATCTTTCCGCCGCTTCCCTTACCACAACCCTTGCTTACAACCTTGGCGGTTCTATGGTAGCAGTGGCAAGTGCTGTTTTATCTGTACTTATTATTATCTTTGGGGAGATCACACCAAAGACGATGGCTACACTGCATGCAGAGAAGATGTCTCTTCGTTATGCTCCGGTCATCAATCTGTACATCAAGGTCATGACACCATTTGTATTTATTATCAACAAGCTTTCTGATATCATTCTGCGTGTCCTCCACATTGATCCAAATGCGAAGAATAACCAGATGACAGAATCTGAGCTTCGTACGATCGTGGACGTCAGCCATGAAAGCGGTGTCATCGAATCCGATGAAAAAGAGATGATCTATAACGTGTTCGATCTCGGCGACGCAAAAGCGAAAGATGTCATGGTACCGAGAGTCCATGTTACATTCGCCGATGTAAATGCTACTTACGAAGAATTGATCGACATTTTCCGCGAGGACAAATTCACACGTCTTCCGATTTTTGAAGATACAACAGACAACGTTATCGGTACGATCAATATGAAAGACCTTCTCTTATATGATAAGGAAAAAGAGTTTCATATCCGCGACTTTATGCGTGAGGCCTATTTCACTTACGAATACAAGAACATTTCCGAATTACTTGTGGAGATGCGTCAGGCTTCTTTTAACATTGCCATCGTTCTGGATGAATACGGTGAGACTTCCGGTCTGATCACACTGGAGGATATTCTGGAAGAGATTGTCGGAGAAATTCATGATGAATATGATGAGAATGAAGAAGACTTCATAAAGCAGATCGGAGAGCGGGAATACATCGTAGAAGGCTCCACGAATCTGGATGACTTAAACGACAGGCTCGATCTTGACCTGACCTCAGAAGAGTATGATTCCGTCGGTGGATTCATTATCGAGCATCTGGACCGTCTTCCTGAGATCGGCGACGGCGTCACCACCGAAGACGGCATCCATCTGGTTGTAGAAAAATTAGATAAAAACAGAATCGAAAGCGTACATTTATATCTGCCGGAACCGAAACCGGAAGATGAAGAAGGAGACGAGGATTAACCCCGTCTCCTTTTTCATATCTCATTATTCTTCGTCTTTTACCTCTTCTCCGGCAAGTTTCAGAATATCTTCGATCTCATCCTCACTGATTCCGAGACGTTCTGCCACTTCGTCTACACTGACTTTCCGTCCGTACTCTTCTTTCATACTCTTAATTGCTTCATCAAGTTCTGTCACTTTTTCAACCATCTTATGATCTCTTCTTTTCACCTCTGTCTGCGACTCCAGGGAAGCCATCATTCCGGCACGCACCTGCTCCAGAATCTCTTCTTCGTCTTTTTCCTTCGGAATCTCTTTCAATGCGACCATCAATGCTATATTTCCCTCCTGGATCATGTCACCGATAAACACTTCCGGATGATGCAATCTGACCGCTTCTTCCACTACTTTCGGCAGATAATAAGCCATACGTACTTCTTCCTGTGTCTCTTCTTTCATATCCCCGAGTCCGCGCAGATATTCTTCCACGTATTTCTGTTCTTCTGCACTTAATGGCTGTTTTTCTTCTTTCTCAGCCTCTTTTACCGTCCCTCCGGTCTGTTTGTATCCGACTACCGCCATCTTCATCGATAACAGATAATCACAGACCAGATTCATCTGTTCCTGCGAAAGTCCGTCTTCTTCAAAGTATTTTTCCACTTCATCTACTGTGATTTTTCCATTCTGTCCTTCTGCCAGCGCCAGAATTCCCGCCAGTTTTTCTTTAAATTCCAATCTATCCGCCATATTGATAATCCTCCGTCTCTCCTGATACTCTTGTTTCTTCATCTTTTCTCAAAGTAATTCCATCATATTATGAAAATACTGCCATGTCAATCTGCTTTCCATTCCTCATCATACAGAAAACCTCTGTACACAAAAAGATCTACCCTACATTTTTCTGTAAAGCAGATCTTTTTATTACATTATAATTATATATTTATTCTTATTATTCCATAGAATGATGTCTGTATAACTCATACAGATACAGGATTCCTCCGATCAATCCCACGATCAGACCGCCATAGATTCCCGCACACATAAGATTCGTCATGTTACCGCCAATCGAGAATCCAAGGAACTTACAAACCAGCATCCCTACTCCCATTGTGATCAGCGTCCAGGCAATGATATTGATCACCAGAAATGCACTGACCGCTCCTTCTATTGTAAATTCTTTATTCAACATATTCCATAAACTTTTCATCTCAAAACGCCTCCCGTTTTCCTTGAATCTTCTCTCTATCTCATTTGCTGATTCAAGTATAAGAAGGCTATGTTAAATAGAATATCTCAGTAATAAAAAATCTATGTTAATTTTTTCATTGTACGATCAATGTCTGATATCCTGCCCGTTTCAGGCGCCGTTCCATCTGTACCGCATCATTCAGGTTGTCAAATTCACCCACATAGACTCTGTGATACGGACCGGACCGGTCAATGTATGCCGGATATTCCTGTTCCAGCAGCTCATTCAGCAGCCGGTTCGCATAGCGCTGATTGCGGAACAGTCCCACCTGCACCCGGTACACCGGAACTTTTTCTTCCTGGATCAGGCCGTTACTTTCCAGTGTATCCAGGATTCCATCCGCGATTGCCTGTGCAATATCCTGGAAATTATCATCAAACAGCTGATTGTCTGTATCCGAATTGATGAATCCGACTTCTACCAGCACCGCCGGCATCTTTGTACGTTTCAAGACTACAAGATTCGGTCTTGCTTTCACCCCCAGATTCACAAACCCTACACCTTCCAGCTGCTCATTGATATTCTGTGCCATTTCATATTTTAACCCGGACAGATCATAGACCAGGCTTTCCACACCTTCCACTTCATTATCTACAGGAAACGAATTCCTGTGAATAGAAACAAAAAGATCAACTCCCGCATTATTTGCTTTCATCGCCTTCTCATAAGGTGTTTCATAGACATCTGTTGTCCGCGTATATTCTACATCCAGTCCTCTGTCCGACAGTATCTCTCCAATTGCCAGCACAAGTTTCAGGTTGTCATCTTTTTCCTGACGTCCTTCATAGACTGCTCCAGGATCTTTTGCACCGCCGTGTCCGGCATCCAACATGATCGAATACGCCATAGTTCCATTCCTTTCCTATTATAGATATGCAAAATAATAGCAGACAGGATATACTCCCATCTGCTATAAAATATGAAATTATATGTCAAAAGTTCTTCTATCTGACAGTAATTTATAACTGTGCAACTTTGTGTGGATTCAAAATATTCTTCGGATCAAACACCCTCTTAATTCCGTTCATCAATTCCAGGTTTTCTGTCGGAAGGGATTCTCTGAGATATGGCTTCTTGGCAAAGCCTCTTTCCTTTTATGCTCCCTATATTTTTCTATTTTCCCGCTCTTCCAGAATCTCATTGATCAGCATAAAATGGCGTTTTAATGCTTCCTGACCTTTCGTTTCATCTTTCTCTTTCAGTGCTTCTATCAATTTTTTATGACATTCATTTAACAATTTTTTCCGTTCTTCCGTGCGCAGAATCGCTGCACGCATATCATGAATAAACGAATCTATAACGCCGGAACACGCTTCCAGAAAATCCAGTACCAGAATATTCCCCGAACTTTGTGCAAGCATAAAATGAAGCTTCTTATCCAGAGCCGCATTCTTTACATCATCGGTACTTTTATCCAGCTCTTTTACCAATGATTCCATTTCTTTTATCTGTTCGTCCGATGCATGTTCTATGGCAAGCGAAAATGCCAGGCATTCCAGTGCCTGACGAATCTGGCTGATCTGCTTATAATCGATCTGATCCATAGCGAACATCATTGTCATGGTCTCCGCAAGGCTCTTCTGGAACTCACATGTAATGTAATTTCCTGATCCCTGCTGTGAAGAGATCACTCCTGTCATATCCATGATACGAATTGCTTCCCGCACCGAATTACGACTCACGTTCAGTCGTTCTGCAATGTCTCTCTCCGGCGGCAATTTTTCTCCCGGACGCAATTCTCCGTCCATGATCTTCTTTTTAAAATAGTCTATGACACCTTTATAGGCTTTCTGCTGTCTTTCCATCCGTACCTCTCCCGTTACGCGATAACCAACGGTATATCCAGTTCTTTTGCCTTCTGGATATCCTCTTTTGATACTCCATCATCTGTAATAATCTTATCCACTTCATTCGTTGGACAGATTACAGACAGATAGCCTCCGCCAAACTTACTGCTGTCTGCCAGTACATATACTTTCTCTGCCGCCTTCATGATCGCCTTTTTCACTTCCATCTGTGGTGTGGCAATCGATGTAAGTCCTACATTGAAATTAATACTGTGCACTCCGATAAACGCTTTATCTACATGAAATTTTGACATATTCTGAATTGCCACATCTCCCATCGTGGCAGCGAGATGCCCGGTTACATATCCGCCGATCATGAACAATTCCACATGTCCGACTCCCGCAAGTTCATTTCCCGCAATCAGAGAATTGGTTACAACTGCGATCCGCTTCTCCGGATGATTCTTAATCTCCTGTGCAAGGTAAAAGCTGGTTGATGCATCATCAATAATGATCGTATCCCTGTCATCCAGAAATTCATATGCTGCCTCTGCAATCTGCTTCTTCTGTGTAACATTCCGGTAGATCGTCTCTGCCGAATACTTCCGTTCCGTCTCTGTCTCGACCTTTACTGCTCCGCCATGGGTACGTTTCAACAACCCTTCTATATCCATCGCTTTGATGTCATTTCTTATCGTTACCTCTGAGCAGCCGAATTCTTTGCTCAGATCTGTAACTTTTACTCTTCCTTTTCTGTCAAGTTCTTTTAATATCTCATTTCTACGTTCTTCCATGGCAGCCTCCCCGCAACTATCCTCTTAATAAATCAGTTTACACTTTTTATATCAATTGTCAAGCATACAGACAGCTCCTTTTTGAGAACATTTGTTATCTCATTCTTACCTTACTCTGTCCTAACTGTGTTGCAATTGTTGTAAAAATCGGTACAAACTGATCTCCGAAATCTTCTTTTGGAAGTATCATCGCACATTCCGGTGCATAATAGATTCCAATTGTCTTTGGCGTAACTACCGCACGTTCGATCTGTTCCCACTCGTATGTCTTACTTTCTCCATTCTGCTCGAGTGTGATTCCTTTTTCGGAAAATGTATATTCTACCGGCGCATTATATTCTCTGTTTACAACAACCTGTTTTTTTGCTCTCATCTTAAGCTGGAACGGTGTGCCGCCAAGGAATATTACCGCTGCCACCAGATAAAGCGCCGCTCCTATGCCACTCACTCTTCCGGTTGTATACGAGAAGATTCCCATAAATGCAACTGCAAGTCCCAGTATATTTACCAGAAATCCGCTGAATTTGGAATATGCGTGGAATAAAAGGAAGTCATACAATGCTTCTTTTGTCATATTCACCATCATCTTATTCTCATTCACTACTTTTGTCTCTTTTTCTACCATACTCATTTAACATTACCTCCTGTTGATTTTTATTTATCTCTTTTTTAGAAAAGTCCTTTTATACTTTGACATATAAAAGGACTGGAAATGTTTGTACTACTCGTACTATATTGCTATTTCAGATTAGTTTGCTTTTACTTTATCGTAAGCCCATCCTTCCGGACTGTAAATACCTTTCTGTCTCTTCTGCATCCATTTATCAAATGCTGCTGTAATGAACGGGCAGAGGAACAGGGTAATGATAGAAGCTGTTGCACACTGTGCTGTTGCCATACTTACCATTCCTTCCATTGAAGGGTCAGCTTCTGCAACTGCAGCAGGTGTCATAGCTGAGTTCAGGGCTGTTGTACCGATGGCTGCACCCATCGCATTTCTTTCCTTCTTTGGAAGAAGAAGGTTGATTACGAAGAAGAAGATAACTGCTGTTGCTGCAGAAATCAGTCCAAGTACGATACCGGAAGCACCTGCTGTCAGGATTGTCTTGATATCTGTCTTCGCACCAATTGAAATGGTCATGAAGAATGTTACGATTGGCTGAGCTGTCTTACAAGCATCACGGAATCCTTTGTCAAGATTTCCCCAGATAAATCCGATAAGCAGTGGAACTAATACTGCGATCAGGGATTTGATCGGGATATTTGCAAGTCCTGTTGCACCAAGAGCGATCAGTGTGAAGAATGGTCCATCATTCAATGACAGGATTGAGATAGCCCCTGTATCTGTAGCATTTCCGAACTGTGAAGAAAGGGAAATGTACAGTGATCCGTTTGAGTTTGTAATTGTTGCAATTAATACAAATGGTGCGATTCCGAGGAATCCTTCTGGTCCGCAGATCTTACCAACAACGAGACCAACAATAACTCCAAGTAAGAACTTGGTACCTGTCATAATTACACCTTTGTAAAGCGGCATACCTACCTGTTTGATGTCGATCATAGATCCACATACGATCAGGAAGAATCCCATCATACATGCATTTCCTTCATAGAAAAGTGCTGTTACATATCCACCAATCTGGAATACCTGTGGTACAAATGTTGCAAATACAACTGCGATTACCAATGGAATGATTACCAGACCTCCCGGGAGGTTTTTCATTTTATTCAGAATGTCTAAATCTTTTCTTGCATTCTGAACCTGTGTTTTTTCTTCGCTCATTTTCTCTCTCCTTTTCTCTTTATGATGCGTTTTTCGTTTATGATCAGGATGGTTCCCCCTGATGCTATCTTGCTGCTTCCTTAAACAGACGCTCTACGATATCGCAGGCTGTATTGTCATTACCTGTAAGTCCGCCCTTTCCTACGACCGGAAGTCCGTCATATTTTCCGACTAATCTTCCGACGTCTGTCTGTGGAATTACGTAGTCCATCACTTCGATGCACTCAACTCCAAGCTGATAGCATACATTTACCATCGTGTCACCACCTGTAGTATACAGACCGGCGATTTTCTCTCTTCCTACCTGTTCCAGTACCTGTGAGATAATAGTTCCAAGTCCGGCATTGATACGGTTCGCACTCATTCCGCCTGCATAGCCACGTTTTTTATCTTCTTCGTCCAGATTTAAAATTTCTCCGTGAAGTGCTGTTTCGAATAGGATCGCTCTTGGCTGCTTGTCACTTTCGATCAGTTCAACTGCTTTGTTCACAGCTTTGAACGCTTCATCTAACGCTTCATCTCCACCATTGATCAGTGGGATTGGTTCTACACTGATTCTGACATGTCTGGAATCTTCACATAATACCTGCATCTGCTTCTTCGTAACCGGTGTTGCACTTCCGGCTGCGATCAGAACAGTCTTTCCTGCTTCACTTGCTGCCGGTGGTACATTCGGCTGTTCTTCCTGAATGAGTCCTCTTCTGTATGCAAGTTTTGAAGTAAACGGTCCCGGATCCACTGCGACTACGTCCCAGTCAAGATCGATACAAGCCTGTGCGATCTGGTCTACATCTTCCAATGTGATCGCATCCACAATAATGACACCTGCGCCATCATTTCTTACTCCGGTAAGAGCTTCTTTGATTCCGTCTTTTCCTTTCAGAACCTGATCTAATGTAACCAGCCCGACCTTTCTTCTGGTCTGGCCTGCAAGAAGTCTTGGTATGTAATTCTCTTTTACCGGTGTACGTACATCCTGCGCAACCGGTGTGTTAATCAGTGCAACTCCGTCGATCACTGAATATCCGCCAACAAGGATTCTTCTGGACTGTGGCATTGCCGGTACGACAACTGCTATCGCATCTTCATTTAACTGATCTAACATTGCGTCGATCTCTACTCCTACGCCGCCACGTAAAGTTGTATCGATACGTTTTGAAAAGTATTTTACGCCCATTGCTTTTAATGCATTGGTAGCTGATTTTACTTTGTCATATGCTTCCTCTTTTGGAAGTGGTCTTGAGTTACTGCTGATCAGGATTGCATCCAGAGATGCTGTCTCTCTTGCTTCCTGTGCTGCTTCCTCATTAAAAAATACTGCTGTTCTTGCTTTCGATCTCGCTAATAATACGCCTGTCGTTGTTGCTCCTGTCAGGTCATCTGCAACTGCTCCTATCAAAGGCATGGCACTTTCCTCTCTTTCTATCCGTTCACATATAAGCCATTCATAAAAGGGATCCGACACCCCTTTTATGAACCTCTGTTATTACCTTGTTATCACTTTTGATTAAGCTTCTTTTTTCTCGTGCTGTTTTGCTGCGTATTCTGCAACTACTTTTGTAGACTCGATCATACTGATGCATCCTGCAATTCCTTTACCTGCAATATCAAATGCTGTTCCATGGTCTACAGAACTTCTGATGAATGGGAGTCCGAATGTAAGTGTTACAGATTTTTCAAAGTCTAATGTCTTACAAGCGATGTGTCCCTGATCATGATATAAAGAAAGGATTGCATCAAATTTACCTGATTTTCCAATGTGGAATACGGAGTCAGCCGGGCAAGGTCCGATTGCATTGATTCCTTTTTCCTGAGCTGCTTTTACCGCAGGCTCGATCTCATCGATCTCTTCACGTCCGAATAATCCGTTATCTCCGTTGTGTGGGTTTAATCCTGCAACTGCGATCAGTGGATTCTCGATTCCGACTTTTCTTAACTCTTTATCGATGTTGATGACATCTTCCAGGATGACATCTTTTGTAGCGTAGTGACATGCATCTACCAGTGACATATGTCTGCTTACGAAGAATACTCTTAATTTGTGACATGAGAACATGGTCAGTGCATATGGAGAATGTGTTGCATTCTGATAGATCTCTGTATGTCCAGGTTCTTTTACTCCGATCAGCTTGATTGCTCCTTTGTGAATTGGTGCTGTAGAAACTGCATCGATCTTTCCTGCCTGTCCAAGTTCGATGGATTTCATGATCCAGTCAACTGCCATACGTCCTGCAAGTGCCTGAACTTTTCCCCATTCGATAGAGTCTGTATCGTAATCACCAGTCTCAATGATGTCTACTGTTCCGAATTCATATTTTGCTTCTGATGGATCTTCGATCTTGTTGTATTTCAATTCTTTTCCGAGAACCTTTGCAGCTCTTTCCATGATTGCGATGCTTCCGATTACGAATGGACGGCAGCAGTCGTGGATTTCTTCACTTAACATTGTTCCTACTACGATCTCAGGTCCGATACCTGCAGGATCTCCCATTGTGATTGCTGTAATTGGTTTATACTGTGTACTCATAATTCTTTACTTTCCTTTCTTTTTCGTTTCGCTTTCGGTTTTGTTTTCGTTTCGATGTCTATATCTTACATTTCTTTTTTGTTTTTTGCAATAGTTTTTATCACTTTTTCGTAACTTTATCACAATTGCATAGATTCGTTTTTCATTTTTTGTGCATTTTTCAATAGTTTGTTAAGGTTTTGTCACTTTTTTGGCTTTATTTTCATTTTGTTTCGTTTATTTTCGTTTTTATTATTGCTTTTCTTCTATTTTAGAGATATAATCAAAACAACCAAAAAAAAGCAAAATATCGAAACTGGAGGGTATCATGAGTAAAAAACTTTTCTTTGGAAGTAACTTGAAAATGTACAAGAACATAAAAGATACCGTTTCCTATCTTCAGGAGCTGGAATCTCTTACAAAAGATATAAGCAGGGATGAGATTGAACTTTTCATTATTCCTTCTTATACAACTCTGGACAGTGCTTCAAAAGCTATTGACCAGAAGAACATCCGCTTAGGCGCACAAAATATGTGCTGGGAGGAACAGGGACAGTTTACAGGAGAGATTTCTCCTCTGATGTTACAGGAGGCTGGCATCGGACTTGTCATGATCGGACACTCTGAGCGTCGTCATGTATTTGGCGAAACGGATATCGAAGAGAACAAGAAAGTTCTCTGCGCACTGGAACATGGATTCAAAACTCTTTTATGTATCGGCGAGACTGCTGAAGAGAAAGAATTCGGCATCAGTGCTGAAGTACTCCGTACACAGTTAAAAGTAGGATTCCATGGTGTATCTGTCGAAGACGCAAAGAACATCTGGGTAGCATACGAACCTGTGTGGTCTATCGGAGTCAACGGAACTCCTGCTTCTGCCGATTACGCAGAAGAGATGCACAAAGTCATCAAACAGACATTACACGAGATCTTCGGTGATGCAGCCGATGAAATTCCGACACTTTACGGCGGAAGCGTAAATCCAGGAAACGCATGTGATCTGATCGTTCAGCCATCCATCGATGGTCTGTTTACAGGACGTGCTGCATGGCAGGCAGACAAATTCGACACTTTGATCCGCGATGCGATCAAAGCGCACGATGCAAAATAAAGCTGCTTAATATAGAAGACATATATTAAGCAGGAAAACATTTCAGCAAACAGTAATTCATTAAAACATTTTAATTTTTATATCTAAGGAGGATATTCACTATGAAAATCGCAATCGGATGTGATCCAAACGCACAGCAGGCAAAAGAGGAACTGATCAAATTTATGGAAGATAAGGGTTATGGAGAGATCAAAGACTTCGGAAGCGAAGATCCGATCTATGCTAACACAGCAGTTGCAGTTGCAGAAGCTGTTGCTTCCGGCGAGTATGACCGCGGAATCCTGATCTGTGGAACAGGTCTTGGAGTTTCTATCGCAGCTAATAAAGTAAAAGGCGCTTATGCAGCATTACTTTCAGACATCTACTCAGCGAAAAGAGCCCGTCTCAGCAACGATGCCAACATCGCATGTATGGGAGCTTTCACAATCGGTAACAAATTAAGAGAAGAATTAACAGACGCTTTCCTGACAAACGAATTCGTTCCGGGATGCTCTTCTCAGCCAAAGGTAGATGCTTTCAGAGAGTACGAAGCAGCTCACCAGAAATAAGTTATAAAAGGTAATTTTAAAACAGATATTATCATTTTTTTCATTTCTCCAATATAATATGATATAAAAGGCGGCATGCAGATCACACAACCTCTGCGTGTCGTTTTTTGTCCTAAAAAAGAGACCACCGTCAGCAGTCTCTTCCTCCATATCCATAATATGTCTATATCTCAAAAATGTATTCTATAAATTATGATTTCTCTTTTCCACGTCCATGATCATGTCCACTCTTGTGGCATGTCTTCCGCCTTCAAACTTAGCATTAAGCCACTCATCCACGATGCATTTCGCAGTCTCGATACCGATCACACGTGCCCCGAATGCGATCACGTTCGCATCGTTGTGCTCTTTCGCCATTCTTGCTGTATATGGATCACTGCACACTACTGCACGGATTCCATTTACTTTATTCGCTGCCAGCGAGATTCCGGCACCGGTTCCGCAGATTGCGATCCCCTGCTCTACTTCACCGCTTGCCACTGCATTCCCGATCTTCTCACCGAATTCCGGATAATTACAGCTTTCATAAGAATCTGTTCCATAGTTCACGACTTCATGTCCCAGACTTTCCAGATATTCTACAATCTCATTTTTCATGTCTACTGCAGAATGATCATTTGCAATTCCAATCTTCATATTCCTGTTCCTACCTTTGTCTTTCATATTTTACTCATTTATATTATAATTAGTAGCGAAATAAATATCAATGTTTTCAGAAATGTTTTATATAAGGAGTTATTTATGATTAAATTAATCGCCAGCGACCTTGATGGCACACTACTTCAAAATGGCGCACACGATGTCAATCCAATTGTGTTCGACCAGATCCGTACACTGAAAGAACACGGGATCATGTTCGCCACTGCCAGCGGACGCCAGTACCTGAATCTTCGCAGACTGTTCACTCCGGTTCAGGACGATATTGCATACATCGCCGAAAACGGTTCTCTCTGTATATACAACGAAGAGACTATTTCCAAAGGAATTATTGAGCAGGATCTTGCTTACCGTATCCTGGATGAAGTTGCAAAATATCCACAATACAACTGCATCATCTCCGGCGAACGTGTCTGCTACAGCACCTCGAAAAATCCGAAATTCTATAATCACATGGTAAATGTCATCCAGAATAATATGAAATTCATCGATGACCCAAGAACTGAGATCCCGGAACCGATCCTTAAGATTGCAGTCTGCGATTACAGCGGAACCGATGCGTGTGAAAAACATCTAAAAGAAATGTTTTCATCTGACATCAAGGTTGTTACTTCCGGCAATCTCTGGGTAGACTTCATCTGCCCGACCGCCAACAAGGGAAGTGCATTAAAAGATCTGATCGATCATTTACATATTGAAGCAAAAGACTGTGTCGTATTCGGAGATCAGTATAACGATGTCGAAATGCTGCAGACCGCCGGTACAAGCTATGCCATGGCGAATGCTGCTCCCGGTATCGATAAATACGCAACCAATGTTACCGATTCTGTAGAAAAAATTCTGCAGCAGATTATTGACGAATTACCAGCCGTATAACACCACAGAACCGGACAGCTCTGCCGGAAGATTCGCAAGGAACCGCCCCTGACAGTTCCTGCAGGCGGCAACTTATCCTGCATACTTTGATCTCTGCAGAAAATGGGCAATATTACATACAAGCGGCAGCTTTGAATGAAGCAAATATAGCCGTATGTATATAATATTGCCCATTTTCCGTCCTCTTTCCGAGGATCTTATTGGAACACTACTAATACAATTTACTTTTCATATTTTTCAAAAATCCTGCACAGGAGAAACGCCTGTACATATGCCAATACCGCAAATCCAAAGAACACCCATATAATACTTGCGATCACAAAGGATCTGGATGTGAACAATGTTAAGATGAGCGATCCGACACTTAAGCCTACGATCACGATCGTAGATGGAATATGCGCTGCCGCAAGAAGCAGTGCATTGCGCAGTGTTGCAAAGATTCCATTTTCAAATCTTGCAATATATGGAAACAGATACTGGAACATCAGCATCCACATTCCAAGGATCACTGCAAGTACAATACGCATAATACTGTACATACTTTCGCTGCCTCTTTTCAGAACTCCGATGATCCGGAAATCCACAAACAGCAGTATGGCAATGACAGCCATGACCAGCCAGCAGATGGTTGCCGGTCTGAAGTTCCTCTTATAGGCTTTCCAGAATTCCTTCCACACCGACGGGTCTTCACCTCTTGCCATCTTCATCGCCACCGCATACAGAGCACTTAAGGAAGTTCCGATGGTGATCACCGGAATACATCCGACCACAAAGATCATGTTCAGTATAATAATATCCCCCAGTCGTCCAAGCACTCTCATTACCGGACTGTCAATTGCCCAAAATTTCATATCTTAACCGCCTCTACTTACTTAATCTGATTACATTCCAAGATGCTTTTCCAAGAAGAGTTGTCATGATTCCACCATCCATCTTTGAACGGTTTACTGTCTTTGGTACTACTTTTTCTTCGTAAGAACTATTTACCAGCTTCAGATCAGATTCTTCCATGACGATATGCTCTACCAGATGGAATCCTTCCATACCTCTTAAGTCTGTTGTCAGTTCAATATCATCTTCCAGTGTACGGTTAACAGCGAAGATTGTAAGCTCTTCTTTCTCTTCATTATACACTGCAACGCTTTCTACGTCAGTAACATTTTCATGTTTTGCTGTATCATGCTTTGTTGTCTGTACCAGAGGCATCAGTGCTACGCCACGGCCATACTTGGAAGCGTGAAGGAATGGATAGAAGATCGTCTGCTTCCATGCTGCTCCGCCGCCCTGATCTGTCATGATCGGTGCGATAACATTAACCAGCTGTGCCAGGCAGGCAATCTTTACTCTGTCTGCATGTTTTAACAATGTGATCAGCATCAGTCCGACTGCCAGTGCATCCTCAAATGTGTAAATGTCTTCCAGCATCGGAGGTGCTACCTGCCATGGATGGTTCTGTGTGATGTCATCATCGGCTGCATTCGAATGGAACCATACATTCCACTCATCAAAACTGATATTGATATCTTTCTTACCACGTTTTTTCGCTTTTACATAATCACATGTTGCGACAACGGTACGGATGAATTCATCCATATCATCTGAGCATGCAAGGAAATCAGCAGTATCATTATCACGGTTTCCATAATACTGATGCATAGATACATAATCAACATAATCATATGTACTTTCCAGTGTTGTAGATTCCCATTTCGGGAATGTCGGCATATCAAGAGCAGAACTTCCGCAGGATACCAGCTCGATAGACGGATCGATCAGTTTCATTGCTTTTGCTGTCTCTTCTGCAAGACGTCCGTACTCTTCCATTGTCTTGTGTCCGAGCTGCCAAGGTCCATCCATCTCATTACCCAGGCACCATACTTTGATATTATGTGGATCTTTTACACCATGTTTGATACGAAGATCACTATATTTTGTTCCGCCCGGATGGTTGCAGTATTCCAGAAGATTGCAGGCATCTGCAATTCCTCTTGTACCAAGATTGACTGCCATCATCATGTTGGAATTTACTTTGTCTGTCCATTTTGCGAACTCATTTAATCCGATCTTATTCTCTTCCAGACTTCTCCATGCAAGTTCCAGACGCGCCGGACGCTCTTCTACAGGTCCTACACTGTCTTCCCAGAAGAAGTTGGATACAAAGTTTCCACCCGGATAACGGATGATCGGTACATCCAGTTCTTTTACCAGATCAATGACATCTTTACGGAATCCGTCATCATCTGACAACGGATTGCCCGGCTGATATAATCCATCATACACGGCACGTCCGAGATGCTCGATGAAAGAGCCATAGATTCTTTCATCTACTTTGGAAATCTGGAAATCTTTATCAATGATCATCTTTGCTGTCTTACTCATTTTCAACCTCCTATTATTACAATGATTACTCTTTTACCGCACCTGCTGTCATACCTTCGATGAAATACTGCTGGAAACATACAAACAGTATAAAGATAGGAATGATTGAGAAGAACGAACCTACAACCAGGAGTGAATAGTTATCTCCGTATGGGTTGATCAGGGTGTTCAGTCCAAGTGTCAGTGTGTATTTTTCTGAAGAACGGATTACCAGTAATGGCCACAGGTAGTTATTCCATGCATTCATACCATTTAAGATCGCCATAGCTGCAAATGCCGGCTTCATGATCGGCATGATCAGCTTGAAGAAGATACCATATTCTGTTGCTCCGTCGATTCGTCCTGCTTCCAGAAGTGACTTCGGAAGTCCCAGAAGATACTGTCTGAAGAAGAAGATTGTAGATGCATGTGCAACGAATGGTAATACAATTGCGATATAGTTATCCATCAGTCCCCATGTTGTCATCTGTTTGTACAGTGGAAGCATGATAACCTCCAGTGGAACAGATAAGATCAGGAGAACGATTACGAACATAAAGTTCTTTCCTTTGAATTCATAGGCTGCAAATCCGTATCCTACAAATGCACTTACAAGAAGTGTTGCCACTACTGTAACGACTGTAAGAGTGATACTGTTAAAGAACCATCTCCAGTAATCATGCTGGCCGGTAAACAGCAGTACATAGTTATCAAGACTCATACGGCTCCAGTCAATTCCAAGGTTCAGACCATACTGAAGAAGATCTCCGCCCGGTTTAAAGCTGGCAAGAAAGATTGTATAAATCGGAAGGATCACCAGGATAGCCAGGATCGAGAAGAAGACGATCATCAATATTGTACAAAGCCGGTCTTTATTTTTTCTCTTTTCGCCCATACTATCTTTCCTCCTTCTTGAATGTTCCTGTAGCTGCCAGCTGGATCATGTTGACGATCATAACAATAATCAGAAGTACAAGACCTACTGCGCAGGCATAACCCATCGCTCGTTTTTCAATTCCCTGCCTGTACAGATATCCGACGATCGTAAGTCCGATATTCTGCGGTGAGTTGTTACCTTTCCATAACATGTAACTTTCATTGAACATTGCAAGTCCTGCATAGATACTGATCGTTAACACATATACGGTTGTTGGTTTCAGAAGTGGAAGGGAAATCTTTGTAAACTGCTGCCACTTATTTGCTCCATCGATAGAAGCCGCTTCATAAAGATCTGTTGAAATACTCTGTAATCCGGCAAGGAAATACAGGATGTTAACACCTGTCCATCTCCAGCATGCCAGAAGTAACAGTGCAAAATAACCGGTCAGATCATTCTTTAACCATTTAATTGGTCCAAGTCCGAACATTCCGATCACCTGGTTGGCAAGAGAAGTCTCCATCTCACCAAACATCAGACGGAAGATTGTACCTGCAACTACGACTGATGTAAGTGCCGGAAGGAAATAGATGGATTTGAAAAATCCAGGTTTCTTCATCAGCTTACTGTTCAGAAGTGTTGCAAAAAGCATCGGAAATGGGATCAGAAGTACCAGTGTTCCGATCATATAACGTGTACTGTTAAACAAAGCTTTTAAAAAGATCTTATCGGACAGAAGTCTCTTATAATTATCCAATCCAACCCATTTATCCTGTAATACATCCTGAAAACTTAAAAGGACTCCGTTCGCGATTGGAACTGCCCAGAAAAATATAACAGTGAGGACAAAAGGAAGGATAAACACATAAGGAGCTAATTTCTGAGAATAGAAAAATTTCTTCATGGTTTTATGTATCCTCCTTCTTAAAAAGAAGGGGATGCGGCAGTTTTTGCACGCAACCCCCTGATTATTACATTACTAATTTCTTAATTGCAAATCTTATTTGTCGCCGAATTCATTTTCAAGAGTTTCCTGAGACTGTTTCAGTGCATCTTTTACGTCCATTCCTTCTTCGAAAATGTTGTTCAGTGTTGTTGTGCAGAACTCGTTGTTGATAGATGGATATTTAGAACTTGTGTAAGAATTAAGTCCGCCAATGCTATCCTGGAGCTCTAACAGAGTGTCAAATGGTTTTGTCTTGAAGTATTTTACGAACTGGTTGTCCGGATTCTGTGTAAGGTCTGTGTCTGTCCATACAGATGTATTAACAGGGTCAAATCCTAATACATTCCAAACTTCTTTGTTAGCGTCTTCAGACAGTTTGATGTAAGCGAATACTTCAGCTGCAAGGTCTGCATTCTTAGAAGATTTTACAACTGCTGTACCGGTTCCACCACCACCGATTGTCTTAACTGCATCGTTGTCTCCAAATACCGGAGGAGCTGCGATTGCAATCTTTCCTTCAAGGTCAGACATGTAGTTTGTAAATCTTGATGTCTGCCAGAAAGGCATGATCTGTACTGCGAAGTTACCACTGTTGTATTCTGGATAAGCTTCTTCGTTATCCGGCTGTCCACCAGCTACTGTTGCAAGTGCGCCTGCATCCTGCATATCTTTGATGTACTGAAGTACTTCTACAACTTTATCATTTGTAAGGTCAAGGTTACCATCTTTGTCAAGGTAATCAGTACCTTTCTGAGCTAACATAAGGTTAACCATCCACTGAGCTGTTGTCTCAGCACAAGCGAAGTTCTTACCTGTTTTCTCATGATATTTCACACCGGCTGCTTTGAAGTCATCCCATGTCTTAATTGTTGTGTAATCAATTCCTGCTTCTTTTAACAGATCATCATTGTAGAATGCAACTGTTGTACCAACGTGTGTTGGGAATCCGTAATATTTTCCATCTTTTCCGTAGATGTCAAGACGAGATTCAACTACGTTGTCTTTGTATGGTGCGATTGCATCTGTCAGATCCATAAGTCCGATCTTACCATTTGTGAATGAAGGGAATTTTCCAAGCTCGATATCAACTACATCCGGAGCTCCTTTTCCTGATTCCAGTGCAAGCGATAATTTGTTGTGCATATCATCGTACTGCATATTAGAAAGTACTAATTTAACCTTCTTATCCGGATGTTCCTCATTCCATTTCTTAGCCATCTCTGTGTAGAATTTCTGGTGTAACTCGATGAATGTCCAGACATTAATGGTTGTTGCATCCCCGTCAACCTTCATCTCTGTTGTTCCGCCCGACTCGCTCTTAGATGATTTCTTAGAATCACTCTTTTCACTTCCTGCGCTACATCCAAGCAGCATAGTTGCTGTCATAGCTACACAAAGAAGCACTGACACTACTTTCTTTTTCATAGATTTTCCTCCTTTTAGATATATATTTCTCTACAGGGTCTATGTTCCCTGACAGATTCAAAATAATTAAAACATTTCTTTCATCCATACCAGCATCTCACCTGTTTTACGGTTATCCCAGCAATGATATGGAATTGCTTTGAGTTCTATATCTTCGAATACCTGTTCTCTGGTATCATATAATGCACCATCCTGCCATGTATCCATGTTCAGTTTCTTTCCTGTGAACCGAATCGTCGTTACTCCTCCAAGAAGTTCGGATTCAAATGTTTCTTTCAGCTCCTGTTTCGTGTTAACGAAGATAGATGGAAGATTTTCCCCATTGTCTGCTTCTTCCAGACAATATACTAACGGTCCTTTTACCAGAGCAACTTTTCCTGCATCTTCTCTGACATTCGGATTCGCTCTTACGAATTTCGCGGGTACCTCAAAGTCAATCTCGATCTCTGTCTGTTCTTTGATGTCTTCTATTAAAAGATAAGACTGACTGATTCTGGCATTTCTTAGAATCTTACCATCTCTTTTGATCGTATAGGTCTTCACATAATCCGGTATTCTAAGTGCCAGTCTGTGTTCACCCTCTCCATCAGGAGTTATTGCCATCCGAATATGTCCTGTATTCGTCAGATCACTTTCTATCTGAATCTTTAATGCTCCTTCTTCCAGTTCGATCTGAGCTTCATTAGAAATGTATAAGTTCACATATGCTGTGTTCTTATCAGTGAAATATATGTACTGTCCCATGGACGCCAGTGTTCTCGCTATATTTGGCGGACAACACGCAACTCCAAACCATTTCTGTCTCACCGGTTTTACATGCTCTTTGGAAGTTCTGTCGATACAGTTATCCGGCCACACTTCCAAAGGATTTACATAGAAGAAACTCTTTCCATCCTGTGCTATTCCTGATAACAAGGTATTATAAAGCGCTCTTTCTACCATATCCATGTATGAAGCATCTTTTGTGATCTGTGCCATTCTTCTTCCGAAAAGAGCAAGTCCTATCGATGCACATGTTTCTGAATAATTACAGTTGTTCGGAAGATCATAGTCTGTTGTAAACCGTTCCAGAAGACCGGATGCTCCGATGCTTCCTGTAATATACATCTGACGTTTTGTCATGTCCTCCCATAATGTCTTGCAGGCATCTAACAATTCTTTATCCTTGTATTCATATGCCAGATCTGCCATTGCGCAATACATATATACGGCTCTTACTGCATGTCCTTCTGCCGTCTTCTGCTCTCTTACCGGCTCATGTGACTGTGAATATCTCGGATCATATCCGGCAAATTCCGGGAATATCTGTTTATATTCAGGTCTCTTTTCTTCTTCCAGGAAATAATTTTCTCCCACGCCTCTGGTATCAATAAAATACTTTGCTGTTTCCAGATATTTCTTTTCACCGGTTACATGATACAGACGGATAAGCGCAAGCTCGATTTCCTGATGTCCCGGATATCCATGGATCTGACCTTCATCCGGTCCGAATGTCTTGCAAATGAGATCTGCAAATTTCTTCATGATATCGAGAAACTCTGTTTTTCCGGTTGCTTTATAATACGCAACTGCTGCCTCCGTCATATGTCCTGCCGTATATAATTCATGTCCCTCTTTCAGATTTGTCCAACGTTTTGATGGATCCTTAATCGTAAAATAAGTATTCAGATATCCATCTTCACATTGGGCACGTCCTATAAGGTTAATCGTTTTATCCGCAAGATATGACAAATGTTCATCCGGCTCTGCTGCCAGTGAATAAGCTACCGCTTCCAGCCATTTCGCTACATCTGTATCCTGGAATACTGCCCCTTCAAAATCTCCGTCAGTTTCTCCCGCCGCAATCTTAAAGTTTTCAATACAATGACTTGTCTCCACATCCGGAAGTCTGTCATTTAAAATGTCCCACTGATACGGAATCAGTACATCTTTTACCAGATGTATATATCTGTTCCAGAACTGATCCGATATCTTGATCTTATTCAATGGTACTGTTTTCAGTTTCTTGTCATCCATAACCTTTTCCTCAGAACATTAACTCCGATTTCTTTTCCTTAATCGTTTAATATCCTTTTTTTACAATTTTCCTTTTTTCCCAATATACAATGCAAATTTCTTTTTACAGGTTTATATTTTTTTATCTTATTTACCTGTTTCTTTGTTTGATTAGATTATACGCTCACTTTTATGATAAGTGCAAGTAAAACTTAAACGTTTTATTTTGTGCAATATGCACAAACCTATTATAAAATAAGCACTTACAGACATTTTTTTCTTCTGTAAGTGCTTATTTTTTTCTGATTTTCATTATTTATTGTTTTGATTATGAATTTTCTTTAAGATTTCTGACCGAACTACGCTCCAGCATATAACATCCTACACGATATATACCATCCGGTTCTTTCAGCTCTTTCTCCTCTACCATACGCATAATTACCTCGCTTGCCGTATAACCTATATCATGAAGTGGAAGAGATATCGTAGTAAGCGGCGGCTTATAATATCCTGAAAGTTCACGGTTATCATATCCGGTTACCGAGACCTCTTTTCCCGGAAGCATTCCTCTTTCTTCCATTCTGTCATACACTCCACCGGCCATAAGATCATTCATGCAGCAAATCGCTGTAACCCCCTGTTCCAACAGCTGATCCGTACCATTATAACCACTTTGTCTGGTCCAGTCCCCGTAATATACACTTTCGGGATTATACAGAATCTGATTCTCATAAAACGCCCTCTGCATACCCAGAAGTCTTTCCTGTGTATGAATACTATCCGGTTTTCCTGTTATAATTCCTATCTTCCTGTGGCCATTGTCGACCAGATGTTTGACGATCTGATGTGCCCCGTCTTCATCATTTACTACAATGGACGGGATATTTTTGTTTTGTGTATATCCGTATGCCATAACGGCCGGTACCGGAAGTTTTTCCGGAATACACTTCATTACACGTTCATGAGCAGCTACATATATAACTCCCTCAACCTGCCTTGCGATTAATTTATCAATTTCCTGCTCAACCTGGTCGTAATAATCATCTCTGTGATAATAAAAATCATTGTATTTTTTAAATAATCTCAGATTGATCAAAAGTATCTGATAATTATTTTCCTCACAATGTTCCGTAATTCCGTCTACAATATCCGGAATACTGAAGATCGTCATATCCTCGACAATTACCCCTATTGTCCTGGTATTCTTAGTCTTCAGATTTCTCGCCACAGTATTGGGCTTATAATTCAGCTCTTTTATCTTGGCCATCACAATTCTTCTGGTCTCATCACTGGCGCCAGGCTTGTGATTCAAGATATTTGATACTGTTGCGACAGAGACATTGCATTCTTTTGCAATCTCTTTAATCGTAACCATCTTTTTATTTCCCCTTTGCACATTTTTTTGGCTTAAAGCCACATATTCGTTACCCTTTCCTACTATCTTAGACTACTTTTTTCTGTCTTGTCAATCAATTAATTCTATGCTAAAATGAATCAAACCTTATTTTTCTAATAAATACAATGCCCAAGGAGGATTTATGAATCAATCACTTACACTTCCTATGGCAGATAAATTCTATCATGATAAGCAGACATCTGCTTTCATACGATCCGTGAATGTCTCATGGGAAAAACCAGAAAAAGACCATTATTATCTTGAATACAGCTATAATCAGAAGGACTGGTATGCACTTAACGGCGGGTTTCCGATTGTACTTCCCTGCGATGAACTTTCTGTTACTGACGCACTCAAAACCCAGGATTCTAATGGGGAAACAATCTCTGTTGCAGCCCTTAGTTCTTTACAGAATAAATATGGAAAGCCAGAACCAGTATGTATTCAGTCTGTAGAAAGATGCGAATCAGACCCGGAGACCGTACAGGTTACGTATACAAACGGAATGAAAGAAATCCGTAACATCATCCGAAGTGAAGATGGCATCGGACACATTCAGGATAATGATTATGCGGCACCGATCATCAGTCACCGCGCCGATCCTTACATTTATAAACATACCGACGGAAAGTATTATTTTCTTGGCTCTCATACAGATGCCGGGCACAACTTAAATGGTACCTATCAGTATCTTTACATCATTCTCCGCTGTGCCGATACACTCGAAGATCTGACTGATAATTCCGGACGTTACACAGAAAAAGTCATTTATGAAAGAGAGCCCATCGGTCCTGACCGTGTCAGTCCACACCTCTGGGCTCCTGAAATCCACTATATCCAGGGTGGCTGGTATGTATATTACACCACAACCGTTTCCGACCATTCTTCATGGCGGATCCGTCCACACTGCCTTGCCTGCACCGGCGACGATCCGATGAACGATCCTTGGATCACCAAGGGACCAATCCAGACAACTGTGGAAAATGATATTGCTTTTACCGACTTCTCTCTGGACCATACTTTCTTCCATCATAAAGGGGAGGATTATTTTGTATGGGCACAGAAAACGAATAATATTTCTGATATTTTTATTGCAAAATTATCCAATCCGTGGACGATTTGTACTCCATCTGTTCTTCTGACCCATCCTGAGTACAACTGGGAACTTCATGGATTTGCGGTAAATGAAGGACCTGCCGTTATCAAACATGGCGGCCGCATCTTCCTTACATTCTCTGCAAGTGGTACAGATGCACTTTATAATATGGGACTTTTATATGCAGATGAAGACTCTGATCTTCTGGATTCTTCTTCCTGGACCAAACTTCCTTATCCCGTATTCCAAAGCAGCCGTGCTACCGGATTCTTCGGACCAGGACACAACAGCTTTACCCGCTCCACTGACGACACAGAAGATCTTATGGTCTATCATGCACGTCAGGAAGAGCGTTACTTAGGTGAGGGTGATTATCAGCCGCTCTACGATGCCGGAAGAAATGCCTATATAGGAAAAGTCTTCTGGGACGAAGACGGCATGCCGAACTTCTCCGTTCCGGGCGCTTCACTCGCCATGAGAAAAGAAGACCTTACACTTCCCGATCATTGGTAAGCTTTAATTTATCTAAGATATAGAATATCAGGCTAAGTGCCATGGCAACAACACATGCCAGAACCATCCCGGTTAATGACACGGTTCCGATATTCACAGATATTCCAGACAGACCGGTTACAAATACGATGGATGTTAACATCAGGTTTCTGGATCTTCCGTAATCTACTCTGGAGTCTACCAGAATACGTAAACCAGAAGCACCGATCATACCATACAGAAGGAATGAGATTCCTCCGATAACCGGTCCCGGAATTGTCTGAATCATCATCGACAATTTCCCGACAAACGAACATATAATAGACAATATTGCAGCTCCTCCGATAACACGGACGCTGTATACTTTTGTTACAGCCATAACCCCGATATTCTCTCCGTATGTAGTAGTCGGCACTGATCCGATCAGACCTGACACCATTGTAGAAAAATTATCCCCGAATAAAGATCTGTGAAGTCCGGGATCTGTCAGAAGATCTCTTCCTATGATCTTACTCGTTACAACCTGATGCCCGATATGTTCCGATGTAATAACCAGAAGTACCGGCAAAATCATTAAAATTGCCCCCATATCAAACTTCGGCGCCTGAAAATTCGGGATTGCAAACCATGAAGCCTCTACTACCTGTGTAAAATCTAGGATTCCACAGGCAAGTGCTGTCAGATATCCTGCAATTACTGCAATTAAAATCGGAATTACCGACAAAAATCCTCTAAATAAAATATTTCCAAATACAGCAACGCCCAATGTCACAGCAAATACAATCACATTCTTTGGATCAATCTTATCATCCAAAAGCCCGGCATTACTTGCAGCCGAACCAGACAATTCCAGACCTATCAATGCAACAACCGGTCCCATAGCCGCCGGCGGGAGTACGATATCAATCCACTTTGTTCCGCATTTGTAAATAATAAAGGACAGAATACATCCGCATAAACCGACCGCAACAAATCCTCCCAGTGCATACGGATATCCCATCTTACTGATAACAACACCTGCCGGTGCAAGAAATGCGAAGCTCGACCCCAAATATGCCGGTGACTTTGCTTTTGTCACTGCAATAAAAATCAGCGTTCCTACGCCGTTCATAAAAAGTACGATTGCCGGATTGATTCCAAAAATAAACGGAACCAGTACAGATGCCCCAAACATCGCAAACATATGCTGGATACTAAGCGGCAGCAATAGTTTCAATGGTACTTTTTCTTCTACCTGGATAATCTTATGACTTTCCATGTTTCATTTTTCTCCTCTTTTCTTCATTCATTTTGTGATCCATCTCAGAACTCCTTCAAACCGGCTTCTATATGAATTGCCTGATTTTTTCCTGGCCATTTTATATTGCCGTTTTTCAAAAAAGAGGTATGAGAATTACACATCTCATACCTCTTTATCTAAGATTTCACTCTTTAAATTATTCTAACATATCCGGCTTATCTGCGGAAGTAAAATTCTTATTTTTCATATAAGCATTTCACAGTTGGATAGATTTTTCTGAACTGCTGATAACGTTCTTCATATTTTGCTGTCAGCTCTTCATCCGGCTCCACGGTGTCTACTACTTTTACAATCTTCGCTGCCGCCGTCTCTACATCCGGATATTCACCACAGCCAACTGCTGCCAGCATTGCTCCGCCAAGTGCCGGTCCTTCTTCATTTTCAACTACATCAACCTTCAGGTTCATGATATTGGCAATCATTTTCTTCCAAAGTGGACTCTTGGCTCCGCCACCACAGATCTTGGTCCTCTCGATCTTAATTCCAAGGCTCCTTGCAACTTCCAGAGAATCACGAAGTCCAAACGCTACACCTTCCAGCACCGCCTGAGTCATATCTTCACGGGTCGTATCCATTGACATTCCGATAAACATCGCTCTTGCATCCGGATTATTATGTGGTGATCTTTCCCCCATCAGATATGGAAGATAGAATACACGATTCTCGCCAAGATTTGTAATTCCGGCCTGTTCTGCAGCAAAATCCTTTGTCTTTAAAATCTCTTCATTCCACCATTTATTACATGATGCCGCACTTAACATACATCCCATCAGATGATAATGACCATCTGCATGTGCAAATGAATGCAGTGCATTATTCTCATCTACCCCAAACTTGTTGCTTGATATAAAGATAGTTCCGGATGTTCCGAGGGAAATATTACACATTCCGTCTCCTACTGTCCCTGTTCCTACCGCTGCTGCTGCATTATCTCCAGCTCCTGCAATTACTTTTACATTCTCTGAAAATCCAAGTTCATCTGCAATTTCTTTTTTCAGAGTTCCAACTACTTCATAACTTTCATATAATTTTGGCAGTTTATCTTCTGTAATTCCACAGATATCCATCATCTCTTTTGACCAACAGCGGTTCTTCACATCCATAAGCAGCATTCCCGATGCATCCGATACATCAGTACAGAACGATCCTGAAAGTTTATATGCCAAATAATCTTTCGGCAGCATAATCTTTGCGATCTTTTCAAAATTCTCCGGCTCATGCTTTTTCATCCAGAGGATCTTCGGTGCAGTAAATCCTGCAAACGCAATATTTGCCGTATATTCTGATAACTTATCTTTTCCGATCACTTCATTCAGGTACTCTGTCTCTTCCCCTGTTCTTCCATCATTCCAGAGAATTGCCGGACGAATAACATTATCATCTTTATCCAGAGCAATCAGACCATGCATCTGGCCTCCAAAGCTGATTCCTGCTACCTGTGACTTATCACACTCGGCAGTCAGTTCTTTGATCCCTTCCATTGATTTTTCAAACCAGTCTTCCGGTTTCTGCTCTGACCATCCCGGATGTGGGAAGAAGAGCGGATATTCTTTCGAAACAATCTTTTTAATATCTCCTGTCTCATCCATCACCAGAAGTTTTACTGCTGATGTTCCAAGATCTACGCCTATGTATAACATCATTTACCTCCATAATCACTTTTGGGACTGAAAAATTCAGTCCCATCTATTACTTATTACCTGTCCGTTATTATCCCCATGGATTCTCTGTCGGATATTTTACCCCTGCCGGCTGGTTATAACCAATCTCATCTACCGGAACTCCGATATATTTGAATACTTCAAACAGTTCTTTTCCGAAATGTCCAAATGCAACAGCTCCGTGATGTGGGAATCCTTTTTCTACCAGTACGTGACGATAGAATCTTCCCATCTCTGGAATTGCGAATACACCGATTGCACCGAATGATCTTGTCGCTACCGGAAGAACTTCTCCCTGTGCAACGTATGCACGGAGTTTGTTGTCTGCTGTGCTCTGCAGACGATAGAATGTAATATCTCCAGGCACGATATCTCCTTCCAGAGTTCCCTGTGTAACTTCTTCCGGAAGAGTTCTTGCCATGATCTTCTGGTATTTCATCTCGCAGAATGAAAGCTTGCTTGATGCAGTATTTCCACAGTGGAATCCCATGAATGTGTCTTTCTGTGTATAGTTGTATTTTCCTTCAATATCGTTCTTGTACATATCTTTAGGTACAGAGTTGTTGATGTCGAGTAATGTTACTGTATCCTGACTTACAACAGTTCCGATGAACTCACTTAATGTTCCGTAGATATCAACCTCGCAAGATACAGGAATTCCCTGTGCTGTCAGACGGCTGTTCACATAACATGGCACAAATCCGAACTGTGTCTGGAATGCAGGCCAGCATTTGCTTGTGAGTGCTACGTATTTGCGATATCCTTTGTGTTCTTCTACCCAGTCTTTTAATGTAATTTCATACTGTGCAAGTTTTGGAAGAATCTCCGGTTTCTTATTTCCGGCTCCAAGTTCTTCTTCCATTTCTTTTACGATTGCAGGGATTCTTTCATCTCCGGCATGCTTATTAAATGCCTCGAAAAGATCCAGCTCAGAGTTTTCTTCAATCTCTACTCCGATATTGTAAAGCTGCTTGATTGGTGCATTACATGCAAGGAAGTTCATCGGTCTTGGTCCGAAGCTGATGATCTTCAAATTCTGAAGTCCTACAACAGCTCTTGCAATTGGAAGGAACTCATGGATCATATCTGCACACTCTTTGGCATCTCCAACCGGATATTCCGGGATATATGCTTCGATGTTACGAAGCTGTAAATTATAGCTTGCATTTAACATTCCGCAATATGCATCTCCACGTCCATCTAATAAGTTATCTCCGCTTTCTTCAGCTGCTGCTACGAACATCTTCGGTCCATCAAAATGTTTTGCAAGTAATGTCTCAGAAATCTCTGGTCCGAAGTTTCCAAGATATACGCAGAGTGCATTACATCCTGCTTTCTTGATATCTTCCAGTGCCTGTACCATGTGGATTTCGCTTTCTACAATACAAATCGGACATTCATAGATCCCTTCTGTTCCGTATTTTTCTGTGTATGCTTTCATCAGATTCTTTCTTCTGTTAACAGAAAGACTTTCCGGGAAACAATCTCTGCTGACTGCTACTACTCCAATTTTTACTTCTGGCATATTGTTTATTGTGTGATTCCTCCTAAATATTTATTTATAATTATTCTAACGGGTTTTCGTCCCGCTTTATTTCATCTGTAATACTTTTGCCGTTACACTGTTACATTGACTCCGCAAAGGCCGTTAAATGCGCCTTCGATCTCAGCTTCCTCATGTGCGATCAGCCATTTATTCTTTGCGGTAAGTAATCCATCTTCCGGCATCTTTCCTTCTGCTTTTTTGGCTTCCTCAATTGTCTTTTTCTGCACTTCTGTCAGTTCTGTATTCGTATCTTTCGGAAGTACAGCATCCAAGCAAAAGAATCAGATCATCTACGGCAATATCAAGCTCTGAGGAGCGGTGATATTCTACTGCATTTAATTTTTTATTATTACCGTTGCAGTATCCGATCTGGATCTCCAGTCCGCCGTAAGCACGTTCTTTCATCTCATCTGCAATCTTCTGACCTTCCAGTTCTTCAATCGATGGTTCATAGATTACTTCATCCAGTGGAAGTGGTGCATGCTCCATTGCTTTGAGAATCTCCATTTGATTTCCTCCGTGCATTTGTCGTTCTCTTATTTACAATGTCATTATATCAACCTGATTTTGTACTTACCACCTATAAATTAACCTGATTATGGCGATTTCTTATCTTTTTTCTGTCATTACAACTTACACCACTAAAATACCTTTAATTCTTTTTCCGATATTCACTCGGCAATACTCCATACTGCTCCTTGAATACCCTCGCAAATGCCTTACTTCCCGCAAATCCATTTTTTTCCGCAACCATACCGATCGAAAGATCCGTATTCATCAGATCATTATACGCATGCCGGAGTCTCAGATCGTCCAGATAGGTTTTATAACTCATCTGTGCATATTTCCGGAACATACGTGATAAATACGTCGGAGAATAATTAAATGTCCTTGCAATGCTTTCCAGCGAAAGTTCCTTGCTATAATTTTGTTTCATATAATCCGTAATTGTTGACAGCTTATTTAATTTTTTATTTGCACGTATCTTTTCCGCATCCAGATCCGTCTTGCGGTACTTACTTACCAACAGATACAGCAGACGATAATACAGACTCTGAACCTTATATTCATATCCATTCTTCTTCTCCGCATATACATGATACATTTCTTCAAACAGACCCATCACCTCTTCATCCTGGATCCTGGAATTGTGAGAAAAATATATGAATCCGTCGTCTGTATAATATCTTTCGAATGTCGCAACCGGTATTTGTATGACCAGCGTTTTATTCTTTTTGGGCGCATAGATGGAATGCAATTCATTTGAATTCACAAGCATAAATTCTCCCGGGTGAAGCGGATATCTCTTGTCATTCAGATAAAATTCCATCTCCCCATCAAATACTGCAAATATTTCTATTGATCTGTGCCAGTGTTTCTGGCGGATATATCCTCCTTGACTTCCCTCAAATATGAACATTTTAAATGGGAGATCATCGTTGGGCACAATGATCTCATGTGAATATTCCATACCCTTTTACTCCATATCATCATTTATTCATTTCAATTCTCAGAGTCCACCATTCAGCCATGCAGTCGCTCCGATATGCTGAACCGCCTCTGCGCCATAACGGTTTCCCTCTTTCGCACATCTTTTCACACCTTTTCCATCCAACAGTGCATTCAGAAATCCCGCCGCAAAGCTGTCTCCGGCTCCAGTTGTATCAATACAATTTACATTCTCTTCCGCAGCTATCCAACACTTTTCCACATCTGTCCGAATGTAACATCCCCGCTTTCCACATTTTATGATCACATTTCCCACACCTGTGGATTTTATGCATTCTGCTGCTTCTTCGACTGATTCCGTTTCCGTCAGAAGCATCGCCTCTTCATCATTTGGAAACAGATAATCAATATACGAAAAAGCTTCCGCCATATCTTCCAGCGTCTCGCCCTTTTTACGCTTTGTCATATCCGCACAGACAATTTTCCCCTGCATTTTTGCCTGTGAGAATATTTGCACTAATTTATCAGGACCAATCTTCGGAAATACAAATATGCTTGCAAAGCATACGATCTTTGCACTCTCAGGAAATGGCATCTGGATATGTTCTACTTTCAGGCTTCGAAGTGTACCATGCGGATTCGTCAAGAAACTTCTTGTTCCATCTTGCTCCACAAGAACAATATTCACACCTGTCTTTTCATCTTTTTTGATGCACGCATCCCGTACCATGATCCCTGCATCATCGCAATGAGCCTGTATGAATTTTCCTGCATCATCCTGACCTATCACTGTTTCCAACTGAACTCTCCGCCCTTTTTTGGCAAGTATAGTGGCTTCATTTAATGCATCTGCCCCTGTCGTCATATGTATATCTTCTGTCGAATACGATCCCGTTTCAAATACTTTCACGTTTACAGGATATGCCAGAACATCAATAATTGCTGCTCCTATAATTACTATTTCCGGATTTTGCATACTGCTCTCCTCTTAATTTAATTTTATTTTATATTTTTAAGTATACATAACTGGATTATTTTCTTCAAGATTATTATATCCATCTGTCGAACTTTCGCTGATCGTTTCTTTCTTAAGCCCAACAAGTTCTCTTGTATACTTTGGTATAACAAAAACCCCAGAGGTTTTAGCCTCTGGGGTATATATTTGAGTTAATATTCTGATAACAGATTATAATTACTCGATGATTGTAGCAACACGTCCTGATCCTACAGTACGTCCACCTTCACGGATAGCGAAACGAAGTCCCTGCTCCATAGCAACTGGGTGAATCAGTTCGATTGTCATTTCTACGTTGTCACCAGGCATGCACATTTCAACACCTTCTGGAAGTTCGCAAACACCTGTAACGTCTGTTGTTCTGAAGTAGAACTGTGGACGATAGTTGTTGAAGAATGGAGTATGACGTCCACCTTCATCTTTTGTCAGAACGTAAACCTGAGCTGTGAATTTGTGATGGCATGTTACTGAACCTGGTTTACAAAGAACCTGTCCTCTTTCGATTTCTGTTCTCTGGATACCACGAAGAAGAGCACCGATGTTGTCACCAGCCTGAGCTTCATCAAGAAGTTTACGGAACATTTCAACACCTGTTACAACTGTCTTCTTAGTCTCTTCGTGAATACCAACGATTTCTACTTCGTCAGATACATGAAGAACACCACGCTCTACTCTACCTGTAGCAACTGTACCACGTCCTGTGATAGAGAATACGTCCTCTACTGGCATAAGGAATGGCTTATCTGTATCACGCTCTGGATCTGGGATATAAGAATCTACAGCATCCATGAGTTCCATGATCTTGTCTCCCCACTCTGAGTTAGGATCTTCAAGAGCTTTAAGAGCTGATCCCTGGATGATTGGAGTATCATCTCCTGGGAATTCATACTCGTCAAGGAGTTCACGGATTTCCATTTCTACTAATTCAAGAAGTTCGTCATCGTCAACCATATCACATTTGTTCATGAATACAACGATGTAAGGAACACCTACCTGACGAGAAAGCAGGATGTGCTCTCTTGTCTGAGCCATAACACCATCAGTAGCAGCTACAACAAGGATAGCTCCATCCATCTGAGCAGCTCCTGTGATCATGTTCTTTACGTAGTCAGCATGTCCTGGGCAGTCAACGTGTGCATAGTGACGTTTCTCTGTCTGGTACTCAACGTGAGCTGTAGAAATTGTGATACCACGTTCTCTCTCTTCTGGAGCTTTATCGATATCTTCAAAGTTCTCTGCTGTGTTTCCTGGTACTCTTGCTGCAAGTGTCTTTGTGATAGCAGCTGTAAGAGTTGTTTTACCGTGGTCAACGTGACCGATAGTACCGATATTACAATGCGGTTTTGTTCTTTCAAATTTAGCTTTAGCCATTTTGAATATCCTCCTTAATTTAGTGCCATATGGCATATTAACAAATTGTTCGTTTGCTCGGCTACATTTGATTATATTTCAAATGTAGCACTTTTTCAAGCATTTTATAAATAATTAGTCATTTTTGCTGGATAAAATCTTTTCCTGTACTGACTTCGGTACTGGCTCGTATTTCTCGAAGAACATTGAGTAGTTACCACGTCCCTGTGTTCTGGAACGTAAGTCTGTAGAGTATCCAAACATTTCTGACAATGGAACGAATCCACGAACGATCTTTCCGCCGCCGAGGTCATCCATACCTTCGATACGTCCACGACGTGAGTTAATGTCTCCAATAACGTCACCCATGTACTCTTCCGGCATAGTAACTTCCACTCTCATGATAGGCTCAAGAAGAACTGGAGATGCCTTCTTCATAGCGTCCTTAAATGCAAGAGAACCTGCAATATGGAAAGCCATTTCACTTGAATCGACTTCATGGTAAGATCCGTCATATACGTTAGCCTTAAGACCTACAACTGGGAATCCTCCAAGGATACCAGACTGCATAGCCTCTTCGATACCTTCACCTACAGCTGGGATGTATTCCTTCGGAATAGCTCCACCAACTACAGTAGATTCGAATTTGAATGTTTCCTCACCGTTAACATCCATTGGCTCAAATTTAACTTTACAGTGTCCGTACTGTCCACGTCCACCTGACTGTTTAGCATATTTGCTATCAATGTCAACTGGTTTTGTAAATGCTTCTTTATAAGCAACCTGAGGAGCACCTACGTTAGCTTCTACCTTGAATTCACGAAGAAGTCTGTCTACGATGATTTCAAGATGGAGCTCTCCCATTCCGGCGATGATTGTCTGTCCAGTTTCCTGATCTGTATGAGCACGGAATGTAGGGTCTTCTTCAGCCAGTTTTGCAAGAGATTCACCAAGTTTACCCTGGGAAGCTTTTGTCTTAGGCTCGATAGCAAGCTCGATAACTGGTTCTGGGAATTCCATTGATTCCAGAATTACAGGATGCTGCTCGTCACAGATTGTGTCACCTGTTGAAGTGAACTTGAATCCGATTGCTGCTGCGATATCTCCTGAATATACTTTATCAAGCTCCTCACGCTTGTTGGCATGCATCTGAAGGATACGTCCAACACGCTCTTTTTTATTCTTTGTAGCATTCAGTACATAAGAACCTGAGTTCATTGTACCAGAGTAAACTCTGAAGTATGCCAGCTTACCAACGAATGGGTCTGTCATAATCTTGAATGCAAGTGCTGAGAATGGCTCTTCGTCTGAAGAATGTCTTACAACATCGTTTCCATCCTCATCCACACCTTCGATTGGTGGGATATCTGTTGGTGCAGGCATATACTCAACGATTGCATCAAGGAGCTTCTGTACACCTTTGTTTCTGTAAGCTGATCCACAGCAAACAGGAACTGCTGTACACTCGCAAGTTGCTTTTCTGAGTGCTTTCTTCATATCATCGATAGATGGTTCTTCACCTTCGAGATACTGCATCATCAGATCATCATCAAGATCGCAGATCTTTTCTACCATTTCTGTATGGTAAAGTTCTGCGTCGTCTGCCATATCTTCCGGGATATCTGTAACTGTGATGTCATCTCCCTTATCATCGTTGTAGATGTAAGCTTTCATTTCCATCAGGTCAATGATTCCCTTGAAGTCGTCTTCTTTACCGATTGGTAACTGAAGACAAATAGCGTTCTTTCCAAGTCTGGTCTTAATCTGGTCTACTGCATTGTAGAAATCAGCACCCAGGATATCCATCTTATTGATGAATGCCATTCTTGGTACATTGTATGTGTCAGCCTGACGCCATACGTTTTCTGACTGAGGCTCAACACCACCCTTAGCACAGAAGACGCCGACAGCGCCGTCAAGTACACGGAGTGAACGCTCAACCTCTACGGTAAAGTCAACGTGTCCCGGAGTATCAATGATGTTGATACGGTGCTCAAGAGCTCCCTTTTTCGGTTTTGTGAACTCTTCAAGTGTCCAGTGGCATGTTGTAGCCGCAGAAGTAATTGTGATACCTCTTTCCTGCTCCTGTTCCATCCAGTCCATGGTAGCAGTACCTTCGTGAGTATCTCCAATCTTATAGTTAACACCGGTATAGTACAGGATACGCTCGGTAAGAGTTGTCTTACCAGCATCGATATGCGCCATAATACCGATATTTCTTGTTCTCTCTAATGGATATTCTCTTCCAGCCAAGATTTTTTCCTCCTATAATTAGAAACGATAATGAGCAAATGCTTTGTTTGCTTCTGCCATCTTGTGCATGTCTTCTTTCTTCTTTACAGATGCGCCTGTGTTATTTGCTGCATCCAGGATTTCGTTAGCCAGTCTTTCTTCCATTGTCTTCTCTCCTCTAGCACGAGAGTATACTGTCAGCCAACGAAGTGCAAGAGTCTGTCTTCTTTCAGGTCTAACCTCGATTGGTACCTGGTAGTTAGCTCCTCCGATACGTCTAGCCTTTACCTCAAGTACTGGCATGATGTTATTCATAGCCTCTTCAAATACTTCGATAGCTGGCTTTTCGGCTTTTGCTTCAACTCTTTCAAACGCTCCGTATACGATCTTCTGTGCAACACCCTTCTTACCATCAAGCATAATGTTGTTGACAAGCTTGGTTACCACTTTATTGTTGTATACTGGATCCGCTAATACGTCTCTTTTCTGAGTATGTCCTTTACGTGGCACGGTCCTTCCCTCCTTAAACATCTTAATTTAATTCATCGGTACTCACATGTGTCTTTCTAATGATACTGTGTAGTGCATAGGGCATACAATATATATACCTTGCAACTTACATAATCATAGTTCTGTTTGTGATTACATTTTTAATTGGTTCGAAATCTTATCTACGCTTTACGCAACAGATTTATTTCTTATCTTTTGGTCTCTTAGCGCCGTATTTAGAACGAGCCTGTCTTCTCTTAGCAACACCTGCTGTATCAAGTGTTCCTCTTACGATATGGTATCTTGTACCTGGAAGGTCTTTTACTCTTCCTCCACGGATCAAAACAACGCTATGCTCCTGAAGGTTGTGTCCTTCTCCTGGGATGTAGCTTGTTACTTCGATTCCGTTAGACAGACGTACTCTGGCGATCTTTCTAAGAGCTGAGTTAGGTTTCTTAGGTGTAGCAGTCTTAACAGCTGTACAAACACCTCTCTTCTGTGGAGCAGAAGTATCAGTGCTTCTCTTCTTTAAAGAGTTGTATCCTTTCTGAAGTGCCGGTGCTGTAGACTTCTTTACAGATGTCTGACGTCCTTTTTTTACTAACTGGTTAAATGTTGGCATTTCTTTCACCTCCTACGATTATAATAAGTTGCTTATTCATCTTGTGAATAGTCGTACATCAAAACAAAACGTTCCTATGCACGCTTGTTTAGTTTATTACGAATCATGATACTTGTCAAGGGATTTTCCTTGATTTTTTCACGTTTTCTGCCACTTTTTTCTTAGTTTTACAAGATTTTTTCTTTTCCTTATATTTTACGATTTCATGCTTTATCAAGCTAAATACTAATACTCCCGCCAATACACCGGCACTATCGATGCATACATCTCTGAACTGACAGCTCCTGCCCGGCACAAACAACTGATGTAATTCGTCACTTGCCGCATATGCTGTACCTGCACACCAGCAGATCAGCATGGACCGTTTCCCGCTGTCTTCCGAAAAAGAATACGCCGTCCTCAGTATCAGCACACCAAGGACCGCGTACTCTGTTGCATGCGCACATTTGCGTACCGGGAAATCAATCATTTTCGCAAACTGCTCCTGCCGTTCTTCTGACCAGGATGTAAATTGCGGGACTATCAGCCTCCCGATCTCTTTTCCTACCGAATGGCTCATTCCCTCCGATTCTACCGCTTTTTTAGCCGAAAAAGAAAAAATCACTGACATCCAGATGATCGTAAAGATCAGCCAAATCATTCCTGTCTTTTTTCTCTTCATCCTGTTTTCTGTCATATTTTTTCCTGTCTTTTTGATTCTTTACTATGTCTCGGATATCTGACTCCGGATTTTATGCCTGCAGATCTGAGAACAGATCTTTTCGATATACGCCATCTGCGATCAATTTTGCAAATGACTCTACTACAACAGGTTTATCTTCTTTATAAGTAACACCAAACCATTTATCCTGTGTCTCCAGAAGTTTGACACTTACTTTTCCTTTTTTCAAAAGCTCGTCAATATAGATTGGAAGCAGGTATTCTCCTTTCAGTTCTTTTGCTTCGTCTCCCTTGATATTTTCAAAGAATTCTACAAAGCCTTCTTCCAAAAGTCCCACAAATTCCGGTGTCAATCCCCACATATTCATAGATACATGCGAATTCACATTTATTTTATTTCCCTGTGATTCTGCTCCGTCCTCTGTTTTTTTGATTTCATAGGTTTCCATAACATCCGTCAGATAATCATTCTCATCCACTGCACAGATTCCTCTTGTAACAGTTCCATTATCACTTAAAGTATTACCAAGAATAAAACCTGCCATGCAGAGTTCTTTCGATCTTTCCGGAGTATAATTATTAATCAGAAATTCATGGATCTTTACAAATGCTTCTTTTCCATAATAATCATCTGCATTAATAACAACAAACGGTTCTTTGATGATGTCTTTACACACCAGAACTGCCTGTCCCGTTCCCCATGGTTTACTTCTATCCACAGGTTTTTTGATTTCTTCCGGAAGATCATCTAATTCCTGATAAGCGTAAGCGAATTCTACGTTCAACCTATTACAGATCCCTTCGATACGCTTTCCGATCGCGTCATGAAATGCTTCCTTAATATCCTTACGGATGATAAATACAACTTTATTAAATCCGGCTTCAATTGCATCATGGATAGAATAATCCATAATAATCTCTCCATTCGGGCCAACCGGTTCTAACTGCTTGATTCCACCACCGAAACGAGACCCCATTCCCGCAGCCATGATGACTAATGCTGTTTTCATAATCTTCTTTCTCCTTTATTCATTTGTCTTTTTCACGGTTAGGATTAGTATAGCACAATTTCGGGACCTATTCTACTGTTACACTCTTCGCAAGGTTTCTCGGCTTATCTACATCAAGCCCTTTTGCCACAGATACATAATATCCAAGTAACTGGAGCGGAATCACTGCAAGTGATGTTGCAAAGTGTGGATCTGTCTTTGGAATATATACAGAGAAATCTGCATTTTCTTCAATATTATAGTGTCCAAATGTCGTAAGACCCATCAGATATGCGCCACGGCTCTTACACTCTACCATGTTACTCAGTGTCTTTTCATATAATGCCGGCTGAGTCAGTACTCCGATAACGAGTGTACCGTCTTCAATCAGAGAAATCGTTCCATGTTTTAATTCTCCTGCTGCATATGCTTCAGAATGAATATAACTGATTTCTTTCATCTTAAGACTTCCCTCTAATGAAATTGCATAATCAATTCCACGTCCGATAAAGAAAATGTCTTTTGCATTCACCTGTTTGGATGCAAACCACTGAAGTCTTTCTTTGTCTTCAATGATTCTGCTGATCTTATCCGGAATCGTCTTCAGTTCTTCGATATATCCAGTATACTGTTCCTCTGTAATCTGACCTCTGATCTTAGCAAACTGAATTGCCAGTGTGTAAGTTGCGATCAGCTGTGTACTGTACGCTTTTGTTGTTGCAACCGCAATCTCCGGTCCTGCAAGTGTATAGAATACATTATCTGCTTCTCTCGCAATAGATGAGCCGATCACGTTCACAATTCCAAGTGTCTTTACACCCTGTTTCTTAGATTCTCTGAGGGCTGCAAGACTGTCGGCAGTCTCTCCTGACTGACTGATGATAATAACCAGTCCCTTAGGATCGAGGATCGGATTACGATATCTGAACTCTGATGCAAGTTCTACACGTACCGGGATTCTTGCCAGGTCTTCCATAACATACTGTGCTGCCACTCCGACATGATATGCAGATCCACACGCTACAATATAGATCTGGCTGATCTCTTTAATCTCTTCTTCTGAAAGTCCGACTTCTGAAAGATCGATCGCACCGTCTTTTACAACAGAATTCAGAGTATCTGAAACAGCCTTCGGCTGTTCATGGATCTCTTTGATCATAAAATGCTCATATCCAGCTTTTTCTGCTGCCTCTGCATCCCATTCAACTGTTTTTAATTCTTTTTCGATCTCATCGCCATCCAGATTATAGAATGTAATCTCTCCTTTGCGGACACGTGCCATCTCCTGGTTTCCAATATAATATACATCTCTTGTATATTTCAGGATCGCAGGAACATCTGAACCGATATAAGATTCTCCGTTTGCAACTCCTAAGATCATCGGGCTGTCTTTTCTTGCTACATAAATTTCTTCCGGATAATCTTGGAACATCATTGCAAGTGCATATGATCCACGGATACGCACAAGTGCATGATTAATTGCATCTACCGGTGTTCCTTCATATTTTTTATAATAGTAATCTACCAGTTTTACTGCTACTTCTGTATCTGTCTCTGAGTAAAATGTATATCCTTTTCGTACAAGTTTATCTTTTAATTCCTGATAATTTTCGATGATACCATTATGAACAGCTACTACATTTCCGTCATCACTTTTATGCGGATGTGCATTGTTCTCAGACGGTTCTCCATGAGTTGCCCATCTGGTATGTCCGATACCACAAGTTCCTTTTACAGTTTCTCCATCATTGGTCTTCTCTGCTAAAACTTTCAGTCTTCCTTTTGCCTTAATAACTTCTACATCTGCATCACCGTCACGTACAGCGATTCCTGCAGAGTCATATCCACGATATTCCAGTTTTGCCAGGCCATCTAACAAAATGGGTGCTGCCTGATGTTCACCTGTAAATCCTACAATTCCACACATATTATCTTTTCTCCCTGTAAAAATTCTTAATATAGTCTATTCTTCCAGTGTCATTCATGTATCTTTCTAACTTGCAATATGTCCTTTAGCCTTTACAACATCCACAACCTGGTCTACATATTTTCTACAGACTTCCTCTGTCTCGGCTTCAACCATTACACGAAGAAGCGGCTCTGTTCCTGATTCACGCACAAGAATACGACCGGTATCTCCAAGTGCTTCTGTAACAGCTTTTACTGCTGCCTGCACATCTGCGTCATCCTGAGCAGCCTTTTTATCTGTCACACGTACATTTTCAAGAACCTGTGGATAAATGGTAAGTCCATCCAGCAGTTCGCTCATCTTCTTCTTTCTTGCCATCATAACTTCCATCATCTTAAGACTTGTAAGGATACCGTCTCCTGTAGAAGCGTATTTTGAAAAAATAATATGACCTGACTGTTCTCCACCAAGGATACAGCCATTCTTTGTCATATATTCGTATACATATTTGTCTCCGACTGCAGTCTTCGCATAACCGATTCCAGCCTCATCAAATGCTTTGTATAATCCAAAATTAGACATAACCGTTGTAACAACTGTATTATTCTCCAGTTTGCCTCGCTCTTTCATATATTTTCCATAAATGTAAAGGATCGCATCTCCATCTACCAGATTTCCTTTTTCATCAACGCAAAGACATCTGTCTGCATCTCCGTCATAAGCGAATCCGACATCCAGACCATTCTCAACCACGAATTTCTGCAGGCCGCCAATATGTGTAGATCCTGCATTATTATTAATATTAGTTCCATCAGGTTCTGCATTGATAACATAAGTCTTTGCTCCCAGAGCATCAAATACGGATTTTGCGAGGTTCCATGAACTTCCGTTCGCACAGTCAAGTCCGACTTTCACTCCCTTGAAAGAATAAAGTCCCAGTGAGATCAGATAACCGATATAACGATTTCTTCCTGATACATAGTCTACCGTACGTCCGATCTTAGATGTATGTGCAAACGGAATCTCTTCATAATTTTCCCCAAATACTTCCAGCTTGCCATCCAGATAGTCTTCTACCAGTGCAATCGTTCCTTCATCCATCTTCTCTCCATTACCGTTGATCAGCTTGATTCCGTTATCATAATACGGATTATGGCTTGCCGAGATCATAATACCACAGTCAAACCCATCGGTTCTTGCCACATAAGCTACAGACGGTGTCGTCGTAACATGAAGCAGGTAAGCATCCGCTCCCGAAGCTACCAGACCTCCAACCAGTGTATATTCAAACATATAGCTTGAACGTCTTGTATCTTTTCCGATCACAATACGAGCTGGTGTATCATCACCGTTACGACGCTTTACTTCTCCGTAATACCATCCAAGAAATCTTCCGATCTTATATGCATGATCTGCTGTTAAATTATTATTGGCTTCTCCACGGAAGCCATCTGTTCCGAAATATCTTCCCATATGTATTCTCCTAAAATAAAAATTTTTAGTCATTCCGTTATCAAGTAACTGCCACCATTATAGTTGGTATCAAGATTAAGTTCAAGCAAAAGTGGCAAAAAAGTACGCATATGTGCAAAGACATCTTTCGTACATATGCATACTTTTTACTCAACAATCACTATTCTGCTTTCATTCCAAGTTCTTTTTCACACAGTTCCAGTGATGATGCAATCACTGCATCCATGTCATAATATTTGTATTCTCCAAGGCGTCCTCCAAAGATCACCTTTTCTTCTTTTTCTGCCATTTTTTTATATCTGGCATAAAGGGCACCATTCTTTTCATCATTAACCGGATAATATGGTTCATCCCCCAGTTTCCACTCCGAACTGTATTCCCGGCTGATTACAGTCTTTGGAATGTCATTTCCTTCTGAATCTTTTCCAAACTCAAACCATTTATGCTCAATAATACGAGTCCATGGTGTCTGACGATCTGTATAATTGACTGCGGCATTCCCCTGATAATTTTCCTGATCCAGAAGTTCTGTCTCAAATCTTACTGATCTGTATTCCAGTGTTCCAAGTTCATATCCGAAATATGCATCGATCGGTCCGGTATAAATAACTTTCTCGGCCAGCGCATCTAACGCCTCTTTATTCTCCAGATACTCCGTATTCAGACGGACTTCGATTCCATCCAGAAGATTTTCAACCATCTTTGTATATCCTCCGACAGGAATTCCCTGATATAACGCATTAAAATAATTATTATCAAATGTCAGACGCACAGGAAGTCTTTTGATAATAAACGCCGGAAGTTCCCTGCAGTCACGTCCCCACTGCTTCTCCGTATATCCCTTGATCAGCTTTTCGTAAATGTCTCTTCCAACCAGGGAAATTGCCTGTTCTTCCAGATTCTCCGGCTCTTTTGTTATCTCTTTTCTCTGCTCTTCAATCTTCGCTTTTGCTTCCTCCGGAGTAACTACTCCCCACATCTTATTAAATGTATACATATTAAAAGGAAGTGAATACAATTCACCCTTATAATTAGCCACCGGTGAATTCGTAAAACGGTTAAACTCTGCGAACTGTGTAATATAATTCCATACTTTTTTGTTATTTGTATGGAATATATGTGCACCATATTTATGTACATGGATTTTTTCTATCTCTTCCGTATATACATTTCCGGCAATATTCGGGCGTTTATCGATCACCAGAACGGATTTTCCCGCTTTCCTGGCCTCATGTGCAAACACTGCTCCGTATAATCCGGAACCAACTACCAAATAGTCATATTTTTTCATGTTCAGTTCTTCCTCTTCTTCATTTATATTCTTTCAGGTAATAGGATTATTCTATCATATATCTTGGTTAACTGAAAGATGCTGCCCTGTTTTCTGCCTTATTTTTTGTATCATTTCGCTCTTTCACTTTATCACGTTACCAAACGATTGCATTTCTTTACCGAACATATTATACTATTTAAAAATGAAATAGTTCAATTTGAGGTGAAATTATGCATAAAGAATTTTTAATGGGAAATGCTGCCATTGCCCTCGGTGCTGTTGCCGCCGGCGTCAATGTTGTGGCAGGCTATCCCGGAACACCATCTACCGAAGTGCTCGAAACAGTTGCCAAAAACCGACCTGACGATGTCTACGTAGAATGGTCCGTGAATGAAAAAGCCGCAATGGAACTGGCTGCCGGAGCAGCTTATGCCGGAGCCCGGTCAATGGTAACTATGAAACAGGTCGGACTAAATGTGGCATCTGATCCTTTGATGAGCCTGGAATATGTTGGAATCAAAGGAGGAATGGTCATTCTTGTCGCAGATGATCCTGGCCCGATCTCTTCTCAGACCGAGCAGGATACCAGGCATTTTTCCAGATTTTCCAAGCTCCCTTGCTTTGATCCATCATCCGCTCAGGAAGCGTATGAGATGATCCAGGAAGCTTTCGAGTATTCTGAAGAATATGGTACTCCTGTGTTCTTACGACCAACCACAAGAGTCTGTCATGGCTATGCCTCCGTCACAGTAAAGGACGAGAAAGAATTTACGCAGCATAAACCCGAAGGATTCATCAAAGATTCCAAACGCTGGGTCATCTTCCCAAGATTATCTTTCATGAATCACCAGAAGATCGAAGCGCGAAACAGAGAATTATCAGATGTCTTTTCTTCTTATGACAAGAATAAGATTCATCCGTCCTGCGAAACATTTAAAGATTCAAAGAAAGGGATTGCAACCGGAGGAATCAGTTATACCTATGCAATGGAAACATTAAAGAACACTGGTATGGTAAAAAACTTAAAAGTTGCAACTCCTCATCCATTTCCGGAAAAACTGGCCGTTGAATTTCTGACTGGTCTGGATGAAGTTCTTTGTCTGGAGGAATTAGATCCGGTCATCGAGCGGGAACTTACCTACATCTGTGGGAAATACCACCTTCCGGTAAAAATACGTGGAAAACTAAGCGGAGACACTGCCTGTGCCGGAGAAAATACCAGAGACAGCGTAACTTCCTATATTAATACTTTTCTCGGCCTTTCCGCCCGGAAAGACGCCGGACTTCCTGTAGCGCCGGAACTTCCGGTCCGTCCGCCGGTACTCTGTGCCGGATGTCCGCACCGTGCTTCTTTCTACGCGGTCAAAAAAGCTATGAAGGGAAAGAAAACTATTTTCTGTGGGGATATTGGCTGTTACACACTTGGAAATGCCATGCCGCTCGACATGGTTGACACCTGTCTGTGTATGGGTGCCGGACTGAATATTGCACAAGGGGTAGAAAAAGTTGAACCCGATACAACTTGTTTCGCATTCGTCGGCGACTCTACCTTTTTTGCATCTGCAATCACAGGTGTTGTTAATGCCGTTTATAATCAGGCCAATATGGTACTCATTGTACTGGATAACTCCACAACTGCCATGACCGGTCATCAGCCTCATCCCGGAACCGGACGCACTGTCATGGGAGAGATTGTCCAAAAAATCAATATCGAACAGGTACTTCACGGAATCGGTGTAACAGACGTTGAAACTGTTAATCCATTAGACCTGCATACATCTGTAGAATGCGTACAGAAGATGGCAGAGCGTTCCGGTGTGAAGGCAATCATTTTCAAATCACCTTGCATTGCAGTCACAAAACCGGCCGCACCTCTTCATGTTTCCTCTGACAAATGTATCGGCTGTAAAAAATGTATAAAAGAACTGGGATGCCCGGCTATCGTTCTTAATAACGGCAATGTCTGTATTGACAGTTCAATGTGTACAGGATGCGGCCTTTGTAGTCAGGTCTGCCCGGTAACTGCTATTACAGGAGGTGAAGATCATGAATAATCAGAAAAATATTGTCCTCTGTGGAGTTGGTGGTCAGGGAACTGTCCTCGCTTCCAAGCTGCTCGCAGCAGCAGCCATGAGTAAAGATATTCCGGTCATGAGTGCCGAAACGATCGGTATGGCACAACGAGGCGGAAGTGTATTCAGTCATCTTCGTATGGGAAATGATCTGTATTCTCCTATGATTGAAACAGGAACTGCTGATCTTATTATAGGATTTGAACCTGGTGAAACGGTCCGGATGCTTCCTTACCTGAAAACCGGTGGACACGTTGTTGTAAGCACCCGTGCAGTTAAACCTGTTACTGCTACTCTAAGTGGTTTTGACTACGATGCCCCCCAGATGCTCGATTACCTGAAAGCAAATGTTCCGAATCTCACCTTTGTAAATGCTGATCAGGCATGCAGCGATATTGGTTCCTCCAAGGTACTGAATATGGTACTTTTAGGAGCCGCCATCCGTACCGGAGTATTGGATTTTACCATCTCTGAAATCGAAAGCATTATGAAGCAGACACTTCCGGAGAAGTTCCACGAGATGAATCTTCGGGCACTGAATTACAATATATAACAATCAGATCTATCATTAACCAACTGCTCCTGCATTATCGATATATAGGAGCACACCAAAAGAAAGGCGAGGGCATACATATGCAAATTACTGAAACACAAATCGCACAAGTCAACAAACAGATCAAGGCACTTCTTTCCGCAGAAAGTTTTTATGGAAAGAAATTAGAAGAAGCCGGCGTTACCAGCATCCAGTCTGCTGAAGATTTTCAGAAGCTTCCGTTTTCCGAAAAAAATGATCTGAGAAATGCTTATCCTCTTGGACTTATGACTGCCCCGGAAGAAAAAATTGTCCGCATTCATTCATCTTCCGGTACAACAGGACTGCCTGTCATCATCCCATATACCCAGAAAGATGTTGATGACTGGGCTGTCATGTTCAAACGTTGTTATGAAATGGCCGGTATGACAAATATGGACCGCATCCAGATTACACCGGGATATGGTCTCTGGACCGCCGGAATCGGTTTCCAGGCAGGAGCAGAAAGATTAGGCAGCATGGTTATTCCAATGGGACCTGGTAACACGGACAAACAGTTACAGATGATGATGGATATGAAAACAACCGTTCTTGGTTCTACCTCATCTTATGCTCTTCTTCTTGCAGAAGAAATCCAAAAACGAGGGATTAAAGACAAGATTCATCTTAAAAAAGGTATCATTGGTTCCGAACGCTGGGGTGAAAAGATGCGGAAACGTATTACAGAGGAACTTGGTATAGAAATCTATGATATCTATGGCCTGACCGAGATCTACGGACCAGGAATTGGAATCAGTTGTTCCCATGACTGTGGTATGCACTACTGGGATGATTATATTTACATCGAAATTATTGATCCTGTTACAGGCGAAGTATTACCTGACGGTGAACTTGGAGAGATTGTCATTACTACATTAGTAAAAGAGGGGGCTCCTCTTATCCGTTACCGTACCCACGACCTTTCCCGTATTATTCCTGGAGACTGCCCTTGTGGAAGCAAATTCCCTCGTCTTGATACCATCATGGGACGTACAGACGATATGATGAAGATTAAAGGTGTCAACGTATTCCCTACACAGATTGAAGAAATCCTGAAAGAATTTCCTGAAGTATCCAGTGAATACCAAATCCGTATCTCTCATCTGGAAGGAAAAGATACCATGCGTATCTATGTTGAGACAAACGGAACCGTAGACTTCCTGGATCTCGCAAAACGTATTGCTTCTAAAGTTAAAAGCCGTATTGGATTTACACCGCTTGTAAAAGTAGTAGAGATCGGCTTGTTGCCTCGAAGCGAGAAAAAGACCAAACGTGTCATCGACGAACGTTACGAATAATAATATAATATAAAAAGAAATACATCATTGAAGCTGATTCTTCGTTTTTTGAAGTACCCTGCGAAATGATGTATTTCTTTTTATATTATATTGTTTTCGTTTATAAACCAAGTTCATCGGATATAGCGCACATTTCTTCCAGACCTATATCAATCAGATCTTCCAACATCAAACCTGTAAACTCAATACTTTCCATGTAATCTCTGTTGGCTCCTTTTGCGAATCTTGCTTCGTTAAAACGCTTTAATACGGATTTTCTTTTTACACTTGCGATCTTTTTATCCGGATAAATCTGTGCAACCGCTTTTAAAAATCCACTCATCGGATCTGCTGCAAGAAGTGCATACTGAATCTTAGTTTTAGCTTTTACACCGCTTTTTGGATTGTGTGCACAAATGGCTCCGAAAAGAATCGGATCATCAATTCCTTCTTTCTTTAGGATTTCTACAGATGTCGGTCCATGTACGCTAAGATCATGCTGCCAGTCACACTGCTCCTCATCAAGATCATGCAAAAGTCCTGCAATTCCCCAATATTCTACATCATCCGGTGCAAGACGTTTGGCAAGTCCCCTCATAATTGCCTCCACAGCCAGAGAATGTGTGATATAATGTTCTCCTTTCATATATTTGGTTAAGATTTCATACGCCTGATCTCTTGTCATCTTTGTTCCCTCCTGTAATATTTTCTCGATAATACTGTTTACCGCCATTTTAACACACTAACAGAGTAATGTAAACAAGTGTAAAATCTGCCGATAATACATACAGAGAAAAAGAGCAGTGATACATTTTTTGTTCCACTGCTCTTGCATTACGCTGTTACTGACTTATCTGCGATTGTCCCCGAAGGCATACAATACTGTTCTTCTACTCTTCTGGTACAACAATCAGTTCTTTTGTATAGTCATTCAGGACTTCGCATCCATCTTCTGTAATAAGTACAAGGTCTTCAATACGAACACCGATATTCTCATCTGGAAGGTAGATTCCCGGCTCTACTGAGAAGCACTGTCCAACTTTGATGATATCTGTGTTAACAGATGATACATCACCGAACTCGTGATCTTCCAGTCCGATAGAATGTCCTGTTCTGTGTGTGAAGTATTCTCCGAATCCTTTTTCTTCGATGTAGTTTCTTGCTGCAAGGTCAACATCGCACATTCTGTTACCTGGTTTTGCAGCTGCAATACCACGTAAGTTAGCCTCTAATACTACATTGTATACTTCTCTTGCACGGTCAGATACTTCTCCAATGAATACAGTTCTTGTCATATCTGATGCATAATTGTCTTTGAATCCACCGATGTCAAGGATTACACAGTCTCCGCGTTTTCCTTTTGAATCATCTGTTACATGATGTGGATCTGCAGCACCGTGTCCATATGCTGTAATTGGATCGAATGATACGTCTTCGCATCCGAGTTCTTTGTAGATCTCACGCATCTTTGCATTTAATTCTTTCTCTGTTAATCCTTTTGCTACCCATGGAATGATCTTGTCCATAGCAATATCATTTATCTTAGAAGACTTTCTCATGAGATCCTGTTCTTTCTCATCTTTTACCATACGGATGTAATCGATGATCGGAGATCCGTTCACGAATTTGCTTCCTCCGCCCAGTTCCTGCAGACGAATAAGGAATTTAGAAGGCCATGTCTTGTCGATTCCCATAGTCTTATCTTTTTCCACATATTTGCTTAAGATCTCTACTCCGTCTTCGATATCATCATAGTAAATAATATCTACTCCGAGATCTGACTCCTGTGGGAATAATTTGTTGATCATCATCTTATGATTTCCGTTCACATTCAGATACAATGCCAGAAGTCTTTCTCCTGGAAAGATCCATTTTCCTGTCAGATAGAAAATCGCAACAGGATCAGAAATGATCATCTGTGGAATCTCATGCTCCTCCATTGATTTTAATACTCTTGTAAGTTTACCTTGATCCATAATAGAAACCCAACCTTTCTTAAATGTTGACAGAATCTGTTGCTTTTTTTCGCCGATTCTCACTGACAATTATTATAGACTTTCTGAATATAAAAGTCAATTTATTCTATTGTTCTTTGATAAATATCCATAAACTTCTTTTTTTTAAAAAGTCAGAAGATTAATAGATGTTATCTACAGGACCTGCCACCGGCAGCTCCTTACGAACGCATGGCAATAAAAAAGAAATCATTCACACTTTCGCATGTGAATGATTTCTCTTTATAAACTGTTCTATTTTATTCTTCGTCTTCAGATGTTGCAGTTACTGCTTCCTCATCAGAAGCACCTTCCTGCTTCACATCTTCTGCATCTCCGAATTCAAAATCAAAATCATCTTCAAAGTCCAGTTCGTCTTCCATTTCCATCTCTGTATTCAGCTTGATGTCACGGTATTTTCTCATACCTGTTCCGGCTGGGATATGTTTACCGATGATAACGTTCTCTTTCAGACCTACCAGCGGATCAACTTTACCTTTGATAGCAGCTTCTGTCAGGACTTTTGTTGTCTCCTGGAATGAAGCGGCTGACAGGAATGAATTTGTAGCAAGGGAAGCTTTTGTAATACCCATGATGATCTGCTCACCTGTTGCAGGTTCTTTACCTTCTGCTTCCAGAGCTTCATTTACATCCTCAAACTCAAGTCTGTCAACATTTGTTCCCGGAAGGAATTCTGTGTCTCCGGACTCTTCGATACGGATCTTCTTCAGCATCTGACGAACGATAACCTCGATATGCTTATCGTTGATTTCTACACCCTGCAGACGGTAAACTCTCTGAACTTCCTGGATCATGTAATCCTGTACGGCACGAAGTCCCTTGATTCTCAGGATATCGTGTGGGTTTACACTACCTTCTGTCAGTTCGTCACCGGCTTCAAGCTCAGCTCCGTCAGCTACTTTAATACGTGATCCATAAGGGATCAGATATGCTTTGGATTCGCCTGTTTCTCTATTTGTAACGATGATCTCACGTTTCTTCTTAGTGTCATTTAAGTTAGCAGTTCCTGCGATCTCTGTGATGATTGCAAGTCCCTTAGGCTTTCTTGCCTCGAAAAGCTCCTCGACACGAGGAAGACCCTGTGTGATATCTCCACCGGCTACACCACCACTATGGAATGTTCTCATAGTCAGCTGTGTACCAGGTTCTCCGATTGACTGTGCGGCGATGATTCCGACAGCTTCACCAACCTGTACCGGCTCACCAGTTGCCATGTTGGCTCCGTAACATTTTGCACATACACCGCTGTGTGAACGGCATGTAAGGATTGTACGGATCTTAATCTGTGTCAGCGGTTCACCCTTCTCGTCAACACCCTTCTTGCAGATCAGTTCTGCACGCTTAGGTGTTACCATATGGTTTGCTTTTACAAGGATATTTCCATCTTTGTCTACAATGTTCTCACAGATGTAACGTCCTGTGATACGTTCCTGTAAGCTTTCGATGACCTCGTTTCCATCCATGAATGCTTTTACATACATTCCCGGAATCGGCATTCCAGGTTTTGCACAGTCTACTTCGTGGATGATCAGCTCCTGCGATACGTCTACCAGACGTCTTGTCAGGTATCCGGAATCGGCTGTACGAAGAGCAGTATCTGACATACCTTTTCGAGCTCCATGTGCAGACATGAAGTACTCCAATACGTCCAGACCTTCACGGAAGTTAGACTTGATTGGCAGCTCGATCGTATGACCTGTTGTATCGGCCATCAGACCACGCATACCAGCAAGCTGTTTGATCTGTTTGTCAGATCCACGGGCTCCGGAATCGGCCATCATGAAGATGTTGTTATATTTATCAAGACCGTCAAGCAGTGCCTTTGTAAGGGCATCGTCAGTTGCTTTCCATGTCTCTACGACTTCTTTATATCTTTCTTCTTCTGTGATGAGACCACGCTTGAAGTTCTTTGTGATCTTATCTACAGTATCCTGAGCATTCTTGATCATCTCCGGTTTCTGCGGAGGTACCGTCATGTCAGAAATAGATACAGTCATGGCAGCTCTTGTTGAAAGCTTGTAACCCATAGCCTTTACATGGTCAAGTACTTCTGCTGTTGCAGTAGCACCATGTGTATTGATAACTTTCTCAAGGATCTGTTTCAGCTGTTTCTTTCCTACGTGGAAATCAACTTCCAGAAGGAGTTCATTTCCTTCTACTTCACGGTCTACAAATCCAAGATCCTGTGGGATGATTTCATTAAACATGAAACGTCCGACTGTAGATTCTACAGTTCCTGTCTTCACGGTTCCGTCCGGCATCTTCTTAGATACACGTACTTTTACACGTGAATGGAGTGTAACTGCTGCGTTCTCATAAGCAAGCAGTGCCTCGTTGAAGCTCTTGAAGATCATGCCCTCTCCCTTGGCACCAGGACGCTCCTGAGTCAGATAGTAGATACCAAGTACCATATCCTGTGAAGGAACGGCTACCGGACCACCATCAGACGGTTTCAGTAAGTTGTTTGGTGACAGAAGTAAGAAACGGCACTCTGCCTGGGCTTCTACTGACAGTGGCAGATGGACAGCCATCTGGTCTCCGTCGAAGTCGGCGTTGAACGCTGTACAAACCAGTGGATGAAGCTTGATAGCCTTACCCTCTACAAGGATTGGCTCGAATGCCTGGATACCAAGTCTGTGCAGTGTAGGAGCACGGTTCAACATAACCGGATGCTCTTTGATTACTTCTTCCAGAACGTCCCATACTTCTGGCTGAAGTCTTTCTACCATCTTCTTAGCATTTTTGATATTGTGTGCTGTTCCGTTCTGAACCAGTTCTTTCATAACGAATGGTTTGAACAGCTCGATTGCCATTTCTTTTGGCAGACCACACTGGTAGATCTTAAGTTCCGGTCCTACGACGATAACGGAACGTCCAGAGTAGTCAACACGCTTACCAAGCAGGTTCTGACGGAAACGTCCGGACTTACCTTTCAGCATGTCAGAAAGAGATTTCAGTGCTCTGTTACCAGGTCCTGTTACCGGACGGCCACGGCGGCCATTGTCGATCAGGGCATCTACAGCTTCCTGAAGCATTCTCTTTTCGTTTCTAACGATAATGTCCGGAGCGCCTAATTCAAGAAGACGTCTCAGACGGTTATTTCTGTTGATGATTCTTCTGTACAGATCATTCAGGTCAGATGTTGCAAAACGTCCACCATCCAGCTGTACCATTGGACGAAGATCCGGCGGGATAACCGGGATATTTGTCATGATCATCCATTCTGGTTTGTTACCAGACTCACGGAAAGCTTCTACTACTTCCAGACGTTTTACGATTCTTGCACGTTTCTGTCCGGTTGCACCCTTCAGGCCTTCTGTCAGTTCTGTATATTCTTTCTCAAGATCAATGTTCTCAAGAAGCTCTTTGATGGATTCTGCACCCATTCCTACACGGAATGCGCTTCCCCATTTTTCTCTTGCTTCCTGATATTCAGCCTCTGATAATACCTGTTTGTACATCAGGTCTGACTCGCCCTTATCCAGTACAATATAAGAAGCGAAGTACAGTACTTTTTCCAGAGTTCTTGGGGACAGATCCAAGATCAGTCCCATACGGCTTGGAATTCCCTTGAAGTACCAGATGTGTGATACCGGAGCGGCAAGGGCGATATGGCCCATGCGCTCACGACGTACACTTGCTTTTGTTACTTCAACACCACAACGGTCGCAGACCACACCTTTATAGCGGATCTTTTTATACTTTCCACAGTGGCATTCCCAGTCCTTGCTTGGTCCGAAGATCTTTTCGCAGAACAGTCCGTCTTTTTCTGGTTTTAAAGTTCTATAGTTGATGGTCTCTGGTTTGGTAACTTCTCCTTTTGACCATTCCAGAATCTTTTCAGGTGATGCCAAACCGATCTTGATCGCATCAAAAGTCATTGGCTGATAAGTTTGTTCCTTATTATTTTCTGGCATACTTTGGACCCCTTCCTATTCATCGTCAGATGAATCGCCGAAATCATAGTCATCATTTTCTTCAAAGTTCATATCGAAATCATCGTCTGATTCTGGTTCTTCTTCTACATCAACCAGTTCTTCACCCTGGAATTCCTGTTTGCTGTATCCGTGTTTACCAAAGTCTTCGTCATCATCATTACGATATCTTCTGTCTCCCTCGATCAGAGAACGGAAATCTGTCTCTCCCATATCGGAAGTTTCCATGATCTCCACTTCTGTATTGTCATCACGTAAGACACGTACGTCCAGTCCGAGTGACTGTAACTCTTTGAGCAATACCTTGAAGGATTCCGGAATTCCCGGTTCAGGAATATTTTCACCCTTGATGATTGCTTCGTATGTCTTCACACGTCCGATGACATCATCTGACTTCACAGTCAGGATTTCCTGCAGTGTGTATGATGCACCATAAGCTTCCAGTGCCCATACCTCCATCTCTCCGAAACGCTGTCCACCGAACTGAGCTTTTCCTCCTAATGGCTGCTGTGTAACCAGTGAGTAAGGACCTGTAGAACGTGCATGGATCTTGTCGTCTACCAGGTGGTGCAGTTTCAGATAATGCATGTGTCCGATGGTTACAGGGCTGTCGAAGTACTCACCCGTACGTCCGTCACGCAGGCGGACCTTACCATCTCTTGAAATTGGAACACCTTTCCAGAGTTTTCTGTGTTCTCTGTTGTCTGACAGATACTGCAGTACTTCCGGAAGAAGTTCTTCTTTATGTTTTGCTTCAAACTCTTCCCAGCTTAAGTTGACATAGTCATTAGCCAGATCAAGAGTATCCATAATATCAATCTCGTTTGCTCCGTCGAATACAGGAGTTGCGATATTGAATCCAAGTGCCTTTGCAGCCAGGGACAGGTGAATCTCCAGGACCTGACCGATATTCATACGTGAAGGCACACCCAGTGGGTTCAGCACGATGTCCAGAGGACGTCCGTTCGGAAGGAACGGCATATCTTCTACTGGAAGTACACGGGAAACGACACCCTTGTTACCATGACGTCCGGCCATCTTATCACCGACAGAGATCTTTCTCTTCTGAGCGATGTAGATACGAACTGACTGGTTTACTCCCGGTGACATCTCGTCTCCGCCTTCTCTTGTAAATACCTTGGCATCTACTACAATACCGTATTCTCCGTGAGGTACTTTCAGGGAAGTATCTCTTACTTCACGGGCTTTCTCACCAAAGATCGCACGAAGCAGTCTTTCTTCGGCTGTAAGTTCTGTCTCTCCCTTAGGAGTAACCTTACCTACCAGGATATCTCCGGCACGGACTTCAGCTCCGACACGAATGATACCTCTTTCATCCAGATTCTTCAGTGCGTCATCGCCGACACCTGGGATGTCACGTGTGATCTCTTCTGGTCCAAGCTTTGTATCACGTGCTTCTGCTTCATATTCTTCAATATGAATAGATGTATATACATCATCCTGTACCAGTCTTTCACTTAACAGAACGGCATCCTCGTAGTTGTAACCTTCCCATGTCATGAATCCGATCAGTGGGTTCTTACCAAGGCCAAGTTCACCATTTGATGTAGATGGTCCGTCTGCAATAACCTCACCTTTTTCTACTCTGTCGCCCTTGAAGACAATCGGTCTCTGGTTATAGCAGTTGCTCTGGTTACTTCTCTGGAATTTTGTTAATTTATATTTCTTCAGTTTTCCGTCGTCCTGACGAACTGTGATCTCTGTAGAAGTAGAACGTTCAACTGTTCCGCCTTCTTCAGCAACTACACATACACCAGAGTCAACGGCTGCTTTTTCTTCCATACCAGTTCCTACTACAGGAGCCTCTGTGAACAGAAGCGGTACTGCCTGACGCTGCATGTTGGATCCCATCAGGGCACGGTTCGCATCGTCATTCTGAAGGAATGGGATTAAGGCTGTAGCAACAGAGAACACCATCTTAGGAGATACGTCCATGTAATCGAACATTCTTCTTTCATATTCCTGTGTCTCTTCACGGTAACGACCAGATACATTCTTACGTACGAAGTGTCCTTCTTTATCTAACTGTTCGTTCGCCTGTGCTACATGGTAGTTATCTTCTTCATCCGCTGTCATGTATACAACTTCATCTGTAACTACCGGGTTTGTCGGATCATCGTGGTTGATCTTACGATACGGAGCCTCGATAAATCCATATTCATTGATTCTTGCATAACTTGCAAGGGAGTTGATCAGACCGATGTTAGGTCCTTCAGGTGTCTCTACTGGACACATTCTTCCATAGTGAGAGTAGTGTACGTCTCGAACCTCGAATCCGGCACGGTCTCTTGAAAGACCACCAGGTCCTAACGCTGAAAGACGTCTCTTATGAGTCAGCTCACCAAGCGGGTTGTTCTGATCCATGAACTGTGACAGCTGGGAAGATCCGAAGAACTCCTTCACTGCTGCAGTTACAGGCTTGATATTGATCAGGGACTGTGGAGAGATTCCCTCCATATCCTGTGTTGTCATTCTTTCACGAACCACTCTTTCCAGACGAGAAAGACCGATTCTGTACTGATTCTGAAGCAGCTCACCTACAGAACGGATACGTCTGTTACCCAGGTGGTCAATATCATCATCAGTTCCGATGCCATATTCCAGATGCATATTGTAGTTAATAGAAGCTAAGATATCTTCTTTTGTGATATGCTTTGGAATCAGATCATGGATATCTCTCTTGATCGCATCTTTTAACTCATCGATGTCTCCTGCTGTCTCCTCCAGGATTCCTGCAAGTACAGGATAGTATACCTGCTCAGTAACTCCTACTTCTTCCGGATCAACATCAACAACTGCGTCAAGGTCAACCATCATATTAGAAAGAACCTTGATCGGTCTTTCTGTTTCTTCTACGCTGATCCATACATATGGAACTGCGTTATTCTGAATTGTAGAAGCCAGTTCTCTTGTGATCTTTGTTCCGGCTTCTGCCAGTACTTCGCCTGTCATCGGACTTGCAACATCTTCTGCCAGGACATGACCGCTGATACGGTTCTTTAACGCAAGCTTCTTATTGAACTTGTAACGTCCTACTTTTGCAAGATCATAACGTCTTGGGTCAAAGAACATACTTGTGATCAGACTTTCAGCACTGTCTACTGCCAAAGGCTCACCCGGACGGATCTTCTTATATAATTCCAGAAGTCCTTCCTGATAGTTTGTTGCAGCATCCTTTTCAAAACTTGCCAGGATCTTAGGCTCTTCTCCGAAGAGTTCGATGATCTCTGGGTTTGTACCGATTCCTAATGCACGAATCAACACAGTGATCGGTACCTTTCTTGTTCTATCTACACGTACATAGAAAACGTCATTGGAATCCGTCTCATACTCCAGCCACGCACCACGGTTCGGGATTACGGTAGCTGAATACAGTTTTTTACCTAATTTATCATGTGCAATGGCATAATAGATACCAGGAGAACGTACTAACTGGCTGACGATAACACGCTCTGCACCATTGATTACAAAGGTACCTGTTCTTGTCATCAGCGGCAGATCTCCCATGAAGATCTCATGCTCATTGATTTCATCTGTCTCTTTATTGTGAAGTCTTACTTTGACTTTCAGAGGTGCTGCATATGTTGCATCACGTTCTTTACACTCATCAATCGTATATTTTACTTCATCTTCACACAAAGTAAAATCTACGAAATCCAGGCTTAATTTTCCACTGTAGTCTGTGATTGGGGAAATGTCATCGAACACTTCATTTAACCCTTCTTCCAGAAACCACTTGTAAGAATCTGTCTGAACTTCGATCAAGTTAGGCATCTGAACGACTTCTTTCTGTCGGGCATAACTCATTCGTGAACTTTTTCCGCTTTTAATAGGACGAATTCTGTTTTTCTCCATATTGACGTTTCACTCCTCATTTATTTTTCTGGCTGGGCTTTTTACCGCCCATATAACTTGCAGAGTCTCAAAAACAACGTATTTTTTGCTGTTTTTCATACGCAATCATGGCATAACTATCCACAATAGCGCATTTTTTACTATAGCATAAGCTTGTCAAGTATGTCAAGCAAATCTGTGTTATTTTTTCCGGTTTTTTTCAAGGCTTTGCCGGTACTGCTGAACATAAGAAAAAATCCGCTTTGCAGGCTCTTTCTTATATTCAGCATCCCTATAATACGAAAGGGCATCCCGTCACCGGAATGCCCTGATAATTCAATCAAACTCGAATTATTTAAGGTTAACTTCAGCACCTTCTGCTTCAAGTTTAGTCTTGATTTCCTCAGCCTCAGCTTTAGAAGCGCCTTCTTTGATTACCTTTGGAGCTTCGTCAACTAATGCTTTAGCTTCTTTCAGTCCAAGTCCTGTTACTTCACGAACAACTTTGATAACTTTAACCTTAGCTGCTCCTGCAGAAACTAATTCTACGTCGAACTCATCTTTCTCTTCTGCTGCTGCTCCACCTTCAGCTGCTGCTGCAACTACAACACCTGCTGCTGCGGATACACCAAATTCTTCTTCACAAGCTTTTACAAGATCATTTAACTCTAATACAGATAACTCTTTGATAGCTTCAATAAATTCTTCTGTTGTTAACTTTGCCATTTTATTTTCCTCCATTTTTCTTATTTTCTTTTTGAAATAAAATATTATGCTGCCATCAGCTTATTCAGCTGCTGGTGCCTCTGCAGCTTCTTCTGCTGCCGGAGCTGCTTCACAAGCATCTGCTCCACCTTTTTCTGCGATCTGATTGAGAACGCGTGCCAGGTTTGTGATAGGTGACTGTAAGCTTCCAAGTAATTTGGAAATAAGCTCGTCTCTTGAAGGGATCTTAGCAAGTTCATTTAATGCATCTGTATCATATAATGTTCCTTCAACCACACCTGCTTTTAATTCAAGGGCTTTTGCATTCTTTGCGAATTTGCAAAGGATTCTTGCTGGAGCTGTTGCATCATCTTTAGAAATTGCGATAGCGCTTGGTCCTTCTAAGTGCTCATCTAATGCTGCGAAATCAGTTCCTTCAAAAGCTCTCTTCATCATTGTGTTCTTACAAACTTTGTAGACAACGCCTGCTTCTCTTAACTGTTTACGCATCTCTGTATCTTCTGCAACAGTCAGTCCACGGTAGTCAACAAGGACAACGCTTACTGCGTCTTTCACGTCCTCTGCAATAGCCTGTACAACTGGTTGTTTTAATTCAACTTTTGCCACGAATGGTGCACCTCCTTGTAGATTTGTAAGTTTACACCGCCGATAGATATAAATGTAAAAAAACCTCTATATCCAAAGACATAGAGGTTGATAAGTCATACTTTAGTATCGATCTTTCCTCGGTAGGCGTCCGCATAAAATGTGTTCTTACGCTCTTTCAAGCACCTACTGTCTTCGGCAGTCCTTTAGTAGGTTATCATATACATACGTTATTGTCAAGAGGTTTTTTCATTTTTTTGTTTTTTCTTTTACGAAATTTTTTTCAGCACACCGATCTGCATTTGCTCTGCTCCATCTTTTATGTTATCCGGTCTTTTATGCTTCTACCACGGCCGCTTTCATCTTCTGCACATATTCTTTTACATACGCTACACAGTCTGCTCCATGCTCTGCTACGATCCTTACAATTGCCGATCCCACAATTACACCGTCTGAAAATGCCGCCATTTTTCTCCGCCCTCTACACTTTCCAACAGATAGTATCTTTTACTCACCGCCGCAATCTTGCGAAGAAGCGTGATCGGTGTGATAACATCTGCATAAATCTCTTTGCATACCGGAATTATGTGGTAGTCCGGTGCAAGTCTCATGATTTCTTCATATTCTGGATACATAGATATGATTCCTCCTTTAAGTTCTGATTGTCTTGCTGCCTGTGTATGGAAGTGTTGGAACGGATTGTATTTTTCCACAAAAAAAGCTTCTGTCCTTCTAAAGGGACAAAAGCTTAATATCATTCTAAAATATTCAGGTATAAAAAAACTCTGTATACAGCATCACATCTGTATACAGAGTTCTTTATTCATTATTATCTTGCGGATTAAACAAGCTTCATTGGGTTGATCTTTACACCAGGTCCCATTGTAGAAGTAAGAGTTACGCTCTTAAGGTACTGTCCCTTAACTGCTGCAGGTCTTACTTTGTTAATCGCATCAATAAGCGTCTGGAAGTTGTCTGTAAGCTGTTCTTCAGTAAAGCTTGCTTTACCTACTGGCACATGGATAATGTTTGTCTTATCAAGTCTGTACTCGATCTTACCAGCTTTGATTTCCTGGATAGCTTTTGTAACGTCCATTGTTACTGTACCAGCCTTCGGGTTTGGCATTAATCCCTTAGGTCCGAGTACACGTCCGAGACGTCCAACAACACCCATCATGTCTGGTGTAGCTACTACTACATCGAATTCAAACCAGTTTTCATTCTGGATCTTAGGAATGAGTTCTTCTCCTCCTACGAAATCTGCTCCGGCTGCTTTAGCTTCTTCTGCTTTAGCGTCTTTTGCAAATACAAGGATACGAACCTTTTTGCCAGTTCCGTGTGGCAGAACTACTGCTCCACGAATCTGCTGGTCAGCGTGACGTCCGTCACATCCAGTTCTGATATGAGCTTCAATAGTCTCATCGAATTTTGCTGTTGCAGTCTTTTTAACTAATGATACTGCGTCTGCTACATCGTAGAGTGTTCCTCTGTCGATTGTCTTCGCAGCTTCAACGTATTTCTTTCCTCTTTTCATTCTATAAACCTCCTAGTGGTATTGGCGGGATAACCCTCCCACATTAATCTTCATCAATTATTCTGTTACAGTTACACCCATAGAGCGGCATGTACCTTCTACCATGCTCATAGCGCTCTCGATTGTAGCAGCGTTCAGGTCAGGCATCTTTGTCTTAGCGATTTCCTCTACCTGAGCTTTTGTGATTGTAGCAACCTTTGTTTTGTTAGGCACACCTGAACCAGATTTGATGTTGCAGGCCTTTTTGATCAGAACTGCTGCCGGTGGTGTCTTTGTGATGAAGCTGAAACTTCTGTCATTGTAAACTGTGATAACTACAGGGATGATCATGTCTCCCTGATCTGCTGTCTTAGCGTTGAACTGTTTTGTAAATTCAACGATATTTACACCGTGCTGACCAAGAGCAGGTCCAACCGGTGGTGCCGGAGTAGCTTTGCCGGCTGGGATCTGTAATTTAATATAACCTTCTACTTTTTTTGCCATTTCAATTACCTCCTTGTGGTGATGGCGGGGAACATATAACGCCCCTCCCACTTACTGTTACATTTTCTTAACTTCTGCGAAACCAATTTCAACCGGGGTCTCGCGGCCGAAGAGCTCAACATTAATAGTAAGGCTCTGCTTCTGCATGTTGATAGACTGGATTACACCAACCGTATCCGCCCATGCTCCAGCGATTACCTGGACTGTGTCGCCCTCTTCGTAGTCCATGACTACTTCCTCTCTCTGGATTCCCAGAGGAGCCATCTCCGCATCTGTAAGCGGCACCGGCTTAGATCCAGGTCCGACAAATCCTGTCACACCTCTTGTATTACGAACAACGTACCATGTATCATCGTTCATAATCATGTGTATCAACACATAGCCTGGAAACATCTTTTTCTGAGATACTTTCTGGACACCGTTCTTCATCTCAACAACGTCTTCCAGCGGTACTCTTACTTCAAGGATCTGATCCTCAAGATGTCTGTTCTCGATTGTCTTATCAATGTTGGCTTTTACTTTGTTCTCGTACCCTGAATAGGTATGAACTACGTACCATTTTGCCTCTGACATAATCTCACCTTTCTTGTCCGTTTTGAGTTATTTAATTAATAAATCTACTCCGTACTGGGCGAAAAAATCTACAAGTGCGATAATCGCTCCCAGGACCACGGATACAGAAACAACCGCTGCCGTCTCTTTTGCAACTGTCATCTTGTCTGGCCACACGATCTTCTTGAATTCTCTGTCAAGACCCTTGAACCAGCTCTCCTTCTGAGTTTTCTTACTACTCATCGACATTCACTCCTTCTTGCGGCGATTATTTTGTCTCTTTGTGCAATGTGTGTTTCTTACAGAATCTGCAGTACTTCTTGGTTTCCATACGTTCCGGATGAGATTTCTTATCCTTTGTCATGTTGTAGTTACGCTGCTTGCATTCTGTACACTCCAATGTGATTCTTGTACGCACAACTTCCACCTCGCTTTATAATCTTAGTTAACGTGTTTCGTGGCAACTTGCGATGCTGCCCGATTTTAGGCATAAAAAAAAAGCCTACTTCCATTCGCCCGAATATCGTATCATATCCAGGCTTAAAAAGCAAGCCTTTTCCTATATTATTTTCGCGAAAATTTATTTATTAAAACACTTTATCCGTAACTGCCAAACTATTTATTGCGATTCCCTGTACCAGATACTTCCCGGATTCACTGTACGAAGCTGATAGTTTCCGTCTTTATAAACGAATTCGGCACTCATCTGCGAACTTCCATCCACCGTTCCGTTCATATTGCCAACTGTAACATCTTCTTTCTGATATGTTACTCTATAATCATAAGACAACGTTCCTCTCACAACTCCGGTCACACCACTGATCACATATTTTCCTTCATAATTATCAGTTGTTATCTGATCCGCTTTATAACCATCTTTTGAACTTAACTGTTCTTTCAGATCATCATAGAATTCTTTATTCTCTTTTTCATATTTTGAATTCTTTTCAAATAACCCTGATATTTGTGAGAATGATTTTTCTTCTTTTGCCGCTTTGATATAACTGTTCAGAATTTCTTTCATTTTCTTATCCAGCTTCTTTTTCCCGCTTTGTGATACTTTCATTTTAGAGATTGTTGTACTTCCCTTATCGGATGCTTTGAATTCTGATTTATACGTCTTAAACCACGGAACGTCTATCCTTATCTTATGATCTCCTTCAAACAACGATATTTTATATTGATCCAGGCCATCGGAATCATCTTTTATCTTATCGTTTTTTGTAAGCTTCGTTCCATCGATCCAGGCCGTCGATCCAGCCGGAATATAAAGGTTAAAATCATTTGCGATCATCTTGTCCGAAGATACCTTCCAGTTTGCAAATAACAGCAGTCTTTGTCTCTTTTGCTTTTGCAGAACAACGGTTTCTTTGTTCTTACCTTGAGTTTTCGTCTTGTATTCGACCGTAAATGCCCTTTGTTTTCCTCCGGACTCTATCTTTATCTGGCGATTTTCCTTCGTCTCTTTTATCTGATAATCCTCTACACCGATAACGGCATTCTTCTTCATATATGTTGCATATTCATCTTGTGTTGCATATCCATTCTTCGGAAGATCAGACAGATGTCCCGTCTTTTTCCAGTCTTCCTTTACATAAGCCTTACAGTAACGTTCCGCCACTGCTTCCGGACGTCCATAGTAACTTTCAAAAATGCAAAATGCCGCAAATACAGCGGCTCCTGCCACAATTCTTTTCACAGCCTTCTTCTGCTTCGCTGTCAGATCTGACCAGGAATGCTTCTCTTTGATAAACTTCGGTATACGGCTTGGATCCTTCCCTTCACGCTCACGTTTTATCTTTTTTTCTTTGCGTTTTCTTTCCCATGACTGAAGGATCTCTTCATATGCATCTTCTTCCGGAACATCTTCATATTCTCTTTTCTTTTTTATAAAATCTCCGATATCACCGGTAAACATCCGTGTCGGCTCATCCGCCTCTTCCTCTGTCTTCTCTCCGATCATAAGCGTCGGCTCACTGACACCTTCAGTTTCATCCAAATGACTCTGTTCTTTACCGGATCCTTCTTTTAACTTGATCTTCCGGTGAAGTTCCTGCTCCAGTTCCTGTCTTGTAACTTCTTCTATCATCCGGTCCAGGTTCTCAGGAATTGTAAGCTGTTTTTTCATCTGTTCCTGCTCTGTGTCTGTATCCTCATCTTCTTTTCTTTCTTCTTTTTTTTCTTCTTGCAGGAATACCTCTTTTTCTTCTTTCTCATCAGGATTAAGTAACTTCTTCGCTTCATCAATTACTTTTTCTGATTCTTCTTCGATCTCCTGATCGGAAAATTCTGTCTTCGGGGCTTCTTCAAGCTCATCCAGGTCACTGTATAATGTTTCCTCTTTTGATTCGGGAAGCCGCATTCCGCAATAATTACAGAATCTGGCATCGTCTGGATTGTTAGTCTTGCAATTCGGGCATTGACGCATAGAGCTCCTCCTTTTCAAATCACATTTTACATTATCATAACATTTTCTTTCTCTTAAATATAATAATACAGGTAATCATAACCACAACGCTTAAGATGATCACTCCCGGATATCCGTGCTTTAGTTCCGGCATATTATGGAAATTCATTCCATACCAGCTGGTGATGAGTGTAAGCGGGAAGAAAATCGTTGATATTACGGTCAGAAACTGCATGTTGTTATTCTGCTGGGCATCTACCTGCGCCTTATAAGCATCCCTTACCTGCTGGGCATATTCCAGAAGCTGCGATGCTTTACTCATCAGTCTGTCTGCACGGTCCGAGATAACACCGAAATATTTCACCTGTTTCTTGGCAAAGAAACCATTTTCATTCTCTTCGAGCTGTTTTCCCATGTCCATGATCTCATCATAATAACTGCGGAGTGTCAAAAGTTCACGTCGGATCGGCATGATCGCATTCTGGAATCCCTGGATCTTTCCGTCCATGACACCTTCTTCCAGATCCATGATCCGTTTCTCATAATGTCCCAGAAGTTCCAGATCCCGGCTTATGAATTCCAGCATAAAATTATAGATGAATTTTTCTTTCGATTCTCCCTGTCTCGTCTTCTTCCTCTTAATTCTGCGGATCAGACGGTAAGAAAATTCATCATCGTCCACAATCACGATACGATGACGGTTGATAAAAAATAAGATCTTGTATCGTTCTCCCAGAATATCCAGAAGCTTTGGAATACAAAGAGAACCCGCAAGACATTCCTGCTGAGTCTCCATCTTACAAAATCCTACATCTTTCAGATTGATCTCTCCTTCATACTGCATGCCGGCCTGTTCCAGGCAGTCTCTGGCAGTCTGCGATGTCGCCAGAAATACCGATGGTCTGTCCTTCTCCATGATTTCTTCCTGATATTCCTGCAGCGTTTCTCCTAATACGTATCTCATGCCTTCACCATCCTCGTTTGTTCATCCTGTTTTACTTCTTGCATTATAACACTAACTTGGAATTCTAGCACATATTCTCCTGCTGTTTTTCAAAATCCCGTAAATCTTATGTAAAATCTTGTCACAACACATGCATGGCAATAGAAAAATCCGGCAAGCCTCACAAAAAGCCGCCGGATTTTTACTTTTAACTACATTTACAATTAGAATAATCCTGTAATTCTTCCTTCATCATCTACATCGATTCTCTCAGCTGCCGGAACTTTCGGAAGTCCAGGCATAGTCATGATATCTCCTGTCAGAGCTACGATAAATCCGGCACCTGCGGAGACTTTCAGGTTACGTACTGTAATGTCAAAGTCTGTCGGTGCTCCCAGTTTCTTCGGATCGTCTGTCAGACTGTACTGTGTCTTCGCCATACAGATCGGTGCATTGCCAAATCCAAGATCTGTCAGTTGTTTTGCCTGCTTCTGGGCTGCTGCGGTAAGAACCACTTTATTTCCACCATAGATTTTCTGTACGATCTGGTTCAGTTTATCTTCGATCGTTCCTTCCAGTTCATAAGCATAGTGGAAATCACTCGGCTCATCACACAGACGTACCACTTCTTCTGCAAGCTTCAGGCCGCCTTCGCCGCCTTTTGCCCATACTTCGGACAGCGCAACATTGACTCCGACTTCTTTACATTTTTCTTCTACCAGATCCAGTTCTGCTTTGGTATCTGTCGGGAATGCATTGATCGCAACCACACATGGAAGACCGTATACATTCTTAATATTGCTGACATGCTTCATCAAGTTTGGAATACCTTTTTCCAGTGCTTCCAGATTCTCTTCATTCAGATCCGGTTTTGCAACGCCTCCATTATACTTCAGCGCTCTTACCGTTGCTACAATGACTACTGCATCCGGTTTGATGCCAGCCATACGGCACTTGATATCCAGGAATTTCTCAGCTCCTAAGTCCTCTCCGAATCCGGCCTCTGTAATCGCATAGTCTGCAAGCTTCATTGCCATTCTTGTTGCTGTCAGTGAGTTGCATCCATGTGCGATATTGGCAAATGGTCCACCGTGTACGATTGCAGGTGCATGCTCCAGTGTCTGAACAAGGTTCGGTTTCAGAGCATCCTTTAACAGCGCACACATCGCTCCCTCTGCATGCAGATCATGTGCGGTAACCGGTTTCTGCTCTGCGATCTTGCCATAAGTGTAACCTACGATGATCTTTCCAAGTCTTTCTTTCAGATCTGCGATATCCTTTGACAGACACAGGATCGCCATGATCTCAGAAGCGACAGTGATATCATATCCGTCTTCTCTCGGCACACCATTGACTCTTCCGCCAAGTCCGTCTGTGACGAAACGGAGCTGACGGTCATTCATATCGACACATCTCTTCCATACGATCTTTCTCGGATCAATATTCAAATCATTTCCCTGATAAATGTGATTGTCGATCATGGCTGCCAGTAAGTTATTCGCAGCTCCAATCGCATGAAAATCTCCTGTGAAATGAAGGTTGATATCTTCCATCGGTACAACCTGTGCATATCCGCCGCCAGCTGCTCCACCCTTCATACCGAATACCGGTCCGAGAGATGGCTCACGCAGTGCTACCACAGGTTTCTTACCCATTTTCTGAAGTGCATCTGCAAGACCTACGGTTGTTGTTGTCTTTCCTTCTCCGGCAGGTGTCGGATTGATTGCCGTCACAAGAATCAGTTTTCCGTCTTTTTTATCGGATTTCTTTAAGAAATTATAATCAATCTTTGCTTTATATTTTCCATACTGTTCCAGATATTCTTCTGGAATTCCTGCTCTTTCTGCTACCTCTGTGATAGGCTCCATAGTACATTCCTGTGCGATCTCAATATCTGTTTTCATCATTCATTTCCTCCTGATCGTATGTTGTCTTTCTGCATTTCCAGTCCTTTTGATACACTGCTTCCAACTCTTCCGATACCGGGCGGTGTAAAAAAAGGACAACACTCATCCTCTTCGGGATAAATGCTGCCCAGACGGTCGGCTCTTACCAAGTATCTGATTCCCCTGTGGTACTCCACATTATCCGTCAGTCATCAGATCTTCTCTTTGACTCTTACTATATTATAAGGACGCAAAATTGTCAATCCGGAAAATTCATCCGGATCATCGTAACACAGCCATTATTTTTTCTCTTTTTTAATAACCGTAGATTCTTTCCCCATATGATATTCTCTTCCCAGCGCCCGCATAATGCTTCTTGAAATCACATCCACAATGATGAATCCAAACGCAATCCCAAGGCATGTTTCCAACAGTACAAGTGCATGCTCTGCTGCCAGTGAAAAGTTCCTGCTGACTACGCCATACATCAGATAATACAATCTCGCTCCCGGCATCAACGGAAAGACGGATGCTGTCAGGAAGACGGTGGACGGCGCATGATTGACTCTCGACATGACAAATGCATAGCCCGCCACAAAGCAGGATGCAACTACTACCGCAAAGAAATTATCCGGATACCACGCATACACCAGTAAATAGATTCCCCATGTCAGGAAAGCTCCGACACTGGAATACAGGATCTTCTTTCCCCGTATCTTGAACCAGCTTGCATAACCGGTACATCCTATCGTACAAGAGATCAGCTGGATCACTGTATTATTATTCACATCGAATCCTTCCGCCGATATATTTCCCATCAGCATCATTGCAAGGGCAATACCGAATGCGATACCAAATGCACCGAGCATCGAATTCATCACTTCCAGTGAACCCGAGATAAAGTTCCTCTGCATCACATCCCGCATTCCGTTGATCGCACCAAGTGCACTGACTAACAGCATGACAATTCCGATCATGATACGGTCCGGATGATGTCCCAGCCCGCTCCGGACAGCTGTTACGATCACAACCTCTGATAAGAATGCCAGGATCAGATTATAGATCATCGGGTTACCTTCCCGCCTGCTAAGCCATCTGCCTACCAGAACGATCATCAGACAGACGATTAATGCAACAACTGCATCCTGCAGATCACATCCGAAGAATACAGCAAACGCCGTTCCCCCTGTAATCTGTGCAAGTCCTGTGATCAGTTCACTCTGAGCCGGCCGCGCCATTACTTTCTTAAAGCGCCGGACCAGTTCTTTTTCATCCGGATTATGTGAACAGACATACCGCGACATGGCATTCAGATAATTCAATTTATCATAATCTGCCCCTGTAGACTCTATATGCCGGATCTGTGTAATGATCTCACCTTCCGGTGTCTCCACCGTCACCTGGATATTGCTCGGAATCACATATACATCATATGTCATAAAACCATAACTCTTATACATACGATACAGACTGTCTTCCACGCGGAAGATTTCTGCCCCGCACTGTAACATTGCTTCTCCTATATTCAAGATTCCCTGTACTAATTTTTCATAATTCATAGACAGCTGTCCTTTTATAATTTCATGTTTTACACGTTTGTTTCCATTTATATTTCCCTATTTTTCTTTATTTTCAATATATGTAGTACGTTCTGTATAAGCTCAGTTTAACACACACTTTTTCATTTTAATATAGCAGGGGAACACAGATTCCTGAAAATTATTTGTGTCTGTGATACATCTGTACCGGCGTATTTTCCTGCATCTTTTCCCGTAGCTTTTCATATCTGCAGTTCCTGCCACTGGCAGTTTCTCTTGCATACTATGGTTTAAAAAATCTGAGAATATACAGGAAAAGATTGCTTCTCTTCCAGCATACTCTCAGACTCTCTGCTTATTTCTATTTTTTATTTCTATAATTATTTCTTTCCACCGATCAGAGGAAGATTCAATGCACTCTTACCGATATGATATTCTCTCTTCAGTGCATACATGATACTTCTGGATGCCACATCTACGATGATAAATCCGAATGCAATTGCAAGACAGGTTGCCATCAGAACAATCGTCTCATCGAATGCCAGTTGTGGATCCTGACTGACACATCCATACATTACATAGTACAGATTCGGTCCCGGAATCAGCGGGAATACCGATGCTGTCAGAAAGATCGTTGAAGGTGCCTTATTCACTCTGGACATGATAAATGCGTAAAATGCAACGAATACTGCTGCGATCATCGTTGCCAGGAAATTGCTTGGCTTCAGTGCAAATACCACAACATAGATTGCCCAGGTAAAGAATGCTCCGATACTGTTATACCATACCTGCTTTCCTCTGATCTTAAACCAGAAAGCAAATCCCGTACATGCAACCGTACAGGAGATCAGCTGGATTGGTACACTGTGATTCAGGATAAAATGATCGGAATATCCTTCATGGAACAACATGATCGCAAGACCGATTCCGAATGCGATTCCGGCAGCTCCAAGGAACGAGTTCATGATATTAATAAATCCAGAGATAAAATCCCTCTGAAGGAGATCACGGATTCCATTCGTCGTGCCCAGTCCACTGATCAGCAGCATAACGATACCGATCATAATACGGTCCGGATGATCTGCAACTCCCATCTTCAATGCCACTATAATGATCACTTCTGATATGAACGAAAGAATAGCATTATAAACCATTAAGTTGCTTTCACGCTTTGCCAGCCAGTCACCGACGGCCACGATCATCACCGATACGATCAATGCAACAATCGCATCCCAGACGTTACAGCCGAAGAATACCGCAAATCCGGTTCCACCCATGATTCCTGCTGCATATCTTGTAATTCGCTTCTGCGGTTCACGATTGATGACTTCGAGATATTTCTCTCGCATCTCTTTTTCATCCGGTGTATGCTGACAGACATATCTGCACAGATTGTTCAGGTAATCCAGCTGATCAAAATTCGGTTCTGATGACTCGATATGCCGGATCTGTGTAATGATCTCTCCTTCCGGTGTCTCTACCGTCACCTGTATATTACTCGGAATGACAAATACATCCGATCTCTTAAATCCATAGCTTCTGCACATGCGGTAAAAGCTGTCTTCCAGTCGGAAATTCTCTGCACCACTTTGAAGCATCGCTTCTCCGATGTCCAGGATTCCCTGTACAATCTTGTTATAATCCATCTTTTTTACCCCTTGTTCTATTCATAAAATTTCCATTTTCTAAATCCAACATTTGAATCATATCATGGATTTTCTATAAGTCAACAAAATTATTGTAAAATGTAATAACAGTTTGTAATACCCGTCTTAGAAGTTCTTATATTTTTTCTTCTTTCTCTCCTTTTTGCGTATGCTTTATGCAGAATTTCTCATAAGAACGGTTTCGATTATACCTGTTCTTTTACCTGACTTCTGTCTTCTTTTATATTTAAGCTATATTCTACACCCAGAAGCTGAACAGCGGGAAAGATTTTTCTTATAATTTATTAAGAAAACTTTCCCGCATTATCTTTTTATTATATGATAATTCTAATATTTTATTGGCTATGCTGCCTATGCTATATGTTACACTAGAAGCAGCATATCATCCGCATGAAAGCAACTCTATACATACAGAAAGATACAGAAAGGAAACATTATGTCTGATTACTATATTTCACAGATTTCACACTCTGATAAAACTGCAATTCAGGGTGTCACCGCTCTTCTTCAGGCTGAGGAAATCCGCCTGGATACCAACCTTGATTATACGTGCGGCATGTACGATGATGAGATGAATATCATCGCCACCGGAAGCTGCTTCGGCAATACACTACGCTGTCTTGCCGTAGGTTCCGACCATCAGGGCGAAGGACTTATGAACCAAATCATCTCACATCTGATCGAAGTACAATTTAACCGCGGAAATACACACCTGTTCCTCTATACGAAATGTTCTTCGGCCAAATTCTTCGGCGATCTCGGATTCTATGAAATAGCAAGAATTGACGGACAGATCGTGTTCATGGAAAACAGACGGACAGGGTTTAAAAATTATCTGAAGAAACTGAAAGATTCTTCTGCCCTGCAACTTCAGACTCTTACAGAAAGCACATCTGCTACAAACCGTAAGGTTGCCGCCCTGGTCATGAACGCCAATCCGTTCACTCTCGGTCATCAGTATCTAGTAGAAAAAGCAGCCCGCGAAAATGACCTGCTGCATCTTTTCATCGTAAGCGAAGATGCAAGCCTTGTTCCGTTCAAGGTTCGAAAACAGCTCGTAATGGAAGGGACCGCACATCTTGATAACATCTGCTATCACGACAGCGGCCCGTACATCATCAGTAATGCAACCTTCCCGAGCTATTTCCAGAAAGATGAAAATGCAGTCATCGAAAGCCATGCTATGCTGGATCTGACCGTCTTCACCGAAATCGCACGGACACTCGGCATCAACCGCCGCTACGTCGGCGAAGAACCAACCAGTCTGGTTACTGGAATCTATAATAATATCATGTCAGAAAAACTACCGGGAAACGGCATTGAATGCGTGATCGTTCCAAGAAAAACTGATGGTGAAAAAGCCATCAGCGCTTCTACTGTACGGCAGGCGATTAAGGATAATGATATGAATACATTGAAGAAACTCGTGCCGGAAAGTACGCTGCGGTATTTTGAAAGTGAAGAGGCAAAGGATGTGATTGCACGGATAAGAAATGAGGAGAATGTGATACATTATTAATTGCTTCATTGTGGCCTCTCAGTCCACGAGAAAGACCTGGTAACCGCAGCCTGATGCATTAACCCCCCAAAACACGGAGAGAAGGGACCGGCCCATCCAGACCGATCCCTTTTTGCAGAACCAATACCCTTAAGTCCTGCAATGGTAAAACTTTATGAGGAATAACAATATAATTGATAATGTCTATAATTTGATCACACCCAGGATCAGTCCGGATATCAGACAGATAATGCTGACACCCCCATATCCAGAAGAAACATTTCTTAATATGATCTTTGATCTCAACACCCGCAAGACCGACACCAAGGAAGGTTGCAGGCACGACAAGACTGATAAATGTTGCACAGTTACGGCATACAACCATAACAATCGCAATGTGTGTTGCTTCGACTCCGAATTCTCCAGCGATGCTGATCAGGATCGGCATCAGACCGAAGAAGAGTGTCTCAAGGACAACCTTGCGGATCTGATTGCCATACTGATTGATTACTGCACTGTCTAAGGACAGGTCGATCTTTCCTTCTCCGGCCTCTACCATTACCTGACAGTCACTGGATTCTAATGTTCCCGCTATTGCAGGTCTTTTGATCTCCATGTTTGTATCCTCCTCTTTCATTTATCTTGTGACTTTGTTTATCTCTTTATGGGTTTATCATAGTCTTGGAACCTTACAGGAGAGAGTGGGGTTTTCTTAATATTTATTAAGGTACGGAAAAGACTGCAGCCATGTAACAGCTGCAGCCTTTGTTTTTATATATAATCAAATATTCTTTTTCTGGAAAATTTACTGGTAAAATCTTATAATGATTACAAAGAATATACTATGTAAACTCAATTTAAATATATACTTTTGATACGAAAGGAATTCTTTCAATATGAACGGAATAAACGTAACTATCACAGATATGATGAACTGCCGCGACCGGCGTGTAAGCATCCAGAACGAACTGATCAGTAAATATGATAAACCAGTCCTGTCTTTTTGCATGAACATCCCAGGACCGGTAAAAACCAACGAACTGATCCGGAAAGCTTTTGATTCCGGAAAAGCAGAATTATTAAAAGCTCTTTCTGCTCACAATATAACAATCCTTCACACCGAAGAATTCCACGAACCTTCCGGTGATGAACTGATCATGGCATTGGATGCACCCGCCGAAGATATCAAGACACTTGCTACTGAAATTGAAGAAAGCCATCCTCTCGGACGGCTCTTTGATATGGATGTCATTGGAACTGACGGTATGAAGTTATCCCGCGGCACCTACCGTAAATGCATCATCTGCGGATGCCAGGCACAGGAATGTGCGCGGTCACGGAAGCATTCCGTGGAGGAATTGCAGGCAAAGATTGAGGAATTATTAAATCAGTTTTCTATTTAATTAATTATCGCGGCCTCTCAGTCCATGAGAAAAACTTGGTGCTCTGTTTGCTACTAAGATTCCGTGATGTAAGAAAATCTAAGGATGTCCAAATCTCCTAAAAGCAAAGGCATTCCACTCATAACTCGTTTCGCTCAAACAATTCGTTCCATGCCTTTAACGGAGATTTGAACACCCTAAGTTTTTCTAAACATCACTCCATATACGCGACAAACAGAGCATCAAGTCTTTCTCATGTCGTGCTTGGCCAATGATAATGAATTCAATAGAGGGTTGTAACCTTTGTGTGCAGCCGGAAAGTTGAGGTGGAAGCCTTGATTTTCCGGATTTTTTGTACACTTTCGGTATCAACCGCTTAATGCATTAAATAGCAACTCACTCCCGGTTCTTATTATACACAAACATCCAAAGTGCCATCGCACATATGATCACATACCCCAACACGCTATACCTATCCGGCACCTGCCCGAACAGAAAGAATCCGAGGATCGTCGAAAAAATAATCTGCGAATAATCATAAATGGATATCTCTTTCGCAGGTGCATGATAATAAGCCGCCGTAATTCCGAACTGTCCGCCTGCAGCCGCAAGTCCCGCACCTAGAAGCGTTAAGATCTGCAAGCCGCTCATCGGATGGAAATCCAGAAGCAGATATGGCAGTGTAACCACACACGAGAATCCCGAGAAGAAGATTACAACCGAAGAACCTTTCTGTCCTCTCTGCCCAAGGATACGCACCATCGCATAAGCAATACCTGCGCAGATCCCGCCGCACAGTCCGATCAGTGACGGTACCAGTGCCATATTCGTAAATGTCGGTTTGATTACAAATAAGCTTCCGATAAATGCACCCGCAACCGCCAGTGCCTGTGCCGGACTCATCTTTTCTTTCAGCAATAAAAACGAAAAGATAATTACAAAAAACGGCGACATCTTATTCAGCATCGATGCATCCGACAGCACCAGATGATCCACCGCATAGAAATTACACAAGATTCCCACCGTACCGAATGTCGCACGCAGAATCATATATTTCAGATTTCCTTTTTCGATTTTGAATCCATCCTTGCTTCTTATGATCATGATCAGCGCAATAAAAAAAGCTACCAGATTTCTGAAAAAACTCTTCTGTACCGAAGGCAGATCACCGGATAACCTTACGAACGCATTCATAAATGCAAATGATAACGCCGATAATGTAATAAAAAATATTCCTTTGTATCTGGAATTCATAAACTTACACTTCCTTATGATTTATTTCTTTATATCTTATGTTATGTCATTTATCTTACCACGAAAACTTTTGCATGTGAACACATCCGACTGTTGGACTTGATTTTGTGCAACTAATACACCTCTTTCACATTGTCGCATTCCCCCATAAAAGCTTCCCTCTGTTGATAGAATTTCAACTACAGATATGCTAAAATATTTTTGGATAACGAAAGGAGAAATGCAACATGAGACCCCTTGAGACATTTATCGAACAACGCAAAGAACGCTTCGTCAGAAACAGTCTGATGTCTGACGAATTTCTGGATTTTGTTAATAAAAATATGAAACCAATAGAGAAACAGATGTCCTATTATCAATGTGCCATCATGGAAGTAGAGACAAAATTCAAAGTATTAAACGAACAGTATTCCCTGGAATATGACCGCAATCCGATTGAAGATATCAAATCCCGTGTCAAATCCATGGAAAGCCTGATCAAAAAGATCCGTAAAAAGGATATACCGCTCACCCTTTCTTCTATTGAAGAAAATATCCATGATATTGCCGGTGTCCGTGTCATCTGTTCTTTTCTGGATGATATCTATATGCTTGCGGACTGCCTACTTTCCCAGGACGACATCACACTTCTTGAGAAGAAAGACTACATCAAGAATCCAAAACCGGGCGGATACCGCAGTCTTCATCTGATCGTCAGTGTACCAATCTTTTTACAGGACGGAAAACGTAACATGACTGTAGAAATACAGCTTCGTACGATTGCGATGGATTTCTGGGCAAGTCTGGAACATAAACTGCGTTACAAGAAAGATATCCCGGCTGACAAAGCAAAATATCTGGAGGATGAAATGCTTGCGTGCGCACAGATCAGTGCCGACCTGGATATGCGTATGCAGAATGTCCGTGATGTGATTGCTGAGAATACAACACCAGATGAGCGGCCTTTATTATTAAAAGAATTGTCATAAAAAGACATATTGAAAACTACACTAAAAAAGCACTGTGAAATCCGGTAATATTTCACAGTGCTTTGCCACTACGATATTCTAAAGTGCCCGACAATATCCGTTCTCTCCTGCAGGATATCTTCTTCATAATTCTTCTGATACGGATCATTATGATGAATCACATATGGTACACCTTCCACATTCCGTCTGTCAGAAATCACCCCGATATGATTCTTGAACACTACAATATCGCCGCCCTGCCATTGTTCAATGTCATTTACATCCGTGGTCAGGCTGATCGCTGTATGTTCAAAATATATTTTCAGGTTCTTTACTCTTCGGAAATCAATATTTTTATCCGGCTCATCGATATCATAATCCTTCGGATTCTTCCTGATATCTTCGTCTACCAGTTCCCGCAGATCATATCCGCTTTTCTTAAGCGCATATCCGACAACATCTGTACAGACACCATATCTGTCATCCGGATAACCGGTCTGATAATATCTGCTCTTGTAAATCGGCCGCTTCTTCACGTAAACCAATGCATTCGTCAAAATATCGGTCTGATCATCCGTACCGTCACCATCTTTATCCACACTGCTATGATACGGTGTGATCTCTGTGCCGTTATATTCATTCTTTGGCCGGTCTGTCTTCGTCAATCCTACCACATCACGTCCTGCCAGGAATCCGCCAAGGGTCAGCCAGATGATAATAGCGATCGGAACTAAGATCCGGAATTTCATCTTTCTTGTCTTATGATGAAATACAATCATCCCGGCAAATGCACCAAATGCACCGCCGACAAACGCAATCCCTATCAACACTGCCTCTTTGATCCGCCACTGATGATGCATTGCTTTCGCTTTATCCGTTCCATATAAAATAAATGCAACAATATTTACTACAACGAGATAATAGGATATCGGTGTCGCCGCCGTAAGTAATTTTGCCATCTTCCGCTCCCCTCCTTCGCATCTCCATTGTATCTTACCTTTGCTTAGCTTTCAATCAGAAAACGGATATAATTGTAAACTTCTGAGAAATCAATCTCACATTGTCCACCCCATATATATACTGGTACTTTAGAATCAAAGCCATAGATCACTGGATAATTTTCTTCATCAAAAATATATACGAATACACGTCTTCCTTCTATATCTACCATCCAATATTCTTTTACTCCTGCATTCGCATATTTCTGAAGCTTTATAACCATATCTCTTCTTCTCGTAGACTTTGATAATACTTCTAATATAAAATCCGGCGCACCATATATCCGATTCTTATATAGTTTGTCCCGGTCACATACAATCATCACATCCGGCTCCACGATCGTCTTATTATCACAGTCAAGCTGTACATCCAACGGAGCTATTAATGGTATGCAATTTCCTTTATTTTTGGAAATAAATTCAAGAAACCTTGCGTAAATATATCCTCCCACCATCTGATGTAATGTTTCCGGTGACGCCATATCATAGAGCACACCATCAATCAGTTCTGCTCTTTGCTCATCTGGAAGAGCGTAATAATCTTCTACCGTATACTCTCCTTGCCGCTTCACTGTATATGCTGCACTTGCATCCTTTACAACAGATGCATAATACCGTTCCCGTTCCATCGGCAAAAAAATTTTTCCCAAAGCTTTCAATGTATCATAACGAGGTGAAGTTGTCGCACCTCCAAAAATCTTCTGCACGGTTCCAAGTGGTACCCCGGAAAGCTCCGCAATCTGTTCATTGGTGTATCCTTTTTCCTTTTTCTTTTCTTTCATTTCTTGAATATTCATGGCGCACACTCCTTTATAACAAGCCTGGTTATACACCTTTTTTTAGAAGTAATACTTATTTCTTAGTATATATACTATCATATATTCCATTTATATTCAATCATTTTCAATCCATTTTAAATCCATTTTAAATCCATTTCATCAATCCACATCCAATATCCGGAAATGATTCCGCTTCACTTCGATCAGCCCGTCCTTCTGCATTTTCCCCAGTTCATTCGACATTGCCGACCGGTCTACTCCCAGATAATCTGCAAGCTGCTGCCTGTTATACGGAATATCGAACTCTTCCTTTTCACGCTCCATTGCCTGATAAGACAGATAAGACAATAGTCTGCCACGGATCGTCTTCGATGAAGTGTGAAAGATGCGTCTGGACAGATTCAGGTTCTTCTGCGCCGATATCGCAAGCAGGTTCTGCACCAGATTCTGATGAAACTCACACGCATTCGGACACACTTTTAAGATCTTTCTCACATCCAGAAATAACACTTCGCAGTCAGACATCGCAATTACATTGACCATCAGCTTCTCATCCAGTGCACAGGCATACGTCTCTGCGAAAATCTGACCTTCTTTTACATAATCCAGGACACTTCTGTTTCCCCAGATATCATCGTTTTCAATCAGGGCATTTCCTTTTAACATAACACCGATCGATGAGACAATATCCCCCGCATGAAAGATGATCTCATCTTTCTGGTATTTCTTCTTCTTCGCACTTAAGCAATTCAGCATAGAAGATACTTCTTCTTCCGTTGCCCCTGCGAAGATCTCTGTCTTTGTTAATGCTTTTAAATTCACGCTTTCCATTTTTGTTTCCTCTCTACATCACCGTCTGATACAGAAGCACCATAAGCGGCATCGTTATGATTGATAACAATGTCGTCATAACATTGATCGCACTGGCATATTTCGAATCATTTCCATACACCTGACACATCTGCGTGATCGTTGAAGCAGACGGTGTGATCACCGCAAGGAATACGATCAACAGTAATTTTTTTCCATCCGGATGTATGTTCACAAGCCCGCTTATTTTTAAAATTGCCAATGATATCACCGGTATCACGACCAGTCTCAGAAATGAAATAAAATACACTTTTACATTTTCAAATATATTCCTAAGATTCATCTCTGCGATCAGCATTCCCGTTACGATCATACTCGCCGGACCGATCATACTGCCCACAGAACTCAATGCCTGATCTACGATTTCCGGCAGTCTGATCTTTGTAAAGAATAATACAACTCCTGCAAATACCGAAATCATATTTACATTAAAGACAATCTTTTTCCAGTCCCACTTTCCTTCCCGGCTGATCGTATTCTTGCCATGTGTCCACAGAAATACCAGTTGGACACTCATGAACACACAACCATATAATACCCATTCTTTTCCCAGAATAAAAGTCACCAGCGGTACGATCAAATTACCCGAATTTGAATAATAGATGGATGTCGTCTCTACTTCATTTAGTTTCAATACCTTTCCGGCACCCCATACTGCTGCCAGTAATATAACCTGTAATAATACCGACGCTGCAAATACCAGCAAAAGTTCCTTCACCTTTTCACTTGTATAATCCACCTGAAATGCATTGATGATCACACACGGAATAACTAAATATAATACAATTTTAGAAATGACTTTGCTGTCTTCTCCCTTTAACAATCCTGTCTTTACAATAATATATCCCATCAGGATCATAAGAAACAGTTCTGCGATCTGTTCCATTAAAAGTATACTGATTTCCATAATAATCTCTCTTTCCTTTTACAGTCCTACCGAAAATCATATACACTTTCCCGATGATTGTCAATCTCGCAAAAACCTGACATCCTTCTATTAATCATACTTATATTGACATGTTATTTATCATTCATATATTGATTCCTTCTATCTATAAGGCTATAATAGTGTTTATAAAAATATAAAACAGGCTGTATAAAATACAGGGAGGAACTTAAGATGAAATACAAGAATATTATTTTTGATTTTGGAAATGTAATCGGAAAATTTAAAGGAGACTATATTCTGGGGAAATTTGCTTCTACACCGGAAGATTATGATATTCTTGCTGATGCCATCTTTAAAAACTGGGTAGCTTTAGATGCCGGAACTATTGACTATGACCAGAATGCCGAAGATACGATTGCAGGCCTTCCGGACCATCTGAAAGATACTGCCCGTGATTTCTTCGAGAACTGGTTCCAGTATGTCGACCCGCTTCCGGAGACATGGAAATTCATCAAAGAATTAAAAGCCCGCGGGGTTCCGATCTACCTGCTTTCCAATGCCTCCACCCGTTTTGCGGAACGCGCACTGGAAGATCATCCGATCCTGAAAGAATTCGACGGCATCGTGTTCTCTGCTCCGCTTAAAATGGCAAAACCGGGGCACGATATCTATTATCATCTGTTCAATGAATTTAACCTTCTGCCGAGAGAATGCTTCTTTATCGATGACACGGTGGAAAATGTCATTGCAAGTAAAGAACTTGGAATGGAAAGCATCTTATTTACTGGAGATATCGATGCTGTTAAGAGAGCAATTGAATTTTAACCTGCTGCATAGCGATCTACAGAACCTGCCACCGACAGCTTCTTCCGAATGCATGGCAATTAAAAATCCACCTGTCATACAACGACATGATCACTAGCTGAACTAGCTGATCTATCTTGTATAATAGGTGGATCTCTTATATTTATGAAAGTGCTTTTTCCTTAATGAACGCTTCGAGTTCATCCTTAGTATCAAATTACGAATCAATGCACTCATTTCCGGCTTCATTCTTCCTCACCATCTGCCCGATCACATAGCAGACAGCCGCAACCACCATTCCATTGATGGATGCAATGCCCCAGGATACCACGTTTGCAACGATTGCACCGATCACAACACCGGCAACGGCGAACCAGTTGACTGTCTCCAGATTCTCATCCGTTTTCTCGTAATCTTTTTGATTCATAAAATAAGAGATTACCAGGATGATACCAACCGGTGGAAGTGTACAGTTCAGTACATTTAACCAGTTACAGAAATTATAATAAAGCCATACAGACAACAGTGTTCCAACGATTCCTGCGATCAGTACCATCGGCTTTTTCTTCTGATTGAAGATATTCGCAAGACCGAGTCCTGATGAATACAATGCGTTGTCATTCGTTGTCCAGATGTTCAGCCCCAGTACCAGGATTGCAAGGTAGAACAGGTTCAGACGGATCATGACTTCAAAGATGTCATTTCCGCCAACGAAGATATATGCAATCGCTCCGAAGAAGAACATCAGGGAATTTCCGATAAAGAACGCTACAACTGTTGCGATCGTTCCTGACTTCGCATCTTTGGCAAATCTCGCAAAGTTCGGTGTCGCAGTTCCACCTGATACGAATGAACCAACCACCATTCCGGCTCCTCCGATCACACTGATCGTTCCGCTTGATTTGGCAAACTGGTCGATGATCGTTCCATCGCCTCTCTGCACTGCAAGGATCATAGCGACTGTACCAAGAACCGCTACCAACGGAACCGCAATATAGCTGATCAGTGTCAATGAATCGATTCCAAAATATGCCGAAGCCGTCATACATCCACCTGCTACGATAACAAGTCCCCACATAGCGACTTTGCTGCCGCCAAGCAATTCATTCGCGACCGGAATTGCGAACATCGCAACTCCTACTCCGAACCAACCGATCTGTGTAAAGCTGATCATTGCCGAAGAAATATAAGATCCTTTCTCTCCAAATGCACGCTTCGCCAGAAGATCCATACTAAGTCCTGTCTTTGCGCCTACATATCCAAGAAGTCCTGTATACAGTCCCAGGATCATTCCGCCAAGGATCAGTGACTTGATAAATCCATAGAAATCAAGTCCTTCCGCAAGCTGTTGTCCGACCCACATACTTGCCGAGAAAAATGTGAATCCCAACATGATCATGAACATGGTCAGAAATCCTTTTCTTCCCTCTGCCGGTACGGCACACTGTGCGTAATCGATGTCTGTTACCTTCTCTGTTGTATTTTCTTTTTTCATTTTTATCTCCCGATTCTTTTCTCATTCCATTGTCAACTTAATGCATCTGATGCCCACACTTATTCCTGTAAAGCATAGCTCCCGTAAAACGTTATTTACCAGATATATCTTTTACAAAATATATTTTCTCAATGCATCTGTAAATTCACCGATCCGCTGCTCTGCAAGTTCTTTTAATGTAATATTCTTCATGCTTTCTACATAGCCCTGTTCCTGGCGGTACAGCCATTTGGTATCGGCCGGGCGGATCTTCTCATAATGATTATAATGAATCCAGTCCTCGTAGCTTACCGGAAGTTCATATCCAAGCTTTTCTTCCAGAAGTTTTGCGAAATCAATCCGATCGGCACGGTCTCTGATGCCTTTCCAGAATTCCAGCACTTCTTCTACATGCTCATGGATCTCGTAACGTCTTGCACCACCATCGTAAATGATGCATTTTTCAAATAACGGACTACACATAGAAAGTGTCTCTCTTCTGAATTCCGGTGCAACGATTCCACCCTTCCAGTAGAAATCAACATCCGGCAGATTGATTCCGGATACACCTTTGTCCTGATAAGTACTGAAGATTCCTTCGTAATAGACCGTAATGAATCCTTCGAACTCAGGCCAGAACTCACGAATCTCTTCGGTCAGCTTCTCAAGGATCTCAATCCCCTTCGTTCCACCGATCGTAAAGATGATGATGTTGCGAAGCTTTGTTCCGTGGTCTCTGTAAAAATCTGTCACGTAACGCAGGCAGTGGATCAGTGTCTCCCCGCTTGCAATAATATCTCCGATCATCAGAGTGCTGTCAGGAACCATCGTAAGCTTGCTGTATTTGATCTCCAGTCCTGCAATCTCATCTTCCTCAAACACACGCTCACTGGATAAGAAGCTGATGTCATGCACACGGATATGCTCTCTGTAACAGCTTTCCTCCAGTGGATAATTCAGTGCCCCTCTTAAGATAGAAAGAATATTGGCTGTTGTAACTTTCTTTTGTTCTTTCAGATAGTACAGCATCTGTGAAGTAGATGGAATCAGGCAGTCATATACCTCGTATCCTACAACTTCCGGTACATTCAGAAGCTTTCTCGATTCTGCTTCCGACACAATGTAATACTCATTCAGATAGTCGCCCCCGTCCAGACGGTAGCAGGCAACACCCTGTTCATTAAACTCTGGTACTAATACTACTTCATTCCAATCTTTCATACTATTCTTCCTTTGTTCCTTCCTTTTTCTGAATCTTTTTTATTCCAAAAATACCGGCATATTTCAGCCGTAAAAATGTTCCTAGAACATCTTAACTGTAATGTCTGTTCCCGTCAAGAAAAACCACCTGTTATTTCCTGCCAGATGCCATGTTTTTAAAAAAAATACTTGATTTTAAAACAGTTATTATGTATAATTCATATTCGGACAAAAACATAAGATGATTTTGGTTTAATTGGAAACGACACAAGTGTATGCTTGATTAACGAACAACACAAGTGTCTTTTTTGTACCCATTTTTAAATATTTACATAAAAAGGAGAACAAAAATTATGCCAAAAAATCTATTTCAAAACGTTATTTTTACATTAATGATGTCATTTCTGATGGTATACGTCATGATCTGCTACAATATTTGCCTGAATGTGGGAGGAATGAGCAACGAAGTATTCCTGATGGCTTTCGGCGAACTGAAAATCATGTGGCCGGTTGCCTTCGTTCTGGAATTTGCTTTCGTTGACAAACTTGCACATATGCTTGCCTTCCGTATCGTTACACCACAGGACAGACCAATCTTCATCACGCTTGCAATCTCTTCCATGATCGTATGCATCATGTGTCCTTGCATGAGTCTTGTTGCAACGATTCTGTTCAAGAACGCAGGAAGTAATGTGATCGCTACCTGGTGTCAGACAACATTCATGAACTTCCCAGTTGCTTTCTTCTGGCAGATCTTCTACTGCGGACCATTCATCCGTCTGATCTTCAGAAAGATGTTTCCTGAGAAAGAAAACGTTGCCGCTTCCGCTGTAACCGAATAATTGATACAAAAAAACCGAGCCTGTTTCTATACAGTGCCCGGTTTTTCTTTCTTCTTATTCTGTTCTTCCTGTCTATACAAAAAGCAATGCTATATTCAGCCCTGTTACAATCACAGCAATCACCAGAAGCAAAAAATTCAAACGTCTGCTGTTCACATATTTTCCCATTACCTTTTTCGAAGCCGTCAGATATATCTGTGTAAATATTGTAACTGGAAGCTGGACGGCAAGCAGCATCTGGGAATATACCAGACCTTCGAATGGCTGTCTGATAAACAGGATGATCACCGCCGCCGGAATCATCGTCAGCAGTACTCCTCTTTTTGTTTCCTTTGTCTTAATATCATATGGCTGGTTAAAGATTCCGGAAAATATCGTTCCACCGGCCATTCCTGCAGTGATACTGGATGAGATACCCGCCAGCAAAAGTGCCAGTGCGAAGACCACCGTTGCCGCATTTCCCAACAAAGGCGACAGCATCTTTCCCGCAACAGTCAGATCATCCACCTGTTTTCCACTTCCGTTCTGATAAAGCGTCGCTGCCGCCATCAGGATCATCGCACTGTTGATTGCCCATCCAATGATCATGGAAAATAATGTATCTTTAAATTCATACTTCAACTGCTGCTCGATCACCGAACTGTCTTCCAGATTCCACTGTCTGCTCTGAATAATCTCCGAATGCAGAAACAGATTATGCGGCATCACCACCGCCCCTAATACGCTTAAGATCACCGGCATGCTTCCCGACGGGAATGACGGTTTCACCCATCCGACCACAGCTGCTCCCCAGTCGATCTTCGCAATTCCAACTTCGAATAAAAAAGAAAATCCAATCAGCGACACGAATAATATGATCAGTTTTTCTATTCTCTTATATGCATTCGTAAATGCACAGAATAATACCAGAACCAGGATCAGGATACTCCCCAGTCTGATTGGTATATGGAACAACATCTGCAGCGCAATCGCTCCTCCAAGTATCTCTGCCATCGCCGTTGCTACCGCCGCAAGCATTGCAGTCAGAAGTATCAGGTCTTTTAACAGCCTTGGCATATATCTGCTCGCCGCTTCCGACAGACACAGTCCGGTTGCAATTCCCAGATGTGCCGCGTTATGCTGCAGTACGATCAGCATAACTGTAGATAATGTCACCATCCATAATAACTCATATCCGAAACCTGATCCCGCCGCAATATTCGAAGCCCAGTTTCCCGGATCTATGAATCCTACCGTAACCAGAAGCCCCGGCCCCAGATAACGCAGGAAATTAAGTGTCTTATTCTTGGATTGATTCTTGGATTTCCGCTTCATATATAATGAACTCCTTTACTTAGTAGAATCTAAGTTAGTTGTAACTAACTTAGATTCTACTAAGCATTTTCATCTTTGTCAATTCATTATATGAATATCATTTCTCATTTAGAAACAAAACGCTGAAAAATCCGTCCTCACAGGTTAAATAGCTCTTGTGTATTTCTTCAGCCACTCCTGCTCTTCCTCGTTCAGGTAAGGAGCAATCACTTCGTATACTTTTGCATGATAATCATTCAACAGTTTCTTGTCTTCCTGTGTCATAATATCCGGATTGATCGCATCCAGATCCATTGGAATCAGGGTGATTGCTTCGAAGTACATGAACTGACCATATTCATTCAATGTTCCTTTGCAGGTCAACAGTTCGTTCTCCAGACGGATTCCGTGAGATCCTTCAATATAGATTCCAGGCTCATCTGTGATGACCATGCCTTCCTGTAATACTTCTGTCTCACCCTTACGATATTTCCAGCGGAAACCTGCAGGTCCTTCGTGGATGTTCAGAAGGTATCCGACTCCGTGTCCTGTACCATGGTTGAAGTTTAAGTCTCTGTCCCAGAATGGTTTTCTTGCAAGGATGTCAAGAATCATACCGGTAGAACCTTCCAGGAATTTTGCACTGCCAAGCTGTAAGTTACTGATCGCAACCAATGTGAAGTGATCTTTCATGATCTGCGGAACTTCGCCGAGTGCGTAAGTTCTGGTTACATCTGTGGAACCTTCATAGAATCCAGCTCCTGTATCCGTTAAGAATAACTGTCCTTCTTTTAACTCTACATCTGTCTCCGGTGAAGATGTGTAGTGTACGATCGCACCATGCTCTCCAAATGAAGAGATTGGTTCAAAGCTTGGACGGATAAATTTGCCCATCTCAGCACGGAATTCATCCAATTTATCAGATGCGCTCATCTCTGTGATCCTCATCTTGCCAACATTTTCTTTCAGCCATTTCATGAATCTTACATGCGCAACACTGTCTTTGATCTGTGCCTTGCGGATGTTCTCGATCTCAACCGGGTTCTTGATTGCTTTCATGAGAATTGCCGGATTTCTCTTTTCTACTGTCTTAACATTTTTAGGAATATTGTTGAACAATGCATAATTCAGTTTTCCAGGATCGATCATTGCAATCACATCACTGCCAAATTTCTTCACGTCTTCGTAAATGTCGTTGTATGGGTGTAAGTTTACGCCATCTTTTGCAAGTTTGGCTTTTAACTTGTCATCTAATTTTTTCTCATCGATATACAGCTCGAAACTGTCCATTGTGATGATTCCATAAGATAATACCAGTGGGAAGAAGTCTATATCATTTCCACGGATATTTAACGTCCAGCAGATGTCGTCGATCGTAGATACAACGTGCACATTGGTTCCTGCTTCTTTCATCTCTTCACGGATTCTTGCAAGTTTGCTTGCAACAGTTTCTCCGGCATATTTTACATCCAGATTAAATGCAGGCTCTTCGGATAATACCGGGCGGTCTTCCCAGATCTCATCGATTAAGTCTACCTGATAATTTACTTTTGCATTCTTCTTCCTAGCGATGGCTGCATAACCTTCTCCTTCACCGACAGATACGACTCTTCCGTCGAATCCAAGTGTCTCTCCTTCCTTTAATACCTCTTCAATATATGCATTCATCTCTGGCACACCAGGCTCACCCATTTTCATAAGTTCTACAGTTGTCCCCTTCAACTGTGCTGCTGCCTGGATGAAGTAACGTCCGTCTGTCCAGAGTCTTGCTTCTGTCTTTGTGATCACGGCCGTTCCCGCTGATCCAGAGAACCCTGTAATGAACTTTCTCGCTTTGAAATGTTCCCCAACATATTCGCTCTGATGAAAGTCTGCAGTCGGTACTACATACACATCAATGTTCTTTTCTTCCATA